>NZ_JBXAOE010000022.1:0-141678 GCF_058802485.1 Cupriavidus sp. GW822-FHT02D05 | reverse complement strand
TCCGATATGGGATGCGCAGCAGCCCCTCGACCGACCACGCGCCTGCAATCCGGACGGCCGCTCATGGCCGGGAAGGGACCTCCGCCAGCTGCAACCCAGTCGTCTTTTCCCGACCCCGCACTGCCGGTCAGACCGCCCCGCTGCAACGGCCGCTTCCAGAGAGCAGCCGCCGCTCGTCATCGCGTGTAAACGGGCTGGCTCATCAGCGGCTGGGCGGACGCCTACTACTTCTCGGCGGAACTGATAGTGTTACCGGCCGGGACGGGCAGGTTCATCCGCTGGGCACCGCAATCGCGCTGCCGCCGTTCGGGCAGAAGGCAGGCGCCGCCCCGCTCCTGTTCGGCTTCATGCAAATGGGCTGCGCGGCCCCGCCATGGAGTTGTCTCTGCGCAGGTTGGGCCGCCTATTTGGCCTTCTTTATCGTCCTGGCGGCCAGCTTGCCGTTGTCGCCGCTGGTGTTCTGGCGATCGGCCGGTCGCTGAATGCCAGAAGTGTGCCGGTCATGCGAAGAAGTGTTTGCTGCTGTGGACACGCTCAGTGACGCGAGGATCGCGTCGCGGCAAACCGCCAGGATTTCGTCGGCCAGCGGCGAGTCGTCCGGACAGGCCCGCGACATGATGACGGCGCCCACCGCGTGCGCCAGTGTGTCGAGGGACCGGGCTCGCGCCCGACCCGGATCGGCTCCGTCCGAAAGAGTGTCCTCGGGCCTCAGCGCAGCCAGCAGGCTCTCAATGCCAGCCGCGAACGCGGTCCGAACCGCTTCTGGTTGACGCGCGGCATCCCCGCCTAGTGCGGCCATTGTGCAACCGGTAGCGCGGGTGTCGCGGTGCTCGCGAGAAAGGTAATGCTGCACGAACTCTGGGGCGTTTACACCCGCGCTCAGTGCCACCGTCTGCGCGATGCCGCAGGCCGCCGATTCCGCCATCAGTTCGGCCTTGGAGCGGAACTGTCTGTAAAAGCCGCCGTGGGTGAAGCCGGCTGCGGCCATCAGATCGGCAACGCCAACCCCGTCGTAGCCACGTTCCCGAAACATCTTGGACGCCGTCGCGACAACGTGCTCCCGGTTGGCCTGTGCCTGTGCCTTGGTGATCTTCATTTCCTGACCACGGTGGGTTCATGTCTGCGAAGGCTCCATTGTACATTGATGTTAATCGTCATCAAAATCTTGACAGTTAAGATTATGGTCATCATCATTGAGCGCAACTCCAACCCTAAAGGCTGACGCAAGATGACCGACAAGACGCTTTTCGAGCCCTACACCCTTGGGCGCCTGACACTCGCCAACCGTTTTGTCATGGCACCGCTGACCCGCAATCGCGCAGGCGCGGGGCTGGTGCCAAGCGAACTGGCCGCCACTTACTACGCCCAGCGCGCCTCGGCCGGCCTGATCATCACTGAGGCTACCCAAGTCTCAGCCCAGGCCCAGGGCTATCAGGACACCCCGGGCCTGTATACACCTGAGCAAATCGCCGGCTGGCGCACGGTCACCGAGGCTGTGCATGCGAAGGGGGGACGCATCTTCGCGCAACTCTGGCACGTCGGGCGTGTTTCGCATGTCGATGTCCAGCCTGACGGCGCTGCGCCGGTCGCGCCTTCGGCCATCCGCGCGGCGACGAAGACCTTTGTCAACAACGGTTTTGTCGACGTGTCGCAGCCGCGCGCCCTCGAACTCAACGAACTGCCGGGCATTGTTGACGACTTTCGTCGAGCCGCGGCCAATGCCATGTCTGCCGGCTTCGACGGCGTGGAGATTCACGGTGCCAACGGCTACCTGCTGGAGCAGTTCATCAAAGACGGGGCCAACCAGCGCACTGACGCCTACGGCGGTTCGATCGAAAACCGTGCGCGCCTGCTACTGGAAGTCGTCGCTGGAGTTGTTGAAGAAATCGGCGCCGATCGCACCGGTGTGCGCATCTCGCCTGTGTCACCGTTAAATGGCATTTCGAGCAGTAACCCTCAGCCCCAGTACGACTACATCGCCGGGCAGCTCAGCGCGCTGGGCATCGTCTACCTGCATGTGGTCGAGGGCGCGACCGGCGGCCCGCGCGATGTCGCACCGTTTGACTACGACGCGCTGCGCCGCCGCTTCAGGCAAACCTACCTGGCCAACAACGGCTACGACCTGGAACTCGCCACCGCCAGGCTCAACGAGGGCAAGGCAGACCTGTTTGCCTTCGGCCGTGCCTTCATCAGCAACCCCGACCTGGTCAAACGCCTGAAGACCGGCGCCCCGCTGGCCCAGCCCGACTTCGCCACGGTCTATGGTGGCGGCGCTGCGGGCTACACCGATTACCCGTCCATCACCGCCTGAGGCGCGCTGCTTGCGTCCACGTCCGAACCGCCTTGAAGAGGAAATTATCATGACCACGCTTCCGACTGTTCTCATCACCGGCGCCTCCTCCGGCATCGGCGCCACCTACGCCGAGCGTTTCGCCCGCCGCGGCCACGATCTTGTGCTGGTTGCACGCGACAAGGCGCGCCTCGAAACGCTGGCCGCGCGGCTGCGTGAAGAAAGTGGGGTGGCCGTGGAAGTGCTGCAGGCCGACCTCACCCAGCCCGCCGACCTTGCCGGGGTCGAGACTCGTCTGCGTGAGGATGCTCGCATAGGCATCCTGATCAACAACGCCGGGATGGCTCAATCGGGCGGCTTCGTGCAGCAGACGCCTGAGGGAATCGAACGCCTGATCACGCTCAACACGACGGCGCTTACGCGGCTTGCCGCCGCCGCCGCTCCGCGCTTCCTGGAGTCTGGTACCGGCGCAATCGTCAACATCGGCTCGGTGGTAGGTTTCGCGCCCGAGTTCGGCATGTCAATTTACGGCGCCACCAAGGCGTTTGTGCTGTTCCTGTCGCAGGGATTGAACCTCGAGTTGTCGCCCAGCGGCGTCTACGTGCAGGCGGTGCTCCCGGCGGCGACCCGCACGGAAATATGGGGGCGCGCCGGCATCGACGTCAATACGCTTCCCGAGGTGATGGAAGTCGGCGAACTGGTTGATGCGGCACTGGTCGGCTTCGATCGCCGCGAACTCGTGACTATCCCGCCGCTGCACGTAGCGGCGCGCTGGGACGCATTGGATGGCGCGCGTCAAGGGCTCATATCGGACATTCGACAAGCCCAGGTGGCCGAACGCTATCGGCCCGAAGCCTGACCGCCACAATGACCGGGGCGTCACCCCCGACGAGAATCGACCATGAACTTCAAAGCGCCGCAGGCGTCTTATGCCCACGCTCAGACCAAGCTAGTAGAGGTGTGCGGAACCACGTTCGCTTATCGCGAACTGGGACAGCATGGCGGCACCCCGCTGGTCCTCCTTAACCACTGGGGCGCCGTGCTGGACAACTTCGACCCGCGCATCGTAGATGGCCTGGCTCGTGAGCACCACGTTATTGCCATCGACTATCGCGGAATCGGTTTGTCCGGCGGCACCGCGTCGGTAACCGTCGGCGAGATGGCGCGCGACGCGAGCGCGGTGATCCGCGCGATGGGTTTCGATCAAGTAGATCTGCTCGGCTTTTCGCTTGGCGGTTTCGTGGCACAGGACGTGGCCCTGAAGGTGCCTGCCCTTGTGCGCAAGCTCATCCTTACAGGCACGGGCCCCGCGGGCGGTCAGGGCATCGATCGTGTCGGTGCGGTGTCGTGGCCGCTGATACTCAAGGGCCTGCTGACGCTATGCGACCCCAAGACCTATCTCTTCTTCACCCCTACGGCCATTGGCCGGCAGGCGGCAAGCGCCTTCCTGAAAAGACTGAAGGAGCGCCGCGTCGATCGCGACAGGGGACCGACACCCCGCGCCTTCTTGCGCCAGCTCAAGGCGATTAAGGCTTGGGGCCAGCAGGTGCCGCAGGATCTCTCCGGCCTGCGCATGCCGGTCCTGATCGCCAACGGCGACAATGACATCATGGTGCCCACCACGCTAAGTCGCGACATGGCCCGGCGCATTCCCCATGCGCAGTTGGTCATCTACGAAGAAGCCGGCCATGGCGGCATCTTTCAGTATCACGCCGACTTCGTGTCAAGGGCGCTGGCGTTCCTGGCAACACCCCCATTGGATTTAGAGCAACATGAACGCACTCACATTTAAACGCTATGGCAGGTCACCTGAGATCGGATTCGCCGACGTTCCGCGCCCCACGTTAAAGGCGGATGAGTTGCTGGTGGAGGTCCACGCGGCAGGATTGAATCCAATTGACAACATGATTCCGGCGGGCACGTTCAAGCCTGTCCTGAAGTTCGAATTACCGGCCACGCTAGGCAGCGATATTGCTGGCGTGGTGGTTGAGGTTGGCAGTCGCGTGACGCGTTTCAAGCCGGGCGATGCCGTTTTTGCCAGTCTCTTCGATCTTGGCAGAGGTTCGATCGCCGAATTTGTGGCGGTGCCGGAAAGCGTTGCCGCACCGAAGCCGGCCAAGCTCGACTTTGTGCAGGCCGCCTCCGTTCCGATGGTTGGCCTCACCTCGTGGCAAGCATTGAAGGAGCGTGCCAATGTTCGAGCTGGTCAGAAGGTGTTCATCCCTGCGGGGTCGGGCGGTATCGGTACGTTCGCGATCCAGCTAGCAAAGTACCTTGGTGCCAAGGTGGGAACGACCACCAGCACGGGTAATGTTCCACTAGTCACCACGCTGGGCGCAGACGAGGTGGTCGATTATAAGAAGGAGAGCTTCGAAAGAGTGCTGCGGGGCTACGACGTCGTGCTTGGTACATTGAGGGGCGATGCGATCGAGAAAGCCATCGGCATTCTCAAACCAGGGAGCAAGGTTGTCTCGCTCATCGGTCCCTTGGACGCAGCGTTCGCACGCGCACGACGCCTGAATTTCTTTCTAACGTTCGTGTTCGGCTTGATGAGCCGAAAAATCATGCGTCTTGCAAGAAAACGGGACGTCACCTACTCATTTCTATTCGTCCGTCCCGACGGCGCCCAACTCGCCGAGATTGGAGGAATTCTCGAGTCGGAACGCATTCGTCCGGTGATCGACAGGGTTTTCTCGTTCGAGCAAGCGAAGGAAGCGCTTGAATACTTGGCCGAGGGACGCGCGAAGGGCAAGGTCGTCGTGAAGATCAAGTGAGTGGCCAAACGGTTGACTGTGCAGGAGCTTACCCTAGCGACTGAAGAAGCGGGTGACTAGGTTAAGGCTCATGGAGAACCGGATGGCCGGCTAGAGTTGCAGAGCCGCCGCCCGCACGTCCGAGCTCAAGCGCGAGTGAATGACCCTTGTTGGCTGCGGATTCAACCGGTCAACGCAACCGCCGGATAGAATCCTGGCCCAGACCACGCCACGAATGAACTGGCTCTCCCCGGGTCACGCAGAAAAAAAACCCTCCACAAAGTGGAGGGCGGAGGACATCATTAGCTCAGGGCCAAGTAGCGGGTCGGGCTACAGGAAAATCTTACGGCCGGATTGCTCAGGCATTGGCCTCGAAAGCTCACGAAATTCGCGAGCTTTTTAAGGAATTTCTGCCTGAGGTCGTCGTGGAAGATCAAAACAGCGCCAATTGGTCCTCTCGAACAAAGATTCGCGGCCGAGGCTCTGGATCCGCGGCGCCCGATGACAGCACGATTGCAGGTTCCACACTTTGCACAACCAACTCAGCACCTGCTTTCGCCGGCGGCTCAGCATGCTCTGGGACCGCCTCGCCTCGGCTTCGCCGCCGAAGCCTCGGTCCCCATCCACCCAGTATATGGGCGGGCGTGAACCAATGGCTCCATGATTCATTGCTGAGTGCGTTACCGTGAATCACGATCGCGGGAATATGCAGTAGGGACAACTGTAGGTACGTCATGTGAACACAGCGCGGGTCTATGTCGACACACGTCGCGTGCATAACGTCCTGATAGTTGTGACCGGCGTCATTGAAGGCGTCAGCACAGGCAATTACCATACCGCCAGCGCCGCACGCGGGCTCGTGTACGGTCACGTAGCCTTCGCGCTCTATGTGCAGGCTACCGTCCCCCACGTTCATCAGCGCCATCATTCTCGACACGGAGTAGGGAGTAAAAAACTGCCCCGCCCTACTGCTCCCAAGCTCCAACATCATGTAGGTCTGGCCCAGCACATCGGCTAGCCCCTCACCACCTGGAACAAGCCGCTGCACGCGGTCTTCAAAGCACGCCGTCAATGCCCCAAGCATCTGTGGGAATCGCTTGAAGTCCGCGGGATCGTACTTCTTCACTATCGCAAGGTACCACTCTTCCCGTGTCTGGAAGTGGTGCTTGTCGACTGCGTTGCTCACTGCCAGCGCCGAAAGCTCCACGAAATCGGCGAAGACCTCATCTAGTGTGTGTCGGTAGCCAAACTCCTTGATTAGGGAAATGAGTGCCTTCTGGTGTTCATCGGCTGTCCGATTGAACATCTTTTGCGCGGTCCGATTACTCATGGGTCGACCGCAGGTGTACGCAGAAATGGGTACGCAGGCGATGCCGCGTCGATTTGGGGATAGCAGAATGGAACATGTGGGCTTCCTGAACAGGATGTGAGGGAGCCGCCCGACGGGATGGCAACCCCCGTTGGGTAGAAATATGTGACGCGTGCACGCAGCGCGGCTGCCGCCTGGCTGCAACCGCCGGTCAAAGACTTGTAAGTTCCGACCGACCTGGGAGATCCAATGAGATCCCCCAGGAATGACACGTCCGGATAGACTCCTGGCAACCGATAGCGCAGCGGGTCAGATGGTTGCTACAAGTTCCCAGCACCATCCTTCGACGAAATAGGTGCAGATCGCCTCGCCATCTACTTGCAGCACCGTGGTCGCGACTGGGATGACTTCCTGCCCATCGAACACCACGGCCACACCCGCCTCGTCGACGTGCACGACATCGGGCAGCAGTTGCGCAAGCTGGAGAATGCTAGAGAGTGGAAGCTCGGGAACCACCCATTTGTTCCAGCGCGTGCCGTTCCAGTAGGCCGGCAATGACAGATCCGCCGGCTCTTCTAGCGTCACGTGCACGAGCCGATAAGCCTGGTCCTCCGCCGGTGCATACTGCCCGGAAAACCGGTCCCACGATAGGGCACGTGAAATGCCACCGACATGCGGAGCAATCTCGATCGATACAATCTCGACCAAGTTGCCGTCCTTGTCTCGATACGTCTTATGCATGGCGCAGCTCATTCGACCGCCGCGGCGGCATGCAAATGCTCTCGCGTCAATTCGATGTTATGCGCAAGCTGATGGGCCTGGCGGCTGCTTTCCTTGGCCGCCAGGAATGCCGCTGCGACGTTGTTGTACATGAAGGTGCTCCAAATTGTGGGAGCACCCCCCTCGGGATGCCCCCAAGGGTGAGTGAGTAGTTCAAAAAGGGGCCGAAGCCCCATTCCTCAAATCAAGCCGTGTTCGGCAAGGGACGTGGTGACACTGCCGGCCACGATGACATGATCCAGCGCACGGACATCTACCAGCGCTAGAGCGCTTTTGAGCCGCAGGGTCAGCACCTTGTCGGCCTCGCTCGGGTCGGGCCTTCCGCTCGGATGGTTGTGCGATAGGATCACCGCCGCTGCGTTGAGCCGAAGTGCCTCCTTGACGACCTCGCGCGGATGCACCGATGCGCTATCGATGGTGCCGCGGAACATCTCGACATATTCGATGAGGCGATGCTGTGTGTCGAGGAACAGTACAGAGAACACCTCGCAGTCCAATCCAGCCAGCTTGGTCCGCAAGTACTCCCCGACCGCCGCCGGCGACGAGAAGGAAGCCCCACGCTGCATCTTCTGATCGATGGCCTGGCGCGCAGCGTCCAGAATCTGCTCCGCAGTCGCCAGCACATAGAGCCCGTGTGCGTCACGCACCAGCAAAGCGGCATCGAACGAGGAAGAGGAAAATTGTGACATGATCGTGCTCCGGTTGCTCGGGCGGAATCGCCCGGAAGCCGGAAGCGCTCCCGTTCGGGTAGCACTCCCGGACGGGTCAAAGAAAGGATTTTGGTTCAGTGGCGACCTATCGCCGGCGCTGCCGCCGTTGGCGTCCAGCCGAGTGCCATCCAGTACGCGACGGGATGGTCGGGAAAGTCAGGTATCGCACCGAGATACAGGGGCGGCACCTCATCCGGCGCGCGCATGCCCGCCCAGCATTCCTCACGGTATCGCCGGCTCAGCCGAGTCCAGGTGAGTTCCGCGCGGGCAATATGGTCCCAGGTCGTTGGCAACTTCGATTCATCGAAGCGACTTTCGCCGCGCCGGTTCATGCACGCGACAACCTCGTAGTACCGGCCAAGGTCATGAGAAAAGCCCTGCCGTTGGAATGTCAGCTGCTCTGGCGGCGGAAAGCCGAAGATCCGTTGAAGCTGGCGCATATAGACGGCGGTCTCGCTACGCGAGCGCGCCACATAGTCGGGATCGCCAACCTGAGCGCACGCCTCTTCGACAGGGACGGGTCCGACTTCGATACGCATGGGGAGAAGGTTCACTGTGGCTTCCAAGTAGTAACGTCCGGGGAAGCCCCACAGGGGGCATTCCCCAGTGGGTGAGAGTGCGAACGACCGGCCTTACGCCTGGCCGATCTGGCTATTGCGGGCGTCCAGCGTAGCTAGCGCCCTGAGCAGACAGCCAACCAAAAGCAGCGCGCCTATGGCCGCGCACGACAGCATTTGCTGCAACAGAACAGCGTCGTCCCGCGTCGTCATCAGGCAGTACAGGACCGACAGCAGGTCCAGCATCAGCGCGACAACAACGCCGGCGGCGAAACGCGTGGAAAAGATCATGATGGCTCCGCGTGGAGGGAGCGCCGCCCATGGGGGCAAGCCCCACGGGTGGAAAGAGAAGAGAGGAATCAGTAGTGGTCCATCAAGAATTGGCCGCCATGCTTCTCGACGAACGCAAGCAGCTTGTAGCCGAGCTCGGTGTCAAAGCGGAACTCGCACCAGCCTTTAAAGAATGCTAGCTCGAGACCGGGCAGCGGCACCGCCCTCCTTCCCAGGCAGCCGTACAGATTGAGCAGGAGAAGCTCAGCCGCGAGGTCATCCATGTCGCAGCTTTCAGCGAAAGCCTTCACCGCGTTGAGCGCGGCATCCATGGTCTGGACACTTGTCGAAGTCAGGAGTCCTGCTTCGGACACCTGGAAGCTCTTGCGCAACACCACGGCACCGACAGGCTTGCGGTCCAAGGCAAGCTTGGACAGCACGAACCGGCGGGTGATTTCGATGGCGGCGTGTCGAGCACGATCGCAAGAGCCAGCGTGGGCTGCAGCAATACGCGACGGCGGTGATGCCTGTTGGGAAACGAATTGCATGGGAATGCTCCGGAGAGGGAACACGCCCATCCGGGACGTGAGTCCCGAGGGGGTTGAAGACTGCCGGCGTGGACCGGGCAGTTATGCTAGCCATCGCGGAGATGGCGGGGTCGATGCGTCTACGACGCGAGAATTGCCGAGAGAATACCGCAAAGCCGCCGACGGTGGAAGACCATGCTAGCCCGATCGCCCTTGCCTGCGCAGGTGGTTGATGAGCGCCCAACGGTAGCGTTCGCGCTCAGCCGGATCCTGCAGGTGCGTGAAATCCGGCATCGGCCCGCCGGCGACGGCTGAGCCATCCTCCTCGCGCATTCGGCCGGCATCGATGGCCTCTTGGCTGTAAAGCTTCGCCATTCCCCAACCGATTTCCGAGAATGCAACATAGTCCCAACGACCAGGGATTATGTCCCTGTTGAACCAGGCCTCCCCGGCGTCCGACACCAGTGCAACCACGTCATAGATGCTGCCCAAAGGGGATGGGTTCGCTCGCACTTCGAACCGCAGTACCTCCGGCTCGGGATGCCAGAACACGCGGTCCAACATACGCCGGAAGGCGAAGGCATCAATCGTGGTTAGGGCCTGATAGTACTCGCCCCCAGGCGAGACCATCTCCCGCTCCGAGGCGGGACGCGGGCCGAGCGAAACCTCTCTCATGGAAGGGGCTTACCGTAAAAGCGACGCGAAATCATACAGCTTTCCAAGGCTGACGCCACCCAATCTCGCGCCAAAATGCTCTCTGGAAAGCTGCGCCCGCCTTGACAACGCCGGCCGGCCGGTAGGCTAGAAAGCCTGTCTTATCGAATTCTCGGTCATCCGGTCCTGGGACGACGCGGAAACGAGGGCGAACAGCGCTATTGGCTCCCTGAGGGCAATCTTCAGCCCGTTTTGTGGGCTCAAATCGGTGCTTAGGCCGACCTTGCTCGAAGCGCTCGCGGACCGCTGCGCCCCGCTGCCGTTGTCCGCCAGCGTCCTACGCCTGCGTCAAAGGAATCGCCCCGAGCGATAGGCGCATCGAGGCGAGGATGCCAAGTCGAAGAATCGGGGTAAAGTAAGTTCCCATTGCCTCCCCACCGCTCGCAAAAGCGTGGAGGAAGGGGATTTCTGCGCTAGCTGGTCCCGACGTCCATCCAATCCGTCAATGCACGCACCAGTTTCCGCGGCTGCTCTAGCGGCACCAAATGCCCTGCGGCCGCGACGACCCGCAGCTCGGCGCCGGGAACGCCGAGCGCAACCTGGCGCAGAACTTCCTCGGGAAACACCCTATCGTGCGAGCCGCACACTACCAGCGTTGGTTTGCTGCCGTCCAGCAACCGGGAGCGATCTGGCCGGTCGATGACCGCCTGCACATGCGCAAGGTAACGTTCAACGCCATAGGCACGCACCATGACACGGCGCTCCGACATCAGGTCAGCGTCCTGCAGATTACTCGGATGAAAAGCACTGACCGCCTGTGCTTCGATCATGTCGAAGTAGCGGCCCTCGCGAGCCGTGGCCATGGATATGCGTCGTTTCTCGCGCTGTTCCGGCGAGTCCGCATAAGGTGCCGAGCAAATCAGGGCAATGCCTTCGATGCGCTCGGGCACAGATTCCAGCAACGCCAGTGCCACATAGCCCCCGAACGAAAAGCCGCCCAGCCAGAAGCGCTCGGGCAAAACTGGCAGCAGTGCCTCGGCGATGGCCTCGACAGACGACAACGGAGGGCAGTCCACCGCGATGCCGCGCACCGATGGCGGCAGGGCCGCCAGGGTCCGGGCGAACACCATCCGGGTATTGTTCAGCCCCGGCACCAGAACGAGGTTCTTTTGCATGACGCCGTCTCAGGGCAAGTATGCCGCGCCACGGTTCTCGCCCGCAACGCGGTCAGGCTCCACCCAGCAAGCATGCGTACCCATTGAGATGCGATGCGGCAGGATGATTTGCGCAATCGGACCTGCGGCGATATCGCTGGCGTCCAGGATCAGACATTCCGAGCGATTGGCGGTCATGTCGGTGACGAAGGTCAGCAGGTAGCCGTCGTCCTCCGCCTTGGCGCCGATGCGGCGTGCCATCTGCGGCTCACTGCCATAACGGCCCTTGCCATACTCGTAGCGCTGGGTCGCGCCCGTCAACATGTCATAGCGCTTCAGGCCACGGAACAACCATTCGCCTTTTTCGTATAAGACATTATAGCTGTAGCGGTACGGGCGGCCAACATAGTCGTTGCTACAGATTGGGAACTCCGTGATCTCGTCGTCGATCTGCTCCTCGCGCGTCTGGCCGGTTTTCAGGTTGAATCGCCACCGGTACATCAGCGTCGGGTTGTTATGTTTGTCAAGGTGAGCGCGGATCTTGTCGTAGGCGGCCTGCTTGCTGCCGTCATTCTGCCCCACGCTCGGCTTGTGCGGGTCCGGCATGATGCATCCATCCATCACGACCTCGTCGCCGTCCTCGTAACAGTTCGCCAGATGTAGGATGTGACAAGGCGTGCCCTCGAACCAGCGCACCTGCGCGTTGTCGCCGTGGCGCGGCACGATGCCGAAGCGAGCCGGAATGTCACGGTGGAACGCCAGCTTGCGCTCGCCGCGCTTCAGCGCTTCGGGATCGAAGAAAAACGGCAGGTCATGCAGAATCGTGTAGTTCCTGGTAATGCCCAGGTCATGCGGCCAGCGCGGGCCAGGCAGCTCGATCGGCACGTAGTGCACCAGGCGGTTGTGGCGATCAATCACACCGTAATGCATATGCGGCCAGCGTTCCGGGTATTTGAAGAACATCATCTCGCCCGTCTCGGCATCGACCTTGTAGTGAGACGCCACACCATCCGGCACCTCGCGTCCCCAGTTGACGTCCGGCCCCAGCGTCTCGAGAGACAGCGGATCCAGCCGCCACGGCTCGCTACCCTGCGACATCGAGGCGAGCAGCTTGCCGGCATGGCAGATGACGTCGGTGCCGGCGTTGTCCTTCATGGCACCCATCGAGCCCCAGCCACGGCGCGAATACAACTGTGGCGACAGCATGCCTGGCCAGAGCGACCGGCCAGCGGCTTTTTCGGCAAGAAAACCGGTGGTCTGCACATAGCGGTTGCGGTAAGTGGCGCGACCGTCTTCGAAATGGATGGCGTGCAGCATGCCGTCACCGTCGAAAGGATGGTAGATGCCGATCGATTCATGCACCTGATTGTGCGTATTGCGCACGTAGATGCCGTGCAGATCCCTGGGGATTTCACCGATCACCTGCATGGCGTCGGTATCCGCGGTGTATTCGTCCTGGTTGGGCGTAAATGGCCCGTTGAGGAAGGGATGGTCGTTGTCCGCCGAGATCGTGGACGGAACGTGATTGACGATTTCCAGCATGATGGATCCTCACTCTGCTTGCCTGGTGCATCCTTGATGCGCCAACGGCTTCTCTTGGGGTTTCCCTACGGCTCGCGATGATTTCGCAGGTTGTGCGCTCAGTTGTCCAGCTTCACTGCGCCGGACTTCACAAGCTGCGCATAGTGCCTGGTGCGTTCCTCGATTAGTGCCCGGAACTGGGCCCGCGTATTGCCGACCGGGTTGTAGCCCATCTGCGCGAACAGTGTCTTGATGCGCGGCAGTGCCAGCGCCTTGGTGAAGGCAGCATTCAGCTTGTCGAGAATCGCTACCGGGGTGCCTGTGGCCGCGGCGTACCCCACCCAGCCATCGGTGACGAAATCCACGCCGAGCTCACGAAAGGTCGGCACATTGGGGAAGGCCGGCACCCGTTTCCCGGCCGCCACCGCGATGGGCACCGCCTTGCCCCCGTCCACAAATGCCTTGGACGAGTTGGTGACCAGCGCGTAATGGATCTGCCCATTGGCGATATCCGACATCATCTGAACCTCGCCCTTGTATGGCACATGCGCGGCGCGGATGCCGAGCTTCTGCTCAAGCATCACATTGTTGAAATGGAAACTGGTGCCCGCACCTGGGGTGGCGTAGTTCAGCTGTCCCGGGTGTTGCTGGGCATAGACAGTGAACTCCTTCAGGTTGTGCACACCCAGCGAGGGGCTTGTCACGAGCGCCAGGTAGGTGTCGACCGCAATCGTGATTGGCTCGAAGTCCTTCAACGGATCGATCCCGTAGTTCTTGTCCGTCAGGGGCAGCGTAATCATGGTGGCAGGCACGACCAGTGCAATCGTGTAACCATCACGTGGCGCGCGCCTGACCGCGTCCAGGCCGATCTTTCCCCCCGCGCCGGCGCGGTTCTCAATCACGACGGGCTGGCCGAGAATCTTGCCGACCTCGTCGCCCAAGGTCCGGGATACCGTGTCGGTCAAACCGCCAGCGGGGTATGGCACGACCAGCGTGATCGGCCGCTCGGGCCAGTCGCCTGCCTGCGCCCCGGCAATGAAACCGAGCGCCAGGCAGGCGCCGATAAAGGCACGCCTTGTCACTGAAGGGATGTTTCTCTGCATCATGCTGTTTCCGAGTAAGGGATGGCTCGCTGGCGAGCCCCCGTCTTGCGATAGTCCGTCAGGCTTATTCGCGGCCAGCATTGTCAACATGGCGCCGAATGAAGCCGAGCAGGTGGCGGTTAAAGGCTTCCGGCTGCTCGGCAAACGCGTAGTGCGCAGCGTCTGGAATGCAGACGAACTCCGCCTGTGGGATCAGTTCCTGAATCTCCCGCATGCCGTCAGGCCTGCCGACCTTGTCCTGCTCGCCGGCGACAAGCAGCGTCGGCACAGCAACCTGGCGCAGGGTGTCGATGCCTTCATAGTTGACGATGGCCGCGATCGCGGCACAGAAGGTGTCGGCCGAAGTGCTGGCCGCCACTGAAGTCACAAGATCGACCAGCGGCCCCTGCGAGCCCGCCGCAAACATCGAGCGGATCACCGGCATGGCCGTTTCCACGAACGATTTCCCATGCTTGAGCGGCGCGATGCGCTCTTCCAGGAAGGTCCTCCTGTCCTCCTCACTCTTGCGCGAGAAAGACGCTACCGTTGCCGACACCACCAAGCCATGCACGCGCCCGGGCAAGAGCGTCGCCACGCGAGGCGCAACGATGCCTCCCATGCTATGGCCCAGCACCACGTTGCGCGCCGTACCGAGCCGCTCGATCAGCGCGGCCGCGGTGTCCGCCAGCCCTTCGATGCTCAGGTTCTCCGGCAGCGGACTCAGGCCATAACCCGGCGCATCCCAAGCCACCACGCGATAGCCCTCGCGAACCAGCGCCTCGATTTCCGGTCCGAAGTACGTCTTCGAGCCATAGGCGCCGTGCAGCAGGAAGATTGTGGTCTCTGCGTCGCCGGCCACCTGATAATCGGGAAAACGATAGCTCTTCATGTTTGATGTTCCATTCGACTTGGTCTGCGCTTGCCCTGCCGGGCTCAGAACTTGGTGCGAATGCCAATTGCGACGGCGGTCTGGCTGTACTTGCCCGGCGCCAGCGTGTAGCCACCGAAGCCAAAGTTCATGGCGGCGTTCTTCGCATAGGCGGCCACCGCGTAAAGGTTGGTCCGCTTGGACAAGCTGTAGTCAAGCAGAGCGCTGGCTTGCCAGGGATTGGCGGGATTCGTGCAGCTTGTGCCGCACGACTTCTTGACGTCGTCGTAGTAGAAGGCACCCGTGAGCACCAAGGCCTGCGCGAGCTCGTAGCGCACGCCCGTCCACCAGAAGTTATCGCGCGTGATCGGCCTGCCGGCTTCGTCTTCCTTGCGGCCCCAACGATAGGCCGCGAACAAGGTGGCCGGTCCGGCCATGTAGTTGGCGGCGATGCCCGCGTACTGCGTTCGGCCGGAACCGGTACCGGTGCCGGCCTGTGGATTCAACTGGTCATAGGCCGCCGAAATGCTGAAGTCGCCCGGAGCGTAGGTGGCTCCCAGGCCCCAGCCGGAACCAGAGGAAAATGCACCCGGCCGCTCGCCAAAGCTGTAGTGCGCCCCAAGCCCCACCGCGCCAAACTTCCCGACATACTTCACCGCGTTGTCATTGCGCGCAGTGACCACAGTCGAGATCGGCTCATACTGCGGCGCATAGGCCTGCGGCACATAGTTCCCCATGATCGAGAACATCGTCGTGTATTGGCGACCGAAGGTCAGCGTGCCATACTGGTTCGACAAGCCAACGAACGCCTGCCGGTCGAACAGCCGGCTGCTATCGGACTGCGTACCTGTATCCACGTTGAAGCCGTTCTCAAGGGCAAAGACCGCCTTCATCCCGCCGCCCAACTCCTCCGCGCCCCGAATCCCCCAGCGCGAAGTCGACATGCCACCGGAGCGCAAGCTCAGCCGGGAGGCACTGCCTTTCCCGGTAGCGCCCGGCAAATTGTTCACGTATTCAACGTTGGCGTCGACCACGCCATAGAGTGTGACGCTGGATTGCGCCTGTGCCGCGAGGCTGAACATACCCAATCCTGCGCAAGCCAATACATGCTTCATTCGATGTCTCCCCTTCAGTCCGGTTGATGGGCCAGCCATCGCGACAGGTGGATGTCGGTGTGGCCGCTCTCTTGTCCGGACCGTATTCTTCCGAGAGACCCGGATGGCGTATAGGAGAAACTAGTGGGAAAACCGCACTGCGGAAATGACGACGCTATCTATCTGATTTTAAATGATTTTCAAACCAGAGATAACGCAGGATGCGCAGGCACGGGACCAGCGGCGGGCGAGTGAGACGGTAGCGCCCATGCCTCCTGGGCAGCCAAAATCACTCGAAGAAATGCGTGCTCGGCTCAGGGGCGATACACGCTATGCGGCACCACCTGCAGTGGTGGCGAGCGGTCGACCTCCGCGCGGATGGCGTTCACCATCTCCACGAGCCGGGGGCCTAGTTCCTTCACCAGCCGCTCCCGTGGCGCAGCTTGCGGATTTGCAACGCAGGTAAACACATAGATGCCGCCCCCTATTGGCATGACCAGTGGCACACCAACGGCGTTGACCGGCCGCGACCATGAACGCAGGGAGATCACAAAGCCGTGCTTGCGGTAATCCGAGTGCGCCCGCTCCACCGATTTTCGGATCTGCTCCCATTCGGCGCCATGCCGCTCCTGCATCTGCTCGAGCAGGTGCGCACGCTCGGCAAGCGGGGCCGCCACCAGGTATGCCGTGCCCATCGCCGTCGACGCCATCGGCAGCACTGTGCCGACGTCGACGTGCACCACCTTTACGGTTTGATCGCAGCGCGCCACCTCCAGGAACATCACCCCAAGGCGGTCGCGTGTCCCCATCGCCACTGAGACCTTGCGCTCGCGCGACAGCGCCTCCATGAACCCCCTGGCGATCTTCTGCACACCGAGACTGCGCTGGATTGAGGCACTGAGCCCCAGGACACCGGCACCGACGAAGTACTTCCGGCTCTGCTCGTCACGCCGAAGGTATCCCAGCGAAGCCAGGGTAAAGGTCAACCTGGATACCGTGGCGCCAGGCAAACCGGTTATCGAGGAAATATCCTGGTTCCCAAGCAGACCACCGCCATCGAATGCGCCAAGAATTTCCAGTCCACGAGCCAGGGCTGTGACAAAACGGCGGTCATCTTCTAGTGCGGAAATGTCTTGCGGATGTTTGGATGTCATAGCGTCCATAAATCGACTTCCCACGCATACGCAGGATCTCGGAAGGTAGCAGAGCAGGATATTCAACAATCGCCAACGGAGCCCGTCCGGGAACGATCTGTCGTTTTTGGCCTGCAGTGCTTGACGGCGCTGTCGCCGGCCCGCACGACAATCGTGCGCTGGGTCGAGCCCTGCTCGCCGGCGCACAACGAGCGCCGGGATCACCTTTGGAAAGCCCCGCAAAAAATCAAGCCCAGAACAAATATCCTGCCGGGCTACAAAGACTCAAGGAACGCAGCAACTACGGTGGCGTGGTCGGCGTAGAGCTGACACAGCGCATTCGAAACAGCAGCTTGACCTTGCGAAACTGCGGCTTAAGGATACCACTAGGCCTGCCTCGGGCAGCGTCCTCCGCTCGGCATGACGCCGTGAACCATCGACAGGCCGCTCGGGCACCCGTCGGGAAGTCGTTCGGCAAAGGCGCTATGCAGGGATTCCCTCCATGCTGAGGAGCTTCAGCCGCTGCGCCTCGCCAAACGGTCCCTTGGGCAGCCCGTCGGCAATGCGGAAAGACCTGGGTGTCTTGTACGCCCCGAGTTCATTCCCGCAAAACGATCTCAATTCGTTCTCCATGCATCGCTCTCCGGGTTTAGACACAATGCACTCCATCTATTCCTGACCGTAATGCTCGTCCGGAACGCCGGCCACCGCCGCCCCCAGCACAGCCGAGTGCTTTAGCAATGCCTCGTCTATCTCGCGAGGCGCAGTGTTTTCGCCTCCCTTGATGATGAGTTCCTTGATCCGGCCTGTGACGAAGGTAAAGCCATCCGGCCCCAGGTATCCAAGATCTCCGTTATAGGGCCAGCCCTCGCGCCTACGAGCTTTTTGGCATCCAGCGATGGGCCACGGCCGCAATTGAGCTCATGCATCTTCAGGGCAACCGGATGATTGAATTTCTGTAAAAAGTGGCAGCGGCTCCAACGCGTGTCGATGGCTGGGCCGACCTTGGCTTACGCAGCCACAATCGCGCAGCGACTTGAGCCAGACGCTCTGGAGAACCGCAAGGCGCGGTATGGCGGGAAAGCCTGAAGGCGCTTATCCTCAAATCCGGATTGTTCGAGGTCGCAGCAGAAGTGCTTCCGCAAGGCACGCGGACACTGATTCGCTCACGCTCGGGCGTGCTAGGAGCAGGCGAGACGAAAAAGGGAAGCCTCAGCTCCCCTTCTTTCGCTACAGCCCATCCCGGCGAACTTAGGCCGCGACGTCCTTCAGCTTCTTCAGCGAGCGGACCTTCACCTTGATGGAAGCGGGCTTGGCGGCAAACCACTGCTCTTGGCCGGTAAACGGATTCCTGCCAAAGCGCTTCTTGGTGGCCGGGACCTGGATCGCCGACACCTTGAAGAGGGCCGGTAAGGCGAATTGGCCGGCGCCCTTCTTGTGGATAGCGCCGACGATGATATTCTCGAGCCGAATCAAGACAAGACAGTCTGCACGTCCAGCCCAGTCTTGAAGATCAGGTGGCTGTCAATTCCGGGGCATGAGAGGCGAGCGTGCTCACCGACGCCGCCCCAAGATCAGGAAGCCACGGAATGTCGGAGACGCCGGTCACAACGACTATGTCGTCCTTGCCCCAGGCTAGGAGCCCTCTTGCCTCCAGACAACTCAGTCAATACCGCGTACGGCATTCGGCAGCAGTTCGTTCCGCCGAGCGCACACGCTTCTGGAACTAGAAATTTTTCACGGTTCTTACCGAGCCAGGCTGGTGCACGACCACGGCCAGTCCAAGTTGCCCCCGTCTTGGGGTCTTGATACTTTGGCAGCAGGGATTTCCTGGATTTTTCCGACGCCTTTGGCGCCGCCCCTGCTGCGGGACGGCCAAGACGTCGTTTTGGAGCAATGTCGTCGGCTGTCAGCTCGTACTGCGCCATCAGGGCTTGAATCTGTTCGATAACACCAGCGACTTCCGCTGCACGTACCTCGACAAGCTGCGCGCTTATCGTCGGTGAAGTAGGCATGCTCGAGCGCGATTACGTGGAGTCCTTCTTCGTGCTCTACCTCTTTGAACATAAAGTCGATGTATTGTAGCAGGGCGCTGTTAAGCATTGTGTACATGTCATTTGGGTCGGGCACATGAACCATTAAGGCGCTGTGGTGTACCGTCCATGGGTTAAGCTGGCGCACACTCGTGGTCGAAGATGAGGGCGCGGGAAGAAAGAGCCGGGCACGTGGCGCCCGCCGTTGCGGGAGGGATCACGAGGCGCGTGCCCTCGTGTTGGTAGACACGCAGTACCCGCGCCTAGTCGGGCGGCTTCAGCGTGTGCTCAGTGTATGGCAGCCCGCGCATGCCGAAGGCGTGCACATAGCTGGCGAGCCTGGAATGGCCGGCCCTTTATGCACTGGTGACAGTTGCATGACGCTGGCGGCCAACCGCGTAGATGAAAGTGACGGCATGCGCCATGCGGTTGAGTTCTACCGGTTGCTTGGGACCGCGTTGACATACTCGCGACGACTTGAGCCAAACCGACCACTCACAGCGTAAGTCTGTTCTACGAAAATCACATATTGATGGCGATATTCATTACCAATCAATCTAAATCATGCGACCTCCACGGATCTATACACTCATGTCACCCTCGGCTGAGCACAAGCCGCCCGACGATTGGGCCGCCCTCCCCGCCGGCTTCGGTGAGTGACCGCCCCGTTGGTCAGCTAGATACGGCAGCGACGGGGGGATACCGGTCTCTGTGGGGAAGAGTTGAGACGACCGGCACGCGGGCGAAGATAGCGCGAGACTCGAATGACTGTCGGAATCATTCAAGCTAAGGATGATAGAAGGCTTCCTCGTGCTAAGCGTTTTGGGGCCTTCCGCTGAGCCTTGCAACTCTAAAGTAAGGACATCGTCCCTTAAAGAACGTATGGAGATCCTCGATTGAGGATAGAAGGTTATTCCAGTGCATATTCATATGTATGCCTCTATATCCCGGAATAACCAGATGCTTGCCGCAATACTTGTTATAAGAGGGATGTAGTGGAATCGAGACATGAACTCGTCCACTGTCCGATGGTCATTGCGCAGTTTTACGCAAGAATATTGGCAGTTTTAGTGCAGTAGCAGGTCTGGCTTGCTGTGCGCAAGCCAGACCTGCTATTGAAGGTTAGGCGTTGGAGCCAAGCTCTTCAGTTGCCGATGCACTGGCTTGCTGCGGTGTGCGCGAGAGGAAGCCAAATACCGCGACCGCAGACAGCACGGTGATGACAGTCAGCACATGCAGCAGCATGCGGAACGCGTCTCCGTAGCCAGCTACCAGCAACTGATGGCTGACTTGAGGCAGCGCTTCGGCTGCGTGCGCCAAGTCGCCAGTGGCCAGCCGTTGCGCGGCTTCGCCCAGCTTTCCGGCCGTCGAACCAGCTTCCGCAAGCACCGCGCTCAGGCTCACATTGGCAATGGCAGCCAGGACTGCGCTGACCGTCGCAAGGGCGATTCCCTCTCCTGCTACGCGCGTCGTATTGAAGATACCTGTCGCCATCCCTGCACGTTCCTTAGGCACCACGCTTACCGCGAGACCATCCATCAGGCCCCACGGCATACCTGCGCCGATACCAATCAACAGCATCGGGGGCACCACGGCAAAGCCGGCTGCGCCCACGTCGATCCGGCTGAACCAGTGCAGACCCACCGCGGCGATGAGGAAGCCAATGCCCGAGAGCACGCCTGCGGAGACCCACCGCGTAAGCGTGGCGACCAGCACGGGGACAACCAGCATCGGTGCCGACAGCGCAATCATGAGAATGCCGGCATCGATCTCGCTCATGCCTTCAATGCCGATAAAGCGCAACGGCAGCATCACCACAAGCACGATATAGCTGTAGCAGGTGCCAATGGGCAGCATCTGCACGCCGACAAATCGCGGGATGCGGAACAGGCTCAGGTCGAGCATGGGGCGCGCCGAGCGAGATTCGACGTAGATGAAGATGGCCAGCATGAGCGCCGAAGCAGCCAATGAACCCGTGACAAGCGCGCTGGACCAGCCACTCTCAGGTGCCTGGATGACGGCGAACGTGAACAGGACCAGCGTGGCGGTGAACGAGACGGTGCCGGGCCAATCCAGCCCCTGCGCGTTGGGGTCGCGAGTCTCACGCATACGCGGCACGCCGAATATCATGGCCGCCGCGCCAATCAGGGCCGTCGACAGGAATACCGACCGCCAACCAAACGCGTCGATCAGCACGCCACCCAGGAGCGGACCGAATGCGAGGCCGATGCCGAAGCTCGTGCCCAGCATGCTGAATGCACGCGTGCGCGCGTGGCCTTCGAATTCCTGAGCCAGCGCGGCACTTCCCCCGGACAGTGCTGCAGCTGCAGCGATGCCCTGGAGCGCACGCAGGATATCGAGCCAGGCGACCGACGGCGCAGCAGCGAGTGCCAGCGACGTCAGCACGAAGAAGCCGATGCCGATGCTGAACAGGCGCTTGCGCCCATAGACGTCAGCCAGCGCGCCGGCCGCCATCAACAGGCTGCCAAAGCTGAGCATGAACGCGTTGGTGATCCAGGTCAGCGAGACAGCGCTGCCGCCGAGTTCGCGACCGATGGCGGGCGTAGAAACCGCACCGCCGGTGAAGCTAAGCGGCAGCACGATTGCCGCCATGCAGACCGCTAGCAAGATGAGAGGTTTTCCGCGCTCGGAAGCGTGACTGTCAGTTAAAGAGTTTGGCGAGTTCATGGGCGAATTGGATGATGGATTGGATGCTGTCAACGACATCGGAACGCTCGGACCTGGCTGCGATCCGCCGACGGCAGTTCGGCGCAAACTCCAACGTTGAGTACTTCGCGGGAGGGAAATTGCGCGTGCAGATTACCGTAGCGATTGGCCGCATGCCGGCACCCTAGAAAGGTGGAAATGTAGCGTTTGACTCCACCTCGATAAAGGCTTCGAATGGCGACGCACCGTATCTCGTGTAGAGACAATCGCGGACGGGCTGCCAGGACTTGCTAACCGGGCTTAGGTGCCGTCCCCTACGACGACCGGCTGAGCGTCGCAGCAATCTTGTCGCCGAACAGCACCAGGACGACGCCGCTAAAGATCACGAGTACGCCTGCTGTGCGCATCACGGTCATCGGCCGCGGAACGGCAGCCGCGAGACCATGCTGGTCAATGAGCGTGGCTGCGAGGAACTGGCCAAAGATAAACAGAGAGACAGTGTTGACGCTGCCGATACGAGGCGAGGCAAGCAGGCTCCCGCATATCGCGACAGCGCCGAGCACCCCGCCGCCGAGCCGCCACGAGGGTTGCGCGAGCAGCGACCCCATCGTCGACGAGAGGTTGCCTCGCGCAAAAGCGACACCTGCAAGCGCGAGGGAACCGATTGCAAACGAGACCAGCGCTGCCATCAGCCGGTCCCCTCCGAGTCCTGCGGCCAGACGCCCGTTGACCCACGTCTCCAGAGACGCAGCGGCGCCCCCGGCTAGTGGGGCAATAATCAGGAGTGGTGTCATTGGCGTTGTGCCTTCTGAAGTGTGTTCGAATATGTCGACCGGCGAATGCCTGATGTGTTCACACCATCGTCAGCATCTGCGCGACTTGGCCTGTTAGCCAGCCGCAACTAACGCAAAGAACGATCCACCCGGCGACGATAATCACCGAATCTTTGAGACTCATTTCAACTCCAAACATCAAGTTTGTGCGGACGGACGGAAGCCTTCCATGCACGAGGTCATCTCATCGCGACGCACCCATTGGCGAACCATCAGCGCAAGGGTCCTTGCTGCGTTCTTTGGATGCCGAAGACACTCCCGAACCTGTTCGCTGCGCGCGATGCCGGTAATGCACCAGGTGCAGAAGTGCTCGCAGTTGTTTCTCAACAAGCTGTAGCGCCGTTCGCCGATCCGGGACCGCGCTCTCGCCAGCGCCATGTACCCGCGGTACGGAGCACCCATGTCATTGCCGACCCGCACCGCCTTCCCCGAGGAGAAGCATTCAAGCGACACCTCCTCAACCGGACCAGGCCTGCGCGAACGGGTGAAGCCGGCGTAGTGAATGACGTTGCCGTTACCCGAATAGATGCCGTGGTGAACGTAGCCATTCCGCTCGCTGAGGAGGTGCGCTCCGAGCGCAAACCGTTCAGCCGACATCGACAGCCCCGACGACGGGTTGTCGTCTTGAGGTGCAGAGAATGCTGTTTCGGTGAGTGGGCGCATGGCTTTCGAGCGGTGAGGCTTGCGACACGCCGACCGAGGTCTGCTTCGGCCGGAGAGGTAACCGTGTCAACCACGGTGAAGGCATTATGGTTGCCAACCAGCGGTTGATAAATGCCAGTTACGGCGTTTCTTTGTCTCAAGAACGGAGACAAATGGATGGGAGTTTGTTTTGTGCCGCCTGCGCACTCACGTAGCGGGGCCCATCCAGACGCTGGCCGAGATAGCGAGCACGCGATGCCATGACATCACCACGCAGGCACGGGCGCTGCGTGGCGAATGAAGTATCCAAGGGGGCGCTCGGCCCCCAAGGTCAAGGCCTCTCATCCCGGTCGGGAAGTTGAAGCCATTTGTTTAAGCGGTCACTGTTTCACGGCGCCGGCATCCTTCGCTTTTTCAGGCGCGGCCATCGCGACAGCCTGAGCGTCACCCCAACCACCACCCAACGCGCGGATCAGGTTCACCGTGGCTGCGGCCTGCACGCTCTGCAACTGGACCGCTGCACGTTTCGTCTGCAGCGCGGTGCGCTCGGCGTCGATGACATCGAGGAAGTTGATCGCGCCCTCGGTGTACTGCTTGCGCGAGATATCCGCAGCGCGCGTGGCGGACTGGACCGCTTCGGCCTGGGTCTGCCTCTGCCCTTCCAGGATGCGTAGGTCCGACAAGCCGTCCTCCACCTCGCGGAATGCCGTCAACACCTGCTGGCGGTACTTCGCCACGTCTTCTTCGTATGCCGCCCTAGCGTTCTCCAGGTTGGCGGTACGGCGGCCGCCGTCGAACAGCGGGATGTTCAGCGAGGTGCCGGCCAGCGGCCCGAGCAGGAACGCACGGCTGCTCCACTTGAACAGGTCGCCCAACGTGGCCGACTCGAATCCACCCACGCCCGTGATGGTGAGCGACGGGAAGAAGGCCGCCTTCGCAATGCCGATCCGCGAGTTCGCGGAAGCCATCGCACGTTCAGCGGCGGCGATGTCTGGACGACGTTCGAGCAGCGACGACGGCAACCCTGCCGGAATACGCAGGTTGACCGCCTGGATCGGCGTCGCGGGCATCGAGAACTCAGCCGGCGTCTTGCCAAGCAAGACGGCCAGGCTATGTTCGGACGCCGCGCGCAGGCGCTGCACCGACATGGCGTCCGAACGTGCGGTGGCGAGCTCCGCCTTGGCACGCGCCAAGTCCAGCTCGCTGACGTCACCCTCATCGAAACGACGTTGGACCAGCTTGAGTGCCTGTTCACGCAGGTTCACCGTATTGGCGAACACCTCGGCTTCGGCATCGAGACCGCGCAGCGTGAAGTAGTTCTGCGCCACGTCAGCCTGCAGCATGAGCTGCACCGAGCGGAACAGCGCCTCGCTCTGCTGCATGTCCGCCTTGGCTGCATCCACCGACGACGCCACGCGACCAAAAAGATCGACCTCGTACGAGGCACTGGCCTGCGCGCGCCACAACGTCTGCTGCGGGACCGCGGTGCCGTCAGGCTGGCGCAGCGACGCGCCGGACACCTGCTGGCGCGTCGGGCCAAAGCCCGCGTCGAGCGTGGGGAACAGGCCAGCACGTGCGGCCTGGTTCAACGCTCTCGCCTCCTTCAGCCGCGCAGCGGCCGCAGCCAGGTTCTGGTTGGCTGAAAGCGCCTGTTGTTCCAGTGCATTGAGCTTGTCATCGCCGAAGATGGTCCACCATTCTCCGCGCGAGAGTGCCTCTGACGGCTTCGCGGTCTGCCATGTGCCGGCCTCCGCCGGCTTCAGCGCAGTCTGCGTCCATTGCGCAGGCGCTTCCTTGAAGCTGGAGCCAGTGCCGTCAGGCACTGCAGGCTTGTCGTAGGTTGGCGCCAGCGAGCAGCCAGCGAGAACGAGCAGGGATGCCAGCAACATCGAGCCCTTGCTCAGCCATTGGGTCATGGGTGCATTCATGATGATCTCCTTGGTTTCCCTGTTCATTCAGCCGATGCCGCCTTGACAACGTGCACCGGGTGCTCGGCGTGCAAAGGCTCGGAATGCGTGTGATGCTTGTCGACAATCGGCTTGCTACCGGCCATCTTGCGCAGCGCCACGTAGAACACCGGCGTCAGCAGCAGGCCAAACAGCGTCACGCCCAACATGCCGAAGAACACCGCGATACCCATGGCACGGCGCATCTCCGAGCCGGCACCCGTAGACATCACCAGCGGAATCACACCCATGATGAAAGCGAACGACGTCATCAGGATCGGGCGCAGACGCAGCCGGCTCGCCTCGATGGCAGCCTGCATGATCGTGCGGCCCTGCATTTCCAGCTCGCGAGCGAACTCGACAATCAGGATGGCGTTCTTCGCCGATAACCCCACCAGCACCATCAAGCCAATCTGCGTGAAGATGTTGTTGTCGCCATTGGTCAGCCACACCCCCAGCAGCGCCGACAGAATACTCATCGGCACGATCAGGATGATGGCCAAGGGCAGCGTCAGGCTCTCGTACATGGCGGCCAGCACCAGAAACACCAGCAGCACACTGATGGGGAACACCCACATGGCGGCGTTGCCGGCCAGGATTTGCTGATACGTCAGGTCAGTCCACTCCATACGGATCCCGCGCGGCAGTGTTTCAGCGGCAATGCGCTCGATGGCTGCCTTGGCCTGGCCCGACGAGTAGCCGGGTGCCGGACCGCCGTTGATGTCGGCAGCCGTGAAGCCGTTGTAGCGCACCACCATTTCCGGGCCGTAGGTAGGCGTGACCTTCACTAGCGACGACAGTGGCACCATCTCACCTGCAGTGTTGCGTGTCTTGAGCTGCAGGATGTCGGCGGCCGTGGCGCGGAACTGCTGGTCGGCCTGGGCACGCACCTGGTAGACGCGACCGAACTTGTTGAAGTCGTTCACATACAGCGAGCCGAGGTAAATCTGCATGGTGTCGAACACGTCGGTCACCGGCACGCCGAGCTGCTTGGCCTTGACGCGGTCCAGGTCCACATCGAGCTGCGGCACGTTGATCTGGTAGCTCGTGAACATCGGGCCCAGTTCCGGAGCCTTGGAGGCTGCCTTGATGAAAGCCTGCGTCGCCTCGTTGAGTGCTTCATAGCCGAGTGCGCCGCGGTCTTCGAGCTGGAGCTTGAAACCACCCAGCGTACCCAGGCCCGACACCGGTGGCGGCGGGAAGGTCGCGATCTGCGCGCCTTTGATCTGGGCGAACTTGGCGTTCAGCGCGGCAGCAATCTCCGCAGCCGATTCACCTGGGCCACGTTCCTTCGACGGCTTGAGCACAGGGAACACCAGGCCCGCGCTCGACGAGTTGGTCAGGCCGTTCACGGACAGACCCGGGAACATTGGCGCGTGGACCACGCCCGGCTGCTTCAGCACGATTTCACCCATCTGGCGCACCACTTCTTCGGTGCGGTCCAGCGAGGCGCCGGCCGGCAGTTGAGCGATGCTGACCAGATAGTCCTTGTCCTGCGCCGGTACGAAACCACCCGGCACCATCTTGCCCATCAGCAACGCCAAGCCCAGCAGCAGGCCGTAGAGCACGAACATGATGAGCTTGCGTTGGATCACACCGCCCACGCCCTTGCCATACGATTCCGAACCGCGGTGGAAGACCTTGTTGAATCCGTTAAAGAACGGGCCGAGGATGCGGTCCATCGCGCGGGTCAGGCGGTCCTTCGGTGCGTGGTGATCCTTGAGCAGCAGCGCAGCCAGGGCCGGCGACAGCGTCAGCGAGTTGAACGCCGAGATCACCGTCGAGATGGCAATGGTCATCGCGAACTGCTGGTAGAACTGACCGGTCAGACCCGACATAGAGGCCAGCGGCACGAACACGGCCACCAGGGTCAGCGCGATGGCGATAATCGGCCCACTCACTTCCTGCATGGCCTTGTACGTCGCAGCACGCGGCGACAACCCTTCCGAAATGTTGCGCTCGACGTTTTCCACCACCACGATGGCGTCATCGACCACGATACCGATGGCCAGCACCATGCCGAACAGCGACAACGCGTTGATGGTGTATCCGAATGCGTGCATCAGCGTGAACGTGCCGATGATGGAAACGGGTACAGCAAGCAGCGGAATCAGCGAAGCACGCCAGGTCTGCAGGAAGATGATGACCACCAGTACCACCAGCGCGATGGCTTCGAACAGCGTGTGGACCACTGCGTCGATACTTTCCTGCACGAAGCGCGTCGGGTCGTAGACGATCTCGGCCTTCACGCCGTCGGGCATGTCCTTCTGCAGCTCGGCCACGATGGCGCGTACGTCATCCGAAATCTGCAACGAGTTCGCACCCGGTTGCTGGAAGATAACGATTTGTACTGCATCCTTGTTGTCGAGCATTGCACGCAGCGCGTACTCCGACGACGACAGCTCGATGCGCGCCACGTCCGACAGGCGCACCACCCCGCCTTCGGGCGTGGTCTTGAGGATGATCCCGCGGAACTGCTCTTCCGTCTTCAGGCGCCCTTGGGCATTGACGCTCAGCTGCATCGGTACGTTCGATGCCATCGGTGAGGCACCAATGATGCCCGCCGCGACCTGCACGTTTTGTTCGCGAATCGCCTTGATCACGTCGGTAGCCGTCATGTTCTGGCGCGCCACCTTCTGCGGATCGAGCCAGACACGCATCGAGTAGTCACCGGCGCCCCAGAGCGCGACCTCGCCGACGCCGGGGACGCGGGCGAGCCGGTCCTTGACGTTGATGAGCGCGTAATTTCGCAGGTAGGTCAGGTCGTATTTGCCGTTAGGCGACACGATGTTCACACCCATGGTCAGCGTCGGCGACGACTTGACCGTAGTCACGCCCAGGCGCTGCACGTCTTCAGGAAGACGCGGCATGGCCTGGTTCACCCGGTTCTGCACGAGCTGCGCGGCCTTGTCCGGATCGGTGCCGAGCTTGAACGTGACCGTGGTGGTCATGTTGCCGTCGCTGTTCGCCTGCGACTGCATGTACAGCATGTCCTCGACGCCGTTGATCTTCTCTTCGAGCGGCGAGGCTACGGTTTCTGCGATGACCTTCGGATTCGCGCCTGGATACTGCGCGCGCACCACCACCGAGGGCGGTGCGACTTCCGGGTATTCGGCGGTGGGCAGCTTGAACAGCGAAATCACGCCGCCAAGCAGGATAATCACCGACAGCACGCCCGCAAAAATGGGCCGGTCGATGAAGAACTTAGAGATGTTCATGATGTGACTCCCGTTGACCGGTATCAGGCGGCCGACTTGGCCTTGCCTGCGCTCACCATGTCGACGCTGCGCGCCTTGACGGTGTCGTTGGGGCGCACGCGCTGGATGCCGTTGACGACGATGCGCTCTCCTGGCTTGAGGCCGCTTGCCACGATACGCAGTCCGTCATGGAGCGCGCCGAGCGTGACTTCACGGTATTGCACGCGACTGTTGGCATCGACCACGAGTACGTATTTCTTGGCCTGGTCGGTACCGATGGCGGCGTCGTCGACCATCACCGCAGGGTGGGCCTGGCCGCCGCCTACCTTGACGCGGGCGTAGAGGCCCGGCACCAGCGCGCCGTCGGCGTTGTCGATGCGGGCCCGCACACGGATGGTTCCGGACGTGGTGTCGAGATGGTTGTCGACCGAGACGATGACGCCCTTGCGCGAGTAACCCGTTTCGTCGGCCAGGCCCAGTTCGACCGGCATCGGTGAATTGGCGCCACGACGCAGCGAGCGCAGGTAGGTCTGCTCGTCGGCATCGAACGAGGCGTAGATCGGCGACACCGATACCAGGGTGGTCAGCAGCGGTGCACCGGCACCGACGGACACGATGTTGCCGACGGTGAGCTCGGCGCGCGACACGCGGCCCGCCACCGGCGCCACGACATCGGTATACGAGAGGTTCACTTTGGCGGCTTCCAGTGCCGCACGGGCGGCCTTGACGCTAGCCGACGCTTCACGCGCGGCGTTGTGCTTCTCATCGAAGTCGCGGCGCGCGATAGCATTGCTTTCGATCAGGCGGTCGGCACGCGCCGCGTCGCTCGTGGTGTAGCTCGCGCGCGCTTCGGCGGCGGCCAATTGCGCGGCGGCGCGGTCGACTTCGGCCTGATAGGGGCGCGGGTCGATGGTGAACAGCGAATCGCCCTTCTTGACGAGTTGGCCGTCCTTGAACTGGACTGCCACGATCTTGCCAGGCACCAGCGGACGTATCTCGACCTTGTCGATGGCCTCGAGCCGGCCTGAGTAATCCTGCCATTCCACGATGGATTGGCTGATCACGGTGGCCGCGTCGACGTCAATGGTGGGCGCGGCAGGCGCAGGCGACGCAGCCGTGGCGCTCGCTACGGGACCGTCACTGCCGTGGGTGAGCGCCAGGCCCGTCACACCCACGACAAGCAGAATGCCTGCTGCCATCGAGAGTTTCTTGCGATTGGTAATCATGATTCAGAATCCTTTTCCGTCTTAAGTCGTTTCAAAGCAAATCGGGTACTGCGGTCCAGGAGCTCCATCCATTCGGTGCGTCTCGCGGGTGTGGCTCTAAGCTTGGGAACCAGTATTGACCGCGCAATGCCGCTGATAAAGACCCGTTTTTTGGTCACTTTGTGTCGAGCATGGAGACAATGTGAAAGAGGGGGCCTGGGCGCGTTTTTTGTATAGCCAGGCAGTTACCGTACGTGCGCCGCAGGGCTCATCGGGTCGATGCTGGGTCGAGTCTCGTTGCCAGATGCCGCCGCAGGAAGCCTGCGACTTCGTTGAGGGCCGCCGGATTGCCGGGTAGTTCGGCGTGGCGAACGCCTGAGTACCGACGTGCTTCTGTCGGCACGCCAGCCACGATCAGCCGCCCCGCGTATTGCTCTCCTTCGCTCTTCGCCCCATCGTGCTCTGCACTGACGATGAGCGTCGGCGGCAGGCCGGCCAACCGGCGGGAATCCAGCGGAGCGGCGTACGGGTGCACGCACTGCGCCATCCCCGGCAGATACGCCTTGTATTGGCGCGCACGGTTGAGCGGGTCCGCCTCCGGCCCGGAGCCCGCCGGCCCGTGCACCAGTCGCGTCATGCTGGGGTCTAGCAACGGCGCAATCAAAACTTGAGCCGCCAGGCTAATCACGCCGCGGTCTCGAGCCATGGCCGCAACACCAGTGGCGATGCTTGCCCCCGCGTCGTGTCCGGCCACGGCGATGCGATGGCTGTCGGCCTTGAACTGCCGCGCATGTTCGACTGCCCACTGCAATGCCAGGTAGACATCCTCCGGCGCTGCGGGGAACGGATGCGCGGGGGCTAGCGAGTAGCCGACCGAAACAACCCAGGCCCGAACCTGCTCTGCCAGTACCGATGCCTGGTAGTCGGCCTCGCCGAGGTCACCCCCGACGAATCCACCCCCGTGGCAGTAGACCAATATCGGCACTGTTGCCTTCTCAGACTTCGGTCGATAGGAGCGCAACGTAATGTCCTGCGCATGCCCGAAGATGGAAATTTCCTGTGTCTCGAGATTCGAATGCATTGCTACGCCAGTCTGTTCACATCTGCTGCGAGGACCTGATGGGTCTTACGCGAGTCAGACGACTCGGTCACCCCGATGCATGGTTCGCCATACGTGCACCGCGCCGAACTGTACTGCGAGCGCGCACGAAGATAATTAGCCGCTGGGATGGATGACTTTTCATGTTTCGTGAACAATGCAGGCGCCAACCTGGCGCGAGCGCATCGCCCTTCTATGCTTCGGAGCGCCGCTCAGGAGCCGCGGCCAGAGTTCTCGCTGCCTTGCTTGACGGGACTATTTGCCTCGAAGCCTGAAGCAGAATTTCGAAGGAGCGTACAGCGCTCGAATATCTCCGCGACCCAGTTCACGAAGGCGCGTACCTGTGGCGAGAGATGCCGGCTTTGTGGGAACACTGCGGAGATAGGAAGGGGCGCGGGGCTCCATTCCGACAATACTTCGACCAACTCTCCGCTATCGAGGTGCGGCTGCGCCAGGATGCGCGGAACCTGGATGAGGCCGAACCCCTTGAGCCCGCACTGGAGATGCGCATCCCCGTCGTTTGCGGCAAGCATCGAAGTCACTTTGACGTTCATCGATTCGCCGGCCATCTGGAAGTTCATGTTGATCATGCGGCCGGTGCGACTCGAAAAGTAGTTCACCGCTCTATGCCTTTCCAGGACGTGTGGTGACTTCGGCGCCCCAAACTCGCGGATGTAGCCAGGGCTGGCGGCGGTCAGCAATCGGAACACTCCGACGCGCCGCGCCACGAGGGTGGAATCGTCGAGATTGCCGATGCGCAAGGTGCAGTCAATTCCTTCCTGGACCAAATCCACCAGCCGGTCGCCAATGCCCAGCGTCAGCTCGATGTCCGGATACTTGGCTCGGAATTCGTCGAGGGCGGGCACTACGATCAAGCGGCCGATGGAACTCGCCATGTCGACACGCAGCTTGCCCTTCGGCGCGCGCGGTGCATCGGTGAAGGAGGCTTCTGCCTCATCAATCTCGGCAAGGATGCGCGCACATTGCTCGTAGTACGCCGCACCGGCGGATGTTACGCTCAGGCTTCGTGTGGTCCTGTTCAACAGTCGCGCATCGAGATACGCCTCCAACTCCTTAATCACGCGCGTCACCGAACCCTTTGGCAGGTCCATCAGTTCGGCGGCACGCGTGAAGCTGCTGGTCTCGACGACCCGGGTGAACACCTGCATTGCTTGAAGCTTGTCCATGATCTCGATGATGAGCAATGTGCCGCTGCCAGTGCAACGCGACTTGTGTTTCTGATGTGAGATGGCGGTGGCGAAAGACCTCTACGGTGCCGTTGCGTTCGATTTTTGTCGGAGCACATTGGCGAGGTCGGCGATGTATTCATCCCTCAGCCCGCAATCGGACAGCGCACGGTCCAGCTTGTGAACATATTCGGCGTTGGACCCAAAGGCCCCCTTGGCGTCGGCGACGATTGTCGCGATGCTTTCCACGCTGGCGTCGCGCTCGTACTGGATGCCGGTTGTATTGGCGACGAACACGATGCCGGTCACTTGGGAACCATCGGCCAGTTCAAGCGAGGCCCAGGTCGGCACGTAAGAGCCCGCTATCATTTCGCGCACCCATAGGACTCGGAGGTCGTCTTCGAGATGTGCCCCAGCCAGCCGGAGCGCTACCCCTTGCGTGGCCCCTCCTCGTTCGAGGGCCAACATTCTTCCTGGCACTTCTGACGACCCTCGTCCCGCCACCATCCGGATGCAAAAGCTGCGGCGCCAGCCTTGAAGGGTCGCCACCTCGCGCTTATCGAAGTTGAGCAATGGGTTCCACATCAAGGACCCGTAGGCGAAGACCCAGATGTCCTCGCCGGGAGGCCTGCTGCGCATCGTGGCGGCGAGCGATGCGTCGATTTGGACTTGGGTCCAGATAAGGGCCTTGGGAAGGCCCAAGCTCCCCAGCCAGGCCCCTGAATGAATAGACTCTCTGGTGTACATGCTCTCTCTCTTGGCCACATTTGGCCGAGGGGGCCGCGAATCGATGTCGCGATGTCGCGGATATGGCAGCATTATTGGTGTCGGAATTCAATTGATAAACATGCTAAACTGCGACAGTTTGTCTCCGGGTAGGAAACAATGTCTGATCGCATAGATGCTTCCGTTGCGGATATCGAGGCCTTCGTCGCCGTAGCCCGAAGCAGCAGCTTCACGCGCGCGGCCGAGGGATTGGGAACAAGCAAGTCCAACGTCGGCAAGTCGGTTCAGCGACTCGAAGCCGCGCTGGGGACCCGCCTGTTCCAGCGCACCACCCGCGCTGTCCGGCTCACCGAAGACGGCGAGACGTACCTGATGGCGTCGGAGACTGCGCTCGAGGGACTGCGCGAGGCTGGCCAGGCATTGGCGGCCCGACGCGCGGAGCCCATCGGCAAGGTGCGGCTCGATCTGCCTGCCGGCTTCGGCCGCCTTCTGTTTCCCGCGCTGGCCGAGCTCCGGCAACGACACCCCCGCCTCACGTTCGAGCTTGCACTCAGCGACCGTATGTCCGACCCCGTCTCCGAAGGCTGGGATATCGTCGTGCGCATCGGCGACCTGCCGAACGACGGCGAGATGACTGTCCGAAAGCTGTGCGATCTGCGCCTGGGGCTCTACGCCTCGCCCGACTATCTAAAGCAGCGCGCCGAAATCCGCTCCCCCGCCGACCTGCCTGGTCACGATGCCATCGTGTTTCGCGGACCCACCGGCCGTCTGCGGCCGTGGAAGGTGGCAGACGGCCCGCATATCAAGGAGCTGTCGCTCAATCCCGTGCTCGCGCTGGCCGATGGTCACGCACTCGTTGAAGCAGCAGTGCAAGGTTTTGGCATCACGCAAATCCACGACCGCGTCGCCCAGCCACATGTCGATGCCGGGCGATTGGTCCACGTCCTTCCCGACTCTGACGTGCCCGGGCCTCCCGTGCACGCCATGATTCCGCTGGGCCTGAAAATGCCCGCGAAGACGCGCGCCGTGTTGAATCAGATCGTGGCGTATTTGCAGCGGAAAGACTAGCTTCGTCGACCTGCGGCTCGGGGCCCTAGGTCGATTGTTCTCGCTCTGGCAAAAGAGAGTCGCCTGCCAGGCGGTTTATCAACGTGAGCCGTGTCGGTAGATTGCGCTATCCCCAGACACATTGGTGTGCCGGGAGAACATCGCGATTCACCATCGCATTAGCGACAACACTCATGTCAAACCAAGCAGACTCTCAGCAATCAAGCGCCGATAATGCCGGTCAGGAACAGATTGACCCGGCGCGTCGCCGCGTACTCCAGGTCGCTGCAGCTATCGGTGCCGCAGCAATCCCGGCGATCGACGCATTCGCTGCATCAGCGCCCAAAGGCACTCCCTCTGCCGCCATCGTTCCCTTCCGCATTGCGGTGCCACAAGCTGACCTCGATGACCTCAAACGTCGCCTGGACACGACCCGCTGGCCAGAGCGTGAGACCGCGGGCACGGACGAACAGGGGGCCCAGTTGGCCAAGGTTCAAGCGCTCGTCGAATACTGGCGCGCCCGCTATGACTGGCGCCGCGTAGAGACTCGTCTGAATGGCTATCCGCAGTTCAAGACAGAAATCGATGGACTGGGCATCCATTTCCTTCACATCCGTTCGAAGCACGAGAACGCCACGCCGCTCATCATGACGCACGGCTGGCCTGGCTCTATCGTCGAGTTCCTCGAGACCATCGAACCACTTGTCAATCCGACTGCCCACGGCGGCCAGGCAACTGACGCATTCCACCTGGTGCTGCCATCGCTGCCCGGCTATGGCTTCAGCGACAAGCCGACTGCCAAGGGTTGGGGCCGCCAGCGCATTGCAAAAGCCTGGGGGAAACTGATGCAGCGACTGGGCTACAAGCGCTATGTGGCACAAGGCGGCGATTGGGGCAGTGTGGTGACGACCGAAATGGGCCGCCAGCAGCTCCCCGGACTGGCAGCCATTCACGTCAACCTCCCGTTCGTGGTCCCCGCCACCCTACCGTCCGATCCGACGCCGGAAGAGAAGATCACGATTGAACAGTGCATCCGCTTTGCCAACAACGGCTCGGATTACCATCGCCTTCAGGTGACGCGTCCGCAAACCATCGGCTATGCCCTGGCCGATTCGCCGAGCGGGCAGGCCGCCTGGATTTACGAGAAGCTTGCAGCATGGTCGGACAGCAACGGCAATCCGGAATCGGTGCTGAGCTATGACCAGATGCTCGACGACATCATGTTCTACTGGGTGACCAACAGCGGCGCATCGTCGGCACGGATGTACACCGAAAACTTCGACCTGACCTTCAACTCGGTGCCACTGACGTTGCCGGTTGCAGTGACGGTGTTCCCTGGTGAAATCATCACGCCGCCGAAGCACTGGGCAGAGCAAACCTATAGCAACCTTTACTACTGGAATCGCGCACCACGCGGCGGTCATTTCGCAGCATTCGAGCAACCGACGATCTTCGTCGATGAACTGCGGAAGGCGTTTGCGCGCAAGTATACCGCGTAGCACTACGAGAGCTTGTTACCGCAATCCTGGCCAGCCACCGAAGCAATAGTGGCTGACCAAGGTGAACATGAGTTTGGCCTGACAGCCAGCCCCATCTTCATTATTGCGACCCGCTTTCAGGCGTTGTTGCCGCCATCGATATGCAGAACCGAACCGGTCATAAAGCCATTGCTGATCGCAAATAGTCCTGCATCGGCAAGCTCATCAACGGTGCCAACACGTCCGCGCGGCAAGGCGGTGCCGATTGCGCCAAGCGTATCGGAACGTGCGTCGCCAGGAAGGAAGTCCCAAACCGGGCTGTCAACGACGCCAGGAGAAATGACGTTGACGCGAATGGGGGCGAGCTCGAGCGCCAGGGTGCGCGCCAGGCCTTCGAGGCTGGCATTCAGCGCCGCAACAATGCTTGCGCCTGGAATCGCCTTGTAGGCTGCCGCTCCACTGAAGAACGTCACCGACCCATCCTTCGCAAGGCGCTTCGTAAGGTGGCGCACCAGGTAGATCGGGCCCCAGAACTTGCCGCCGAGCATCCGCTCGATATCCTCGTTCGAAGTACCGGCGAAGGGCCTGAAGGCCAGGTCCGCCGCGGTGCATACGAGGTGGTCGACGTGGGGGATGTTCACTGCCAAGGCTTCCACATCGGCTTCGACCCCGATATCAGCGCGATGCGTCACGATGTCGCCAATACCTAGGCGTGCGGCGTCGAGTTTCTCTTGCGAGCGGCCGATGACATGAACAATCGCGCCCAGCGCAACGGCCTTCCGGGCGAGCGCCAGGCCCATGCCCGAGCTGCCGCCAGCGATAAGAATGGTTTTACCTGCAAATGATTGAGTCAACATGGTTCCGATTAAAAGCGTCTCGAGGAGACTGATAGACGGCAGCCAGAAGTTGTTCCGGCTCGTATGGACTAAGCCCTGGCCCGCGAGGTCACCAAAACAATGGAGCAGGCGAACTCGGGCCCCTGAATCGGGCAGCTACGAACATACCGATCCCCTTCGCTGGGATAAATCCCCGGCGCGGATACAATCTGTCTCCCTCAAGGCGACACTCAGTCATCGTGGGCCTAGGAAACCGCCGACTGGGGTCCCAAGGCTCGTGATATCGTTTCGGTGGCTTCGTCAGTGGAAGGGAATCATGGACATTACTCAAACGCCGCGCTCGCGACTCCGCATCAGCATCCCGCTCGTCAGCGTGCAGTTTCTGCCGGCACTGACTGCATTCCAGATTCAGAATCCGGACATCAAACTTGATATCGACTGCGACAATCGCAAGGTCAAACTCGTCGAAGAGGGCTATGACGTGGTCATCCGTACAGGGAACGTCGAGGACGAAAGCCTCGCCTCATGCGAGCTCGGCAGCTTCCGGTTGTTCATCGTGGGGGCGCCCGACTACCTCGCGCGGCATGGTCGGCCCCAGCGCCCAAGCGATTTGGCCAACCACGCAATCGTTCAGTACCGAATGCCGCACAATGGCCAGCTTATGCAGTGGCCACTGCTCCTCGAGGAGGGTGAACAGCCGCCGCAACTCGCGCCACGGGTCGTCTGCAATAGCAATGAAGCGCGGCTGCATTTCGCGCTTGAGGGGTTGGGGTTGACCTGCATGTCGGAGTTCTCAGTGCAGGACGCGCTCCAGGCTGGAAAGCTGGAGGCTGTCCTGGAACCCTACACCCGGAGCCGGCACACTTTCCGGCTGGTATGGGCGGAGAGCTCGGCTGCGCGTCCGGAGCTGCAGAAGTTTACCAAGTTCGTGAGCACGATGATGACCAAGGGGACAACTCACACGCCGGACACGCCACAACCCTGAGGTTTTTGGATTGTCTCCAACGCGGAGACACAGCAGGTCACTTTGGCCTGTTTATCTTATTCCGGGCGATCACTAGAGTTGGGTCAGTTGGCGCGACGGACCTGGTGGTTCGAAGCGCAACGCTTACGAGACCCCCAAGGACCCAATCATGAAACTCTACATCGCCCAAGCCACCTGCTCCCTTGCAGCCCAACTCATTGCCAACGAACTGGGCCTGAACCCGGAACTGGTTCATTACGATGTGTTCGGCAAGACCACGTCTAACGGCGACAATTTCCTGGAAGTGAATCCCCTCGCATACGTGCCGGTCCTTGCCCTCGAGAACGACCAGAAGGATCTGCTAACCGAAACGACCATCATCGCGTCGTACCTTGCAGACCAGCACCCGGAAGCCGGGCTGATCCCGGCGCATGGCACGCTTGAGCGCGTGAAGCTCGATCAACTGCTCACGTTCATCGCAACGGAAATCGCACAGAAGCACATCCCGCTAATGCGCAAGCTGCAGACGGAAGCGGGCGCGGAGTGGACTCGGAACAAACTCGTCAGCGCCTACACCGTGCTTGATGAACGCCTTGCAGACGGCCGCGCTTACCTGACCGGTGAACAGTTCACGGTCGCCGATGCTTATGTTTGGGCGACGATGTGGCACGAGCGTTCCGGCGCGCAAATTGGCCACCTGAAAAATCTGATGGCATACATCGCACGCATCAATGCCCGGCCCTCTGCACTGAAAGCAATCAAGGACGAAACCGAGATGGTCAACATCCATGAGGCTGCGAAGGCTGCCTAAGTCCCTTAACGCCGGGATTTCAGGTGCGGCCCGGAACTATCGCCGCCCTCCAAACGTGGCCTGCGTATAAACGAAGGCGACGAGCGGAGGTCGGCCACGTGCGAAGCGACGTTCGTGCGTATCCTCAAAGGCATGAACAATCGCCACTGCGTCGGGCTCCCGGTCAATGCGGGTACAAAACGGTATTGCGAGTGGAACTGCATGCGGATGGCGTCCACCAAAAAATGCTGCATCCGCTACCGTATACACTCATGTCACACGTCGGCTGAGCACGAGCCGCCCGGCGCTAGGACCGCCGTGTGATCCGAAATTCAAGCGATGCGGACGGAATGCGGGCGTGCGAGAGCCGCCATGCGGTTAAGTACACCTACGCGGATCGCCACTTCTGTTGCTTGAGAGCCGATGCCACGCGCCCACAGGCGATTGCCCGTGAACGTCTTGAGCCGGTACATCAGGTTCTCCACCAGCGAGCGGGGTGGTTGCCGCAGACCTTCTTCCATTCCCCTCGCCCCTGCCGCGCAATGCCGTCGATGGCCTCGTCGCGCCACCGTGCGCCGCCAGACTTCGGCCTATCCTGAGCCTTCTCGCCGCGCAAATTTCAGTATTCCTTCGCACTGAAGGATGGGCCAAAGATCCAGCAAAGGTCGAAAGACAGCGCATACGAGGCCATTGCCACCGGTGGCGCAAACAGCAGGGACACCAAATGGCGGAAGCTCATGCTTGGCTCGACGCCAAGCGGGCCATCGTTAAGGGTGCTGCCGCTGCAGCAGTCTAGTAGTATTACCTGCTGCGCGATGAAGAGAAGCCCACTGCCCACGTCGACGGTCTTCAACAATCTGGAGGCGTGCATCTGCTTTGCGGTCCAGGGCGTGGGCATTGCCTATCGAAGCGCATTGGCAATGCCCCGTCGATGCTGCCCCCGGATTGGGGCGCCGGCTGGCGCAATGTGTGGCTCGGCGCCACCGTCTGCAACCAGACCGAGGCCGATCGCGACGTGCCAAAGCTGTTGAGCGTGCCTGCGGCGATCCATTGGCTCAGCGTCGAGCCGCTTCTCAGCAGGATCTCGCTGAATCCTATCTGGTTGCGTAGCGATCCCTTTGAGACCCAACCGCCGCGGCACGTGGGCTCCGAACAGGTCAACTGGGTCGTCGTCGGCGGAGAGAACGGCCCCAACGCACGGCCGATGCATCCCATTTGGCCCCGCGACCTCCGTGACCAATGCCGTGAAGCCGGCGTTCCGTTCCTGTTTAAGCAACACGGAGAATGGCTGCCTCTGAATGAGGTGCCGACAGCGCCTGGCCGGATGGTCTATGCAATCGACACGCCGACCGAGTGCCGCTCAGCCGCCGCGCTCATGAAAATGGTTGGGAGAACAGTAGCCGGGCGGCACCTCGATGGCCAACTGCATGACGGGTTTCCAACCTTTCGACAACAAATGGCCGAGCAATGCCGACGGCAACATTCGACCACCGATCGCAGCAGCAATGAATAGCAACTCAAACGACTTTACCGACGAGGCAAGCATCGCGACCATTCTGGCTATCCGCGGTGCCATTCAACTGGGCATGCGGGGTGGCCCTCAGTGGCCGGCCGGCCACTGGCTAAACGAATTCTGGCTGGTTGGGCAAGCTGCGGCCCAGGACGCCCAAGTTGTCTCCGGCTTCCAGCGCAAGGCCGCCCAGGAGGTGCTGGAGAAGTCCTACAGCTACCTAATGTCCGCGACCATTCCTTGAAGCGGCATAATCCCGGGTTTCCACCCGGATGTTCGCCATGGACGGACTCATACCCTGCGCCCACTGTGAAGGTGAGGCGCTTTTTCTCGCCGGCCGCCTGGAAGCCGTCGTTACCTGCGCCGAGTGCGGGATCTCGACGCCCCCTTGCGCGATGGATGAGGGCCGGGACGCCGTCTTTGCCCGCCTGCAGGCCATTTGGAACACGCGGGCGGACCATCGCCCCACCGACAAGCACAAGATTGCGGCGCTGGCGCGACAGGAGCTGACCACTTCCGACCTCCCCTATTTCCTGAACCTGCTTGCCGCAAACAATGGGGACTGGGCCATACAGGGCCCAATCTTCGCTGCCATGGCCGCACACCTGGCGCAGCCGGAGACGCGCCTTCAGACGCTCTTGCCTGTCGCGCCCGTGCTCGAAGATGCAGGACGGTACCGAAAGCTCGTTCGCCGTGCCAGGCTGATCCGCATCGATGGCAAGCCCTGGATCCGGATCGATCCATTCGAAGCGACGGTTGCGGAACTCATGGATGAAGACCGGGAGGGGTTCGGGCTGATTGAGGACCTGGTTGCAAACGCAGTCGATCAGTTGCCGGCAGCGGCGCCTTGACATCGGCGGGCGCACGGCAAGATAGAAGCACGATCACTCCCAAGAGAAACCATGCTTCGCCACTTCCTGTTCGCCGGCCTGATCTCAACCGCAGCGGGCTTCGCATACGCCGACGGCTCCGCCGCATGCGGAAAGCTCTTCCTCAATTCCACTCCGCCCAGCGTGGTCACTGCACAGGGACGCACACAGCAGCTCTGCCTCAGTAGCTACGCCGTGCTGTCGAACACGACGCTTCGCGCGCCGCATTGGTCCGCAGAACGGCTCACGGGGGATGCTGTGATGTCGGCACGTCAGCTGGCCCGCGACAGCGACTTCTACGAAGAACCACGTCTCCCCCCGTCCGGCCGCGCCGCATTGGCCGACTTCGCACGCTCCGGCTACGATCGGGGCCACCTCGCGCCCTCGGGAGACTTCGCCGATAAGGCCGGGCAGGCCGAGAGCTTCAGCCTTGCCAATGTGGTGCCGCAAGACCCGGCAAGTAACCGTCGCCTGTGGAGCCACATCGAGACCTCCACCAGGCGCCTGGCCCGCCAGCATGGCGTGGTCTACGTCGTGACCGGCGCCGTCTACGGCCCCGCGCCGCTGCGCCTGCGAGACCGGGTGGCAGTGCCCCGCTATCTTTGGAAGGCGATCGCTATCCCGAATGCCGGCGCTGCAGCCTATATTGCGCGCAATGATGGCAAGCTGCTGTACTCGGTCGTCAGCATCGAAGAACTCGCCCGATTCGCCGGCGTCGATCCGTTCCCGGCGCTCTCCCGTTCTGCGCGGCAGAACGCCATCAACCTGCCGCCACCGACCCCGCACCCGGGCGAGAAGACTGGTCGCCTCGCACCCCTTGGCGCGCTCACAAAGGCTGAGTCCTCCAGCGAGGCCGAGGCTACGCGCTTTCAAGACTCGCCCGCCGCGCGATTCGTCATGGCTGTGGCCGCCCTCCATTTCTAATCCGACTACCCATGCACTCGATCCTATCCATCTCCCGCCTGCTCCACCGCTACCGTGGGCGCATCATCGACGCAACAGCCTTGGTCTTACTGTTCGCCTACCTCTCCTGGTGCTTTGGCAAGTAGCGCCTGTGAGCCTTCGGTCCCCAAGACCCGATACAGCTTTGCACGCGAGATCCGGAGCGCCTTCGCGGCGCTCGCTTTGTTTCCGGCCGCCGCCAGCACCGCCCCCCGCACCTGCTCTAAGGTGACTGCGGGCTTTCCCAGCGTCGACATCGTCTGGAAGCTCGATAGGTAGGCGTTCGCCTTGCTGGCCCGGCTATGTCCAGCCGCGCTCACTACCCGCTCCATCGCGTCCCGGTGCGCGGCCGGGTCTAGGACCTTCCGGCCTCCCTTGACCGCGGCCTGCTGCCCAGCGATGCGCTCGTACATCTCTTGAAGATATTGGTGCCGCAGACCGTGCGCCGTCACGCCCTCGCCTTTCTTCGTCACCCCATGCTTCTCCAGCACCGCGTAGAACCGTCGACGCCACTGCTTCTGGTTGTACTGCGCCGGTATCATCGATTCGCGGCCCGGGTTCACCTGGGCTGCAACCTGCGCCGCCTCGACTAGAAGGTCATACTGCCAATCGAACTCGATCGGGACATGCCGGGGCCGGCCGCCCTTCGTCCCCTCCCGCACGAACAGCTGCCCGCTAGGCAGCAAGTCCATCCGCGGGCGCAGCCGCCAGCTTTCCTGCGCGCGCAGCCCGAACCCCGCCTCGATACGGAGCTGAAGGCCGACATAGCGATCTGTCTGGGTGATCTTCTCGATCAGCTCCGTCGCCCGTACCGCGTTGCCAGTCCAGGACCGGTCCGACTGCGCCACGTAGCTGCGCTGATAGCCCTCCGGCCGATCCACATAGTCATCCAGCTTCCCGACCAATCCTGCCTTTCCCATCCACGCACACAGCGCGCGCAGGTGGGATAGCCGTAGCTCGACCGAGCCGACCGCCATCCCGCGCTCCAGCACCCACCGGCGCACCAGCCATCGGATGTGCTTCTGCCGCAGGCTGTAGGGAGAGGTCAACCCGAAGCCGCCATCGTGCAGCTCCACGGCCATGCTCAGCAGAATTTGCGCGCGCTGGCGCTGGGTGGTCTGCGACAACCCGCGCCCGCTGACCCGGGTCTCACTGTGGGCGCGATGCAGGTTCTCGCCCGCCAGTACTGCGAACCCGGATTTGAACCGCTCGGGAAGAGAATAGGCCGCCAGTAGTGGCCGAAGCTGAATTGTACGAAGCATGCCGTCTCTGCTCTGTGTGCCCGCGATAGACGAGCAACGCCAACTCGCACCGTTGCGAGCCATCTTGGTGCGGCGCCCCGAACGCCACATCCAACCTTCCTCGCGGCGCACCACCACCGCGTTTGCTGAGTCCCCCCTCAACCTGGTCCCACTTCCCATCCTTTAGCGATAGCAACCGATCAGCCAGATGCATGGAAGCAATGCCATCCGACTGTCCACAGTGCGCTCAGGCTAGCTGCCTGGCGCCCGCGGCCGACCTCCCCCGTCGCATCGTTCGATGCCGGTTGGCGACGACCAGGGTTCATGCCCTGCCCGACGCCACCCTTAAACCTATGGGGGCCGATTCCTGTTGCGCATTTCTGGTGCCGGCTGCGCCTACCGGGTCGTCATCTTCAGGAGCACGTAGGACAGACCGTCATGGCCTGCACGTATTACTCCCCACCCCAAAGCCAGATCATCTCCACCGCAGTGTGTCGAGCTTCGTGATCCGTGCCCAGCCATCCGGCTGAAAGGGTGCGTGTCATGTAGGAAAGGCCCGAACACTGTCCGGTGTCCGGCTTCGGACTCGTCCTTACTCTGGTCTACTTTCACAAGTAGCCCGCTGATCGGCTTGTTATCGCGGTGTCCGGTGTCCTCACTGTCCAACACTGGCCACTTGATTTGATTGAAAAAAATGCCGGTGCATTGTCCGGCATGAACATAGAAGCGATCCGCACGTGTTCGCGCAGCTGCTGAGGGGTGCCGCGCAAGTGGCGGCGAGGTCGATGCGTCGGGGGCGCTGGGTGTGGGACAGAGAATAAGGGATGGCGCTGGACATCGCAACCGGGAAAGAGCGCGCCATTTCGAAGATCTCGCGCCCTTGACAACGCTTCAGGGCAGGTAGATTCAAAGGGTCGGCAGCAAGGGCACTTTCGGGGCAGATTAGGGGCAGTTTGCGGGACCATCATGGCCCGCATACGGCACCGGCTCAGTCCATACCGCTCAAGGGCACATTGGGGGCACTTTACGGACCCGATACGCCACCCGGAAAGCCCAGCGCCCTATGCGCACGCGGGCCCTTCCAGCCGACGACTCTCATCACACAATTGGAGCAAAAAATGAAACTTGGTACGGTCGCGGTCGACGTTGGCTATGGAAACACGAAATTCGCTTATGGCATGGGCGCCGAGACGGTACACCGTATGTTCCCCTCCCTCGCGCCGCCGGCATCTGCGAACACGCTGACTGGGAACGGCGGCGGCTTCTTCAAGGCCCGCGACATCGTCAACGTCACGGTCGAGGGCAGCCATTATGAGGTCGGCCCTGACGTCTCAATCAGCACGGCCTATGGCAACACCGGCCGCACACTGTCCGAGGACTTCGTGACCACGCCCGAATACGCTGCGCTGCTGGGCGGCGCGCTCCACTACACTGGCGCAACCGAGATCACGCAACTGATGCTGGGCCTCCCGGTTCACACCGTCCAGAAATATGCCGCCTACCTCAAGGAACGCTTCTGCGGCCGGCACGACTTCGGCCATGGGCAGGTCGTCGTGCATAACGTGGTGGGACTGCCCCAGCCCCTGGGCTCCCTCGTCACGTTCATGCGCCAAAGCGGTAGCGCCTACGACAGCGAGAACTCTCACCTGGTGATTGATGTTGGCTACTTCACCACCGATTGGGTTGTGGCCCGTGGCTTCACGATGGACGACCGCCGCAGTGGCGGCGTGCCTGGCGGTGCAGCCCGTATCTACCAGCAGATCGCCGCGATGATCTCCGAGCAGGAAGGCGAAACCGTCACGAGCATCGAGCGGATTGACAAGGCACTGCGCGAGAGCAAGCCGTTTCTCTTCTACGACAAGGAGATTGCGCTCCAGCCGCTGCTGGAACAAGGACGCGCGGTGTGCCAAACCGCGGTAAAGGAAATGCAGACCCGTGTTGGTCGGACCGAGGACATTCGCTCGATCGTGCTCACCGGTGGTGGTGGCTCCCTTTACTTTCCGGCGATCCGGGCTGCGTTCCCGCGCACCCGTATCGAAGTGCTCAAGTCTCCGTGCTTTGGCAACGTCAACGGCTTCTACGAAATCGGGGCATCGCGTCAGGCACGCGCTGCAGCTTGAATGGGACGGTCGCGATGGACAAGCTAACGATCAAGTTGACGTTCACGGAGTTCGACAATCCGGATCTGATTGACCATCTCACCGCGATCGAGAGCGCTCGCCATCGCGCCCGTGCGCTCCGGCGTCTGGCGGAGATTGGACTGGCGGCCCAACGCATGGGCCTGCGATTGCCACCCTCCGGATTGCTCGAGGCTTCGGCGCCGAGCGTTCGCCCCACCCATGCCCAGGCCACGCGAGCGCCTAGCACTCCCAAGCCCGCACAGGAGAGCTTCGAGCACGTCGCCATCCCCTCCACGCCGCCCCTCGCGCCCTTGCCAGCTCCAACGCCGGCACCAACGCCGGCCAGCATATCGGAGGTCGTTGCAGCAGATCACAATGGTCCGACCGTCGGCCTACCTGCCGGAGCGGAGCAAGCAGAGGCGGAGGCCGGACTACCCGCGACCGCGCTCCTCGATCTCAACAACGCGATGAATCGGTTCTTCTAGCCAGCTTGCGCCTTGACACGTACCGCTGGACGATAGACTGAAACCATCACCGCTACTCTTCGGAGGCCAAATGTTCGACTACCTCGCATCGCTCGACTACAACAGGATGGGACGCCTCTGGGCTGCGGCCGGCGCGGCGTGGGCACTCTACGAATGCGCCCTCATGCTGGGAAAGGCGTGGCTCGCCCGCACGCGCGGATAATTCGCCCGATCCTAGAAACGACAAAAGCCCGGCAGATTTGCCGGGCTTTGTCGTCATGGTCGTCGTGTTTAGTGCACCGCTGTAGGCTGCACACAGTAGGCAAATGCAGCGTCGAAGCTCTCCTCCGTGCGCTGGAACTGTTCCGCACGGTTGGGTCCGCGGCGGTAGACATGGAAGCTCTGCGCCTCCGACTGGCTGGCGGCCTGTACGTCGCCGTCCGCCGTGGTGCGCATAGCACGAATGGCCAGGTGGCCAACAAAAACAGTGAAACCCTTCTGCATATCGACCTCTCTCAGAGAGCTGCCCGCAGACGGATTCGCCCCACGGGCGAACCCACAGGGCAGTGTTGGAAAAAGCGCACCTACGTGCGCGGCTTGAAAAACTACGAGATGACCAGTCCCGGCGCGCGTGCAGCGATCCCGCGCAGGCTATAGGCCGTAGCCCATTGGTCGCAAAAATCGGTTCCGCGAACCAGCGGCCGATGCAGCACCACCGTGAAACCCTCCGCGCGGAGCCGGCTTTGCAACCTCAACGCATCGGCCATGCCAGGAGACTTCCCAGTCTTTGCGTCGATCTGGTCGAAGTCCGCAAAGATGTGAACCGTGTGGATACCAAGCCCTGGTGGAACGACGAACTGGCTCAGCAACACACGATTTAGGCAAGACCAGACCGGCACCCCATGCAACATGTAGGCGCCGTAGGCCGTTTCCAGCCCCTCAGCGACGCCTATCACACCATCGACCGGCGCCATCAACCGCGCCGCCCCGCCCGCTAGGGGGAGCGCGCTAACCTCGTTGCGCTTGCTATTCAGGATCTCGCCGGCAGGGCAAACGATTGTGGCTTTGCTTGGCTTCTCGGCATCCAGATAGGTCCGATGCAAGGTAGCCATGCGGCTATCCGGTAAGGTGAAGCGACACACAAGCGCCCAGTAGGTATCGAGCACCTTCCCGCCGTACCAGTACTCCAACTGCGCCAGACGAATTGCCGTAGACGGTGCCGCATCCAACCCTCGGACACGTTGGCTCAAGTAGGACATGGCACGATCGCCTGGGCGCAAGGGCTGCGCGCCTCCCCAGATCCGATCTAGACGAGCCGCGGCCTTCGCGGGGTCCAGCCGACGACGAGGTGCAACAGCGGGCCGTGCGCAATCGCGTTGCGCCACCGGTGCAGGCATGCGCTCCCCCTCGATCTCAAGGGCCAACTGGATGAAAGACATGCCAGTGAACCGGCAAATGAGCTGAAGCCCATCGCCCGCCATCGGGCTGCCATCCTTGCACTTGCGGCAGACCCAATCACCTCGGCCCGACTTATTGTCGTACGTGAAGCGATCGGTGCCACCACAGATAGGGCAAGGACCAGGATTGCCGGTCAAGCAGCTGGCTGGCAGCTGGTACTGCAGCAACAAGGCCTCCCACTGTGCGGGAGTCCAATTCGCGATGATGTCTCGCAATTTCATTGTGATTTCTCCAGATGGGAGGATGGGTCGATGCCTGAGACAGGCGGAGGAACGCTTGCTCAAGGCACGACCCGGGTGACCAGGTCGTGTCTTCAGCATGACGAGCTACCACTGGGAACAGACAGACGAGAGCACGCTTCTGCGTGCCGTAGAGATGCGCCACGAATGCCGGCGTAAGCCAGTATTCGTGGGACAGAAAGCCAAATCAGCTTACTTAATGTGCCGTCTAAAAGCACTTTTGTAGAGTAGGCCTCTGGTTTGAAATCATCTCCCCAGCGGCCTCTCGTCAAACCGTGCTTGCAGTTTTCCCGCACACGGCTTAGCAAACCGCTAGAACGGTATGTCGTCGTCCATGTCCTCAAAACCATTGGACGGAGCAGGAGCAGATTGCTGTCGGCGAGCACCGCTGGCTTGTTGCCCTCGACCGCCTGCGCCGGCGTTAGCACCGCCTGCAGGGGTCCCACCATTGCGCGCACCGTAACCGCTATTCCGGCTCTCACCGCCACCATACGAGTCGTCTAGGCCTCCGCTATTGCTCTGGCGCGACCCCAGCATCTGCATCTGTTCAGCCACGATCTCCGTGCTGTACTTCTCCGCGCCCGCCTGGTCGGTCCACTTGCGAGTGCGGATGCGGCCCTCGATATAGACCTGGGAGCCCTTCTTCAGGTACTCCCCTGCGATCTCGGCCAACTTGCCGAAGAATGCAATGCGATGCCACTCGGTCGATTCCTTCATCTCACCGCTGGTCTTGTCCTTGTAGCGATCGGTCGTGGCCAGGCGAATGTTGGTCACGGCGTCACCACTGGGCAGATAGCGGGTCTCGGGATCCGCTCCAAGGTTGCCGACAAGAATGACTTTGTTGATAGAGGCCATTGGCCCTCCTTTGAAGTGTTAATGAATGCGGGACACAGACCAGAGCCATTTGTCCCAAAAGATCTGATTGCCCATGGCGTCGAGCTTCGGGTCGCCGCTGGCGCGGAACGCCTGCACTTTGACCTTTCGCAATCGCTTGATGCGAACGGAGTCACCCACCTTGCAGCCGGCTTCCGCCAGCGCGTCTTTGAGCCCTTCACCGTGAAGACTGCGCTCCCCTGAAGGGGTCTCCAGCCACACCGTGAACGATTCGTAGGATCGACCAGGCTTCTTGCGATCCGGATAGGTGGCCAAGCCCCAACTTTTGAGCGTTCCCCCCGCCTCGGCGTACCTTGCATCGCCGGCGCCAGACTCAGCTCTCACAGTCGGTGTCGCCGGCCGCGCAGGCGTCGGCTCCGTCCTCGCCGCAGGGCTTCCCTCCTGGCCTGTACGCGAGGAAGCATGCGGTGAAGCAACCTCCGGCACCTTGCCTGCCCTTACAGCAAGCTCAACGGCTTCGCCAAGCGAGAGGCCCTGGCTCACCGATACCAGCTTCCAGTAGGGAACCACCGAAGGCAGCAGCTTCTGACCGAATTCAGTAGTGCCGACCACGCGCTCGAAGGTCGCAACAAAATGCGCGACGCCAGAGGCTTCCTTGCGGAACAGGTGGGGGATGCCATCGATTGCCAACTGCGCCTCATTCGACGCGCCAATGCCGACACGAACATCCTTCGTAGCAGGGGGTGGCGAAGTGCCCAACAAGGCGTCCAACATGGTTCTGAGGAATCGCATATTCGTCACCTCATACCAGCGTGCCTCGCGACAGCAGCCGAACCTCGTCGAGGTCCCGTGCCAGCCGGGGATTGTTGAGAATCACGTCCTGCATCGTCTCGGGGTCTATTGCGTTGACGACGCAGACATAGCGGTATGGAATCGCGCCGTCCCACATCTCGAAGATCCACCCAAGCGTCATGGCGTAATCCTCATGGTCGACGGCACGGTTGGTCATGCGAGCACGGAGCATCTCTGCGCAGTCGAGCAGGGACTCCGGCATGTTGTCCCCGCGGCGACTGTCACACGCGAGGCCGATCAGCGCGTCGACCATCTTCTCGCGCACGTCTTCATTCCAGGTGTGAGGGTCAGGAAGGGGGTCGGGGTTCTTGGCGGGAGCAACGACAGCTGACTCGCCACCAAAGATATCGAGTTGCCAGCCGATGAGATTGGCTTCCATTTTGGGTTCTCCATGCGAGCACCCGATGGACCACCTGTCGGCGGGTAGCGGGTTCCCGGAACAGGTGAGGGGCCCACCCTCTTGACGAGGGCAGGTATGGCTTAGGAACGACTGCTCATTCCCGAGCGCGGGAAGGGTGTGATCACAGCAGACTTCGCATACTGCGGCGTGATGCTGCGATCTTCGTCAACAGGCGGGCTTGCCTGCGACGATATATGGCGCGGTACCACAACGTCAGGAGCGGCAGGGGTCGCTTTGCTCGCCGTGCCTGCCACCGAGTGATAGACCATCGACACGACAACAATCACCACGAAGAACGCGACAAGCGCGCTATGCGATGCCAGGTAAAGAACCATGACGTAGATGAACAAACGGATTGGCGACTTGATGGCGCGAACGAAGAAGGATTCCATGGTTTTCTCTCCAGAAAACAGATTGCAGTGGATGTCCTGGCGACGGCCAGGAAAAGTTCGATGCTCGGAAGAGCAAGGAATCCTTCAAACGACAAAGCGCTTGCGTCATGCCAAGGCATCACGCAAGCACGCCGAGGCGTGGCGGGGATATCGGAAACCGGTGATGCCGGCATCCAGAGGGCAAGGGCGTGGAACCCCTGCGAAGTCGATGCGTCTAGGACGCTGATGTGCCTTCACTCTACATCTTGTGGGGTCCGACTATTCGGGAGAAAGCTCGCATATTTGTGCGATCTTTTCAGGGAATAGTGTCAATCATGATTAACGCATAACGGGCACCTCTTCTTTTACGACAGATATAAATCCTACTTGAGTCGGCCCCCAACCGTAGGGGTAAACCCCTAAATATTAGAGTCATTCATGCCGATAGCTGCTAGTTCTTGGGCGTCTTTTCTGGCCTAGCCGAAAAAGCGATGCAAAAGATCGGAGCTTTCACCGCGCACAACCGCGCCCTGCTTTCGTACTCTTTCACTCGCGACACGCCGCCCTTGACAAAAAAAGTTCGGGCTAGGCTAAGGACTACGCGCACCTTTGCGCAAATAACGACAATCGGAAGAAACAACGCGGATGACCAAACCTAACCGTCAGGAGATTGCCAGGCACCAGCCTCAGTTGCCCCCGGCCTTCGAGTTCCCTATCTCCAATGAGATCGATCGAGTGGCGCACGAACTTCGAGACACGTTGCGAGGCGAGATTAGCGATGAAACGATTGAGGCGATTGTCCAGGCCACGCGCGTAGTACGCGGGTCGATACAGCGCATCAAGACGGAGCACGTCACTATCGGCGGCCAGCTCTCGCTAATTGACAATGCCTTGACCGAAGACCTGATTATGGCCCTCGGTGATAATCGCGGCGCTCGCAATAAGGCCCTTTCACTGTTTTACGTGATCGCCGAGAGAGCTTTCGACCTCAAGAAGGCCAGCGCCCGCATCTACATGTCGTCGTACCGGAAGTTTCTGAACAACAACGGCGCTCTTTCGACATTCAACCAGGGAGAGATGGCGATTCTTATTCGGTCCGACATCACAACCGAAGAGATCGATCTTCTCGCAGAGGAGAAAGCGAACAACCCGAAAATGAAGCGATCCGAAATTCGCCCATTTATCGAACGGCTTCGTGCGAAAGATATTGAGATTCAAGAAGTTCAAAACAAGCTCGAACTGGCCGCCAACGAGCTAGCCGACAGCGCATCGGAGCACTCGGAGAAAGACTTCGAGATTCGCCGGTTACGCGAGCAGATCACGCAGTTGAAAGGTGAACGGCAGGAAGCCGAAGCCGCCCTTTCCTCCAGCAAGAACGATCTTTCGCGCGCCAATTCCGCCTTCAGCCGGCTACAGATGGCTATTGACGAGACTGAGAAGGAAAACCAGCGCCTGAAGGAAGCGGTCGCAGTCTCCAACGCCAAGGGTAAGCAAGGTACCCAACCCGATACGGTTGAGATAATTCCGCCTGGCTATGCGAGCCTGGAAGACGCCCTCACCGCGATGAACGACCGCATGTCGGCGGCGAAGCGCGAAATGGATAGTCTTCTCGCAGAGCGCACCCGACTGGAAGTTGAAGTACGCGACGCCGAAAATAGACTCGCGTCGAGTCGCGACGTACATAACGAGTTGACGCAGCTCCTAACAAATTTTGAGCGCCTTATTTCCTCGTTCTCTGCACTGCAGCTCACCGTTCAACTTGAAAACAAGAAGGACATGTATCGGCCAACGTTTGAGGTGCTAGCGAGTTTCTCTAACCGCTTGAGCAACGACTTGCAAGCCTACATTTCTAAATAAATAATAGGGTCGAGAAAATATAATGATCATTAGCCAGGGCAGCAACACCTTCAACGGACTGAAACTTTCCCGCATGACACAGGATCGCATTCGATCCGCGAACTACTATTTGACGGACTTCTTGACCGAAGCCCTCGGTTCGCATCGGGACTTTGAGCTGACGCTGCGTGTCAGCAAGAAGAACTTAGACTCGATTCGCACCAATGAGGCTGCCTACCGGGACCTGATGGGAACACCCTTCCTCGTGGTGACACCCACGCTCACGGAGGTCAACGACTGGAAAAGCCTGACCGACCATACCACCAGCACACTGGCCATCGACAAGCTGCGCAAGGACACCCCCAGGCTCAACGGCCAGGATCAGATCCGGTTGTTCTACAACAACCGGCAATACCTGTGGATGCTGGTCGAGCTGCTTCATACCGGCGTCCTTGCCGCCCCCCTGCTCGGCATCAGCCAGGAACTGGCCGACCACCTGCGCAAGGTCCCCCAGCACGTGCTGGATCTCGGAATCGCCCAGGTCGAGTTTCCGATCTTCCGGTGGCGGATCTCCAGCAAGCTCTTCTGGACTGAGTATCAATCGGACCGTATCAGCCCAGAAGCGCTGGCGCATTACTTTTTGGCATCGACGCCCATTCGGGCCGATCGCCTAGAGCACAAGCACTCATGGTCCAACCTGCGACTGCACCGATACCAATCTAAGGTCTACAGCGAGATGCTGATTCGGCAGCACTGCCGCGCTTCCACTGTCGGCTCCCTGCTCGCCATCAGCTTGACGACCAGCCGCCGCCTTTACATGGACATCCACGGCGTCTCGTCACCGAGCGGCAAGGTACCCAGCTCCCTGAATTGGTATTTCGAGGCCCCAACCTATCGTCAACAAGCAACGATGATGGTCTCGCTGTATCGGATGGCCCTGGCCACCGGCTCCAACGTCCCAGCCGCATTCATTGCGGCCTTCGACATCATGCAGAGCCTCTTCGGATCTGATCTCAAGCTGACCGCGGATCGCGCCTGCCACATCTGCCGAGCGATGGCGTCCAGCGCGGAAGTCGAACTGGCGCCTTGCCGGATTTGCAGCACGCCATATCTGATCGCAAACACTGGCCCCCGGATCGAGCTGTCTCACAACTTCGCGTGCCCGAGCTGCTCTGCCTCCCTCAGCCATCAGACCGTCGCGAAACGCAAGCGGCGCGCTAAGTGGGGGTCAGAGCCGAGATTTTTGACTTTCCATTAGAATCGGCGCTTTTGCCATAATCGTCAGGATTTTCGATGAGCACGTCCTCCACTATTTATGTTGGCGCGGCACAAGACTGGAATTTGGTTTTGTACGTTTCGGCCGTGCTCACGGCGCTTCTCGCTCGAAAATGGAAGCGGAACATTTTGCTATGGGCCGCGATTGGATTCCTCGTACCGTATCTCTCGATTGTGATACTCCGCGTGGTGGTGGCCCGAGCGACCCCGACGCTCAGGAAGTATCTCGCCGAAAATCCAGGTTGCGCCGCTGGCCATGGCGTGGCGTGGCGTGCAACAAGTGCGGATCTCGAAGTATTAGGCTCTGGGTCCGTGAGGGCATCTTGTCCAACGAGAAGCCGCATCTCTGCAACCGTTGCCGCACGCATCTCTACAGCGGCTGAACCGCCCCTCGGAGGAAAGCGCTCCAACTGAAGCCGCCCCCCACGAAATGGGGTGAAGGCCCCCCTCGTTTTGGGGGTTCAGGCTCGCTCGCATCTGCCGATACATCGAGATGTCGCGCTGTGCACCTGCAGCTTCACTACCGTCGACATTTCCAACTAACCGTCACCGGACTTGAAACAATTGCGCCTCTTTCTCGCCATTTTCCTACCGTGGATTCAGTTCTTCACCATCGGCCGCCCCTTTGCCGGTCTCATCTGTCTGCTTCTCCAGATTACGCTGATAGGGTGGGTCCCAGCAGCAATCTGGTCGACCTATGCACTCAGCCAGTACAAGACGAATAAGAAGATAGACGCCGCCATAGGCGCACGGAGGTAAGTACGATGGATAACAGCAGATTGCTCGCATTCATTGCCCCGACCATGGCACTTCTTATCAGCGGTTGCCAGGACCTGAACAGCGGACTGGCTTCTGTGAATCAGGTGCTCAGTACAGTTAACACTACCTTAGGTTCAAGGCCCAATGGCACCTACGGAAATTCGCCCGCTGGCACAATAGTCTACGTTCCACAGGAGATTAAGCAGCGGACTGCAAACGCGATCACTGCGGGGCAAGCGCAGGAGATCAATCGCATGATCGCTGATGCACGCCCCGCGATCGAGAATATGGTCGCGCTCTCGGCTTGCGGCGCTAGCAGTAGCCGGATGACTCAATTCACTGACCCAAACTCAGGGACCTGGGCATTCCACAGCCCTCTTTCGGCGATGCAATATCACAAATCAGGCTGTCTGAATCCAGTCCGAATTGCAGGCTGGCAGCGTAGAACGGCGAATGCTATCTCCTTCTCCGCCGACTATGTTTCCCCTCAGAGTGAGGAGAGCACAAGGAGGACTTACACCGCAGTCAAGCAGCCCAATGGCGAGTGGTTGTTTCAGTGGTATTGATTGTCTCGCCGATCCATGTAGAACGTTTGCTCTCGCATATTACACGACCAAATGAAAACTAAGTTCGCACGCCTGATCGTGTTGACGGCGGCACTGCTTGCCCTCGGCGGCTGCGGCAGCAAGCACGATGCCAACAAGAGCAACTTCAAGGCGGCCATTCAGGACTACTACGACAAGTCCAACGGCGCCTGCGTCATGGCACCCGCCAAGTCGTTTCCGTTCACGATCGAGAAGAAAGATGGCCTTCGCTTTCTGAAGAATCCCGAGAAGGCGGCTGCCCTGGCAGACGTAGGTCTGTTGTCCGAGACGAACGCAGAGATGCCTAGTGGGAATCCTTGGAACAAAACTCCGATCCCAGCTACCGAGTACGCGCTAACAAATAAAGGAAAGAAGTTCCTGGTGAAGGGTGCGGGCGGAAACATTGACAACTGGGACGGCTTCTGTACCGGCAGAGCAAAGGTCGTCGATGTCGACAACTTCACCCAACCAGCGGACATGCTCGGCTCTAAGGTCTCTCAGGTCAACTACACGTACGAAATCGTCGATGCCGCGGATTGGGCCAGAGTTCCGGAGATGATAGCTGCATACCCGCAACTCAAAGCGACGAGCGAAAAGATACGCGCCGAGACCGTTCTGGTCGCAACGGGCGAAGGCTGGATGCACGAGCGAATGTTCAGGAACAGTGGCACCAAGTAGAGAGCCTGCCGCCAACCGCTTCGAGCGTCGACGTCAGCTGCGTTGTGGTTCTGCAGTGCCCAAATAGGGCATCGAACAAGACGCAAAAGTTCTCGTTTACTTTTGTCGAGATGCCAGCGCAACTTGACTTCGCTGTGGGCCAAGTAGGATGAACTTATGCGATCCGAGGGCGGGCCGCAATGTTCAACGTTTAGAAGGGAAGAAAAATGCAAAATAAGATCAAACTGTCTCTCTCCGCGATCTCGGTCGCTTCGCTCCTCGCACTGGCAGCCTGCGGTGGCGGTGGCGGTGGCGACGGCGGTGGCTCAGCGACCCCGGCCGCTGTCACGCCGGCACCGCCGCCCCCGACCATAGTGGTGCAAGGCTCCGCGCCGGCTGTCACCGCTGATCCGATGGCCGTTATCTTCGTGCCGCAGACCGAGACTTCCACCAAGTCGGTGCTTCAGTCCATCGCCTCCAACGCATTCCCGGGCTCGCTGCAGAAGGCAACGGCCGAAGGCGCCTACAAGCAGATCGGGATCGATGCAAACAGCCAGATCTCGCTGACGACCGGCAAAATTGTCGATGTGGCCGGTAATGGTGACTTCGCTATTGGTCGCTGGACGGACGGGTCAAGCAACATTGGCAATTTCAGCGTAAATCAAGGGGCTCACTATGCAGCGGGCAAGCCCTTGACGCTGCTTCGAGACCTCACACTACAACCCGATCTTTCCTTTCCGAAACGGAACTGCAGCGCCATCGCCAGCACGGCGCCCACGGCTGTTAGTGGCAACTATGCACCCGGCAAGCTAAACTCCGCGACAGCCGTAATCGACATGGCCGGTCCTTCGCTTCAGTCGTTCACGCTGGACGTTGCTATCGGTTCCGACTCGCACGCCACCTCTACCGTGACGGGCACCGTTCTCAATGGCGTGCTCCAGTCGTCCGGTGTGCTTCATCACGTCCAAACCATGGGGACGTCCCAGGCGAAGCCGCTCCTCGCCATCGGCTACGCCATGCCCACGCCGTCCAGCGGCGATGTGACCGGCGTGGTGGTCCTGCAATGCCAGTAAGCTGGGAAGCTTGAATGCAAAAGAGCCGGCAGTGCCGGCTCTTTTGCATTGGAACGCCTGCCTCAGCCTCCGCCGCTGCTGCAATCGTTAAAGTCCGACGCGATAAAACTCCTGGTCGAACCGTTCGCGTAAGTAATCGTGTAGACGTAACCCGAACCGTTCCCATACGGGTCGTAAAACGTCCCGGTGCCGCACGGATGATACCAAGCCGTAAAGTCGACTATGCCCGTGCCCCCTGACGCCGCCCGCCAAACACCAGACTGGCACGACAGAATCTTCCCGTTCGGATCGCTACGGATCGCGCCTTGAGGATCGCCGCAGCCCCACCCGTCATAGACCTGCTGGCCGCCGCCGGTGGACGGCACGACGGCACCTGCAGCGTACAGATAGCCGCTGGCAACCATCGATCCAGAGCTGGTCACATTTCCGAATGATTGAACCTCGTTCGCGTTGACCTTGCCTGTTTGAACAGTACCTACTACATAGGCATTTCCGTTGGACTGCACGTAGTTCCCGTACACACCATTCGCGCTCGCATTCCCAGCGACCGAAGCATCGCTATTGGAGCGTAGGGCCCCTCCAGTCACGGTGCCATTCGCCGATACCGCACCGTTTGACTGCAAGTTCCCAACGGCATTCATCGCCTGGTTGTTCGCATCCATCGGCCCGGTCAGGTTCAACGAACCATCCCGCTTGTAGAACTGGTTCATGCTCTGCGCCAGAAGCGACGTGTTGCCTACCCGCATCATCAGCACGCCCGCATTGCCTCCAGACAGGGGATTGGGCGCAGACCAGCTCGCGGCCATCCCGGTAATGACCGCGGGACTCTCCGCGTAGGACACGCCAGCATCGACGCCCGCGGCCGCGACAACCGTAGCCATCTGGTCCGTACGAATGTTGCCGCTGGCATCACGGTATGCCGTGGTCGAGTACATCGATCCAGGGATGGTGCAATACGTCAGACCCGCGCTGCAGTTGGTCGGCACCAGGTCCACACGAAAGGACAGCCCGAGCGGGCTAGTGTCACTGAGCCCGATCGGCAGCAACTTCAGGTTAATCAGATCCTGCACCGTGGGGTGAAGCGGGCTAGCGACGGTCGCCGATACACTACCCGCATTGATCGTCGTCGGCCCATTCGGACTACCGGCGAGCAACGTCATGTTGTCGAAGACATAGGTATTGACGGCACTCGCCACGTTGGACATGTACTGGCCAGTACCGGCGGCCAACGCGTCGTCAATGAGGTTGTTGGTGTTGTGAATCATCACAGCAGCGCCAATCGCCGCGACGGATAGTTGAAGCGCCGCTTCGGTCAGAAACATCTAGCCTACCTCCAAGTAGAACGCCGCCCTGAACGAGGCAGGGCGGCGGCAATACCAACGACTATGCCAGCAGAGCCGGTGTCGCTGACCGGCATAAACTCACCAAAACACGATAGCTTTCGCCGGTCAGGCAATGTACAGGTCGATGGTATTGCTGCCACCCGAGCATGACACCTTGCTCGGGTCGACAGAGCCGCCAACTGCCTTGATGGTCGTCCCGTTCACGACGATCTTGCCGGCACTACCTTGGTATGACGCGACGATAGAGATGCAAGCGGCGTCCGGCTGCTGCGGGACGGACCATTGCAGCGAGTCGTTCGCGCTGAGCAACTGGCCGGCGGTCACAGTCAGCTTGCCACCACCGGGCTGCAGAATGATATCGGAGCCGGTTTCGGTCATCGTGGTCAAGTCCTTGAATACACCGTTGCCCATTAGTGCGGAAATACTGACCTTGCTGTACTGGCCGCGGTAGCTGGTTTTGACCTTCCCAATGACGCCGTTCAGCTCAGTGGTCAGCTGCTGGACCTGAGTATCCGTCTGGTTGCGCGAGAACAGTACCAGGATGGCCACCAGCGCGAGGCCTGCCAGCAGCAGGTAGAAGCCATACTCATCCAGTACCCCGCCCCACTGGCGGCGCGTACGGCGATTGCGGCTGCCCTCCGGTATACGGCTCACATCGCGCACCGGTTGCGCGCCCGAATCCGCACCCGATTCGTCCATCTCGACCTGTTCCAGGCTGGTTTCTTTCTGCAATGCGTTCATGTTGGTATTCCTCGTTGGGTTAGGGTTGTTGCGTCTGGGTGGGAATCGGGCGCTTGCCGCCCATGGCCGCCATGGCGGTGCGGGATTTCATTTCCTGGGCCATAAAGGCCGGCATGAAGGCAAGCGCGGTGATGATCACGATCAGGATGATCGTTGCGCGACGATTGAAGCGCGACGCGCGCTGTTGCATGAGTTGGGGGGTCGTCTTGAGCAGGTCCTCCGACACGGTGTGGAGCATCTTCGACAGGTCGCTTTCGTACTCGGCGATGTCCTGAATCCGGTAGCTGGTATCGCGGTCAAACAGACCCGTATCGAACACCTTCCCACCCTCATTCGGCGCATATTCCAAGTTCAACTCGATGCGCTCGATGTGATACGCCAGGTACGGGTAGGCATTGGCCCGCATCAGCACCAGGCCGTCCAACAGGTTGCGTGCATCCCCACCGAACTTCTTCGTCACGGCCGAGAGACCGGCCAGAAACTGGGCGCTTTGGAATCGACGGAAGAAATCGAACGCCAGCATCCTGCGGTCCAGCCACCCGCGGTAGCGCCCCACGTAGCGGGTCAGGGCCCGAACCACCCACACGCCGGCGGCGACTTCGGCAATCACGAGCAACCATCCCCAGTGCCGCAGGAACGTCGAGGCGTGGTGGAAGGTCGATGCAATGGGACCGTACTGACTCACATCCAGCATTGCGCTGAATGACTTGTCGATGGCCGGGCCGATCAGAAACGCCAGGGCGCCGAGATAGGCATGGAGGATCACCACCGTCATGACCACGCCGGCCAGCGTCATGGCAATGCCAGCGCGCGCCTCGCCAAGCGCGGTAAGGTTGCGCGACAGCGTTTCCAGGCCCTCCCGAATGTCGCCGCCCTCTTCCGCCACGGCGAGGATGGGAATGTCCTCGTCCGGAATCGTGCCCCGGAAGATCTCCGTCAGCCGGGAGCGCTGCATCTGCCCGTCGATCCCCTCGGACCGTGCAAGCCAGTGCGCCGCGAGCACGCCTACCGGCTCGCCAACGCGCCGCGCCGCGTCTTTGGCGAAATGGTTGGAAACCGGCTCCCCCGGCATGTGGAGAATTCGCTTTGCCAGATCGCCGTAGTACGTCGCTCGCATGCTGCGGAAGCGATATTTGGCCCAGAACAAGCGGTCCATGAATACTTGATCGCCCGCCTTCAGCATCTGGCCGCCGACCTTGCGTTGGGCCAGCCCAACCAGCCACTGTGCTAGTTTGTTGAACATGCCGTTCCTCTCAGTGCTTTTCGCCGCGCGCACGCTGGCGGGCAAGTCTGGCTTCATAGGCGTCGAGCGAGCACAGGCGCTCCGCCTCACGCGGGTCCACCACGCCGGCAAAGACTTTGTAAATGGCGACCTCGAACACGGTCTTCCCGGTGCTGTCCGGCACGTCGAAGCCGACCTGGCGCTTGCTGCGCTGGTATGCCGCCAACTCGACGTTCTTGGCGTCGCGGATATAGGCCAGGTCCTGCTCGTCAGGCTCGAACATCTCGGCCACCACGGTCCGGCCGCGGGCGCCGTTCAGCTCCGGCAGATTGGGACGCCGGCAAAGCTCGCACCCTTGCGGGTTCCGTAGCCGAATGCCTTCGACATCGAAGCGGAAGAGGCGCTCGATCTGCTGCAGCTTTCTCGCGCCAAGGGCTTCCTTCATCGCCGTATGCCGGAGGCCGCAACTGCAGGTCTTCGGCATCAATGCCTGATAGACGTAGAGATTGATGAAGCCAGGCGTGGCGAGGACACTGCGTGGAATACGCAGTTCACCGTCAGAGAGCCGGTCCGCCGCCGTCAGCGCACTCGGCGCGTGGACAGTCGTCAGCGCGCGCAGCCCAGCGCCCGCCACGTCTCGAAACAGCCCGGCCGATTCGTGATCTCGAAGCTCACCCACCATCACAAAATGCGGGTTCATCCGTTTGATCTGGCGCTTCCCAGCAATGAAGGGATCTTCATCCCGGTTCGCACCGTCGAGCGTGCGCGACACCGAGAAGTGGTGCGTGCCCTTGGCAAGCAGCTCCACCGGATCCTCGATCGCCATCTTGTTCATCCAGGCCGGCAGGCGCTGCATGATCGCGTGGGCCGTTGTGGTCTTGCCCGAGCCAACGACGCCAACGAGAACAGTGCCGCCGCCGAGGTGCATCGTGTTTCGGTCGAGCAGCTGGGCCTGCTGCTCGAAGTAACCGAGGTCGTTGACGAAGTCCACTTCCAGCGATTGGGCTTCTTCGCGGTGCATCCGCATGACCGTCACATGGCCAGTGGCGCTCTGCATCGATGCCCAGCGGAATACCAGTGCCTCCCCGTCGATGCGCGTGCGAATGCTGGTCTGCTGGGGCAGGACCCGGCTGAACACGCCCTGCGATCCCCCTTTCCCCTTCTGCCAGATATGGGACAGGGTATCGAGCATCACGCCCGTTTCCATCCGGAACTCCGCCGGGGCCACGAGATAGCCGTCGATGGCAAATCGAATCTGGGAATGCGTCCCCTGGTCTTCCACCTCCCAATGAATATCCGAGGCTTTCTCTCGCAACGCAAAGCGCGCTGCGGCCTCGAAGTTGTTCCACAGCGCGCTGGCGGGGCGCCGGCGGCCGATGACGTAGTCGGTCTCGACCCCACCGCGCGGATCGACGCTGCCACGGGATAGCGCGACCATGACTTGCGTGGCCGCGAGGTGCGTGGCCGGTGCGGCCTGGTCATAGAGCAGGCGAGCCTGCCGCATGATCTCCTCCGCTTCGTCCGACGTGGCCATCTCCCGCGAGACCACCAGGGCGAACTTTCCGCGCACGCCCGGACCACCCGCAGCTTCCACCAGCACCGGGCAGATGCCATGCCGCAGCGATGGCGCCATGTCCAACTCGTCGTAGAGCGTCTTGATGAAGATGGGGAGCTCGTCGACCGTGCCGATCTCTTCCGCCGGCGCAGCGATCGCCGCGGCGCCTGTCATTGATGGCCTCGCGGGCGCAGACGCGGCAAAGGCCGGCGCCGCGCCGGTGAGAACCGTCACGCCCCCGACTCCGGCGACCTTGGCGTCCGCTCGGTCGCGCCTGCTGAACAGTGCCATTGCGGCGCCCCTCACCGTTGTGCCACGGACGCCGGCGCCGCCGCCGGCAATGGCGGCGTCGGGACCGGAGGCTGGAATGCAGGCTGGGGCACGGGCATCTGAGGCGCCGGTGGGAAGCCCGGCGTCATCCCTGGGACCTGAGCAGGCAGCGGCGCGGCTTGTCTGGCTGTTGCTGCCTCGGGTGCGCCCGCTCGCCCAGACTCCAGTAGCACGGCCGCGTCCTCTTCCACCAACGGGGCGAATACTTTGGTCTTGCCTCGCGCAAACGTCGTGCCGGCTGCCGAAATGTCGGCCACCGTGAAGCCGCGCCACTTCGCGCCAACGCGGGCAGGATAGACCTGATCACCCCACCTGACGTAGCTGCGCAGATTCACGGCGCCGCCAGCACCGCGGCCGTCGACGCCATAAAGGGCGATTGTCTGCGGCGAGCGCTCGGGGGCCTTGACCGTCGTGGCGCCAGCCGGCGCGGCGGTCAAGGTCGGAGCGGGAGCGGTTTTGGCAAGATCCTGCTCCAGTTTCTGCAGCGCAACCTTGCCATCGGCCTCGATCAGCTTCCGTGTGATCGACACGTCGTCATCGGCAAGCACCACGCCGCACGCAAGGAGTGTGAACATCGCCACGCTCGCGCGGCGGATTGTCATCGGGTAAGCACGCATTTCAGTCTTCCTTCTCAGTTGCGGGCAAAGGCATCGCCCTTGACCGTCAACATGAATTTCGATTGCTTGAGGTCGGGAGCGGCGTTCAGGTTCACGGCGAGTTCGATGGTCTTCACCACGACCTGCGGACCGAATCCCTTGAACTCGCTCAGGTTGCGCAGCGGTCCGGTGATTTCCCAGGCGCTGGAGACAACCGGGTGCGTCAGGGAGGCAGCCCCTTCCGTCGGGACAGTGCCGAAGATCGCGACGTCCTTGAGCTCGGCCTTGGACGCAACCGGCCAGAGGGTCTGCAATTGAGAGCCAAACCGAACGCGCAAGTCCATCGCCGTCGGCAGCTTCTCCAGCACTGTCCCGAGAGGTGTACGGGCGCCGACCGGCACTTGGGCGGACACCACGGCCTTGGTGTCGCCGGCCAGGAAGGTCGGCACACCGAACTGGTCGGGCAGCGCAGCCAGGAACGTCTGATTGGTCAGCCCCTTGGCACCCTGCTGGATCTCATACGTCAACAGGCATGTCGTCTCCGGCGTGGACACGTCATGACAGGCGATGGCCGCGAGCGTCCAGCCGCCGATCTGCAGCGGCACTGCATCGGCAAACCAGCGATACCATGACGCCATCGCGGTGGCCACCGGCGCGACGGGCGTTGCCGCTCGCTGGGCCAGGTCCTCGGCATAGCGTTCCGCGGGCGTCTTCTGTGGAGGCGGTGGGTGCAGGCGGCGCTGATAGGCGTCGTACTCCGCCTTGCCATACTTCCATCCGACCGCCCCCACCAGCGCAAGGGTGGCGAGCACAAGCAACCGTTTGCGCTGGGAAGATGCACCGGGCTTCTTCAGCAGCGCGCCAGGCCCCGCTTGCGCGGCCAGCGCTTCCAGCGCAAAAGGCAAATGTGTGATCCGGCGGTCGGCCGGCAGCAAGGCCATCAGTTCCGGCGCGTTGCCCACCAGCTTGAAGTCGCCGTCGCACTTCGTCGGGAAATCGGCTGCAAGCTGGGCGAGCGTCTTCTCGTCGTGCACCACCTGGTCGAAGCCCACGCGGGGGCGGCCTTTGACGACGCCGCAGACCAGATAGATCGGTGGCTGGGCAGGCGCGTCCAGGCGGAACACAAAGAACGCATTGGGCACGACGTCAGGGATGCGGGCCAACGTGGCGGCACCTGAGTACAGCTTGTCCTTGATCTTGGCCTGGCCGTCCGCGGCGTCCAGATAGCCCATGTGAAGCGACTGATCCTCGTGCCAGATACGCGCGGCCTTTACCTCCCGCGCAATATTGGCCGCCAGCGTCGCAGGCGCGCCGCTGCCGGTCAGCGTGCGCCACTGCATGCCGAAAACCAGCTTTTTGCCGTGGATGTCGAGAATCATTGCGCTTGGGCCTCGCCCTGATCTTCAATCATCACGGTGGCCAGGACCAACGTCAGGGTGCGGGACTTCGTCGCGGTCAGAGAGCCGCCGGCGATCGTCGGGAGCAAGTCGGCGAGAGTGCGGTGCGTCATCTGCGTATCCGTCTGATCGAACGCGGTCACAATCACAGTCTGCCCGTTGCGCACAATCAAGTCCTGGGCCGGAATGCCCTTGGCAATCGTCTTTGGCACTTGCACGGACTGCTGATTCACGCCGCTGCCCGAGGTGAACGTCTGGATCGGGCCGTCGAGGGCCGACTGGTCGAATGCCAGCGTCAGGTTGACGTCGTCGCGTGAAGTCGCGTCCGGAAACACCGTGAGCTTGAAGCCGACGGTACCCGTGGACGTGGTAATGCCCGGTGTACCGCCGGTGCCGCCGACCGTCGATGCCGCTGGCGTGGTGGCAGACACATAGGCATACTCGCGACGATTGTTGTACTGCGCTGCATGGCGGTTACGCATCGCCAGCGGAACCGCAACGGACGTCGTGACAGTGCCGTATTGCTTCAGCGCAGTCACGATCGCCTGCGTGCCATTCCATCCGCCCGAGGTGATCCCAAGGCCGAAGCTGCCGGCACTGGACGAAACCAGCGACGCTGGCGAAAGCGCGCTGAAGGTGAAGCCCGGCACCCGGTCCAGTGCCTTGGTGAGCACCGCATTCCAGTCCATCCCCGCCTCGCCGTTGTCGGTGATCGTGAAATCAACCGTCTGGAACTTCAGGTAGACCATCCGTGAGTAGATAGCGATCTGGCGACGCACGATCTCGTCGGCCGCTTCGACAGCCTCTTTCGTATCGCGCAGCGTCAGAATGCCAGTGGCCGGATTGATCTCGGCGCTGCCCACCATCGACATGGCCGGCACGATGCTCTTCTTGATACCGTCGAGGTCGTCGATGTCCTTGCTCTCGGACTTCACCGCGCCATCGATCTTCGCGGTCTGCTCGGCGCTACCGCCGGAACTGCCGTTCGAGCCCCGAGCGCTCTCCTTGAACTCGGTGGTAAAGGAACTGGTGCCCGCCTTCATCGGCAACTGCCAGGTCTTGGTAGTGAGGCGGTAGAAGCGAATCACGCCCTTCGAGGCGCTGTATTCCCAATTGATGCCCAGGCGCGTCGCAATCAGGTCTAGCATGTTGGCGAGTGGCATTTTCTCGCTGTTCTTGAACTCAACGTTCAAGGCGCTTTCCACCAGCGGTGTCGCTTGGGCCATGCTGGGCGTGCCGCCCAGCAGGCCGGTCGGAAGCGGGGCACCAAGGGCAGGTGCCTGACCCAGCACGGGCATCGCCTGCGGCATCGCGCCACCGGCCTGCTGGTTGCGCGACATCTGCCCGGCCTGCGACATCATGCTGCGCGGCAGCAGCATGCTTGCCGGAAGATAGACATCCGATTCGACCTTCACCGGGATCCCGGTCGCCATCGTGATGCGCTGCCCAGCTACCGCCAGCGGCATGACGCGCTCGGGAAAGATCACCCAGGTGTCGACGTTGTTGCGCAATGCAAGCGGGAGGGTAACGTTTCGCGCTGTCGGAACAGCTCTGCCCACGAGGAAAGGCTTGGACACTTCCTGTTCAGCCTCAACGGCGGCGCGGTCGCGGCGCATCCGGGCATAGAGCGCGCCGGTCATTGCATCACCTTGGGCCCGGGTGTCCTCGGCCGCCTGCCTAGTATCCTCGAGCAGGCGCGGCGAGACGCAACCGGCCAGTGTCGAACATACGAGCAAGGCGACGGCGGTGGGGCGAAAGATTCGGTTCATTTGCATGGCCTTACTGAGTCAGATCGCACTTGGTGGTCAGCTTCACGACGCGCACCATGTTGTTGGAGTGGAAGCACGGCTTCACTTTGTAGTCGGTGAGTTCGGTCGCCTCCAAGACGTGACGCACCGCTGCCTTGAAGTCACCTTGGAACGAGTCGTTCCCCACAATCGGAAGATCCTTGTCGAGTTCCCACGGTGCGGCCGTCCACCCCGCACGGGTAGCCCACGCCTCGATCAGCTGCCGGTAGTTCCCGTCCGTCGCCGACACTGTCCAGGCGGCAGGCGCGGCAGCGTTGCCCGCCGCGAGAGGCGCTCCACCTGCCGAAGCCGCAACGAGTTGCGAAGGGGCCAGTACAGGGGGAACCGACGCGGGCGCGATATCGCTCGCAGCGGGCACCGCTGGCCCTGCCGCCTTGGGCGACTTCGCCTTCGTGTTTGCAGCGAGACGCTGCCAGCCATCGCCCTTGAGCGGCGCCGCGGGTTCGAAGTTGCCTGTTGGCTCTATGCCGAACGGCGTCGCGGACGGTACGGCCGCATGGGCACCGACACACACGCACAACGCGCTCGCGGCAAGAACAGTCCGGCTCAACCGGCGCATCTGATCAATGGGAAGCATGACTTTTTACCTTCGGTTATCTAATGGCTTGGTTGGCCGGCGCTCCGCGCTGGAGCGTGCTGTAGATACGGTTGATGTACTTGAGACGCTTATCCGGCGAAGCCGCGTTGTAGGCTCCCACCGCATCCCAAGTTGGCCCGTATCGATCCAGGTTCTCTCGCAAAATCCAGGCGCCGATATAGGCATTCGTGCAAGGCTCGAACAGCGCCTGCCGGGTGATTCCAAATCGGGCGAGCCTCGGCAGATGCACCGTGTTGATCTGCATCAGACCGATATCCTCGCTGCCGTTGGCGTTGCGATTGACGGCATTGGCCCGCATCCCAGACTCGTGCTGCGCGATGCCTCGCAGCAACACCGGGCTCACCTGGTGGAACATCGCGGCATCGTCCAGGCAGTCCGCCCAGCCGAAAGTCGGTCCACAGAGGGAGAGCACGAGCGCCACTAGCGGCGACACCCGCTTGAGCAAACGCCTCATGACGCCGCCCGCTCATAGAAACGGACTTCGGGTTGGCGGGTCACGTTGACCGTCTTGCCGTCGGCCGTCACCATCAGACGCGCGCTGATGCCGCTGTATTTGTAGTACCGGTCCTTGTGCTCACCATTCGACTGGTTGGCCTCATCCCGCACCGACACCGCGATCAGCGATTGGCGGAAACTCAGGTAGGTGGCCCCGTCCTTCTCGAAGACGCGCTCGAGGCCAGCCGCGTTGTCGCGGGGGAACTGATAGGCAATGCCGGGCACGCGCGCGACCTCCACAGCCTTGCCGTCACCGCGCACAGTGAACCGATCGGCGGTGCGGAACGACAAAACCTTTTCGGCTTCATTCCAATCGGTATCAATCTCGCGCCCGCCCTCCCCCTGCACCAGCAGGTTCGTCGGCTTTGCAGGGAATCGCATCTCGATGCGACCGGCCTTGTTGTCGCGAATCGCCTCCGCATTGAAGGCGGCGTTGAGCGCGGAGCCATCGGCCTCGCTGGCATCGGTGGCCGCCGCGGTGAGCTCGGGCGCTGGTGCTGCCGGCGCTGCCACCGCTGTTGCACCGGAAGCCGCAATCTCCAGAGACTTGGGCGGGGTGGCCCGCAACGCGATGTTCTTTCGGTCGAAATCCACTTCCGCGTACAGACCGCGCTGCGCCAGCAGGCGCTCGAGCGCCTGCACCCAGTTCTCCCCGGCCCGCGTCGCAAAGCGCAGTTCCTCGCTGAGCGCGATATCCTTCTGCGCCGTCCCGGTCCAGCCGGTCGGCGCAATGGTCTTGATCATCGGTGCCAGCGCCAAGGTGGTCTCGCTCTGGCGCACCAACGCGAGGCCGTTGTGGCCGCCGATCATCGCCAGCCGGCCGCTGAACCTGGTGAAGGCGTGCGGCAGGTCGCCAGTCGGATTCGCAGGCTCGCCGGTAAAACCATGGGACCGCTTCCAACGCGCCGTGACAGCGCTCCCGTTCGCCGTGTAGCGCACCACCTCGGGCACCCCTTCGAGTACTACGTACGGACCGGAAGACTGGCCCCCTTCCGCGACGACCTGTTGCCCGGGGCGCGGTTGGATGTAGGTGCTGCTGCCGTCGTTGAAGATCATGGCGGGCCGTGCGGCGGCAGCTGCCATTACCTGATAGTCAAAATCGAACGGATCGGTGGGCGCAGCGGCAACGGTTCCGCAAAGGAGCAGCGCGGCGGCGAAAATAATGGACTTGGTCATTGGGTATGGGTCGCCGGATCGAGTTGCTTGAAGTGGGTCATGAAGCGAGCAAAGTAGGCACCGCCGCGGCTCGGATCGGCGCTGTGGTACCAGGCGACAGCCTTCATCGCGGACCCGCTCCGTTGCAGGTTCTCCATCAGGATCGTTTCCGCCACGCGGATGTTGGTCGCCGGCGCCAGCGCCTCCCAGGGGGAGGCAAAGCGTTGGCCGTGGTAGCACCAGTTGATTTGCATAATCCCGACGTCGAAGTCGCATCGCCGGGCGGAAAGCAGCCGGTTGACCGTCGCGTGCGCATCCTCGCGCGTGGCGAAGAACATGCCGCGTCCGGCAACGTTGAGGGTCCACGGCCACGGCCGGCCGCGATAGGCCGACTCGTTCATGGCGATGCCCGCCAGAATAAGCGGATCCACGCGACGGCTCATGGCCGCAAACGGTGCAGCCTTCGGTGCGCAAGCCCAGCCGCCACGACGCTCGACCATCGCCTCTTGCGCGGCCTCGGTCAATTCGGTCGGCCGCAGCCAGCCCTCACCGGCAAACACGCTGGCGAGCGGTATCGTCTTTCCTTCCCGGACAATCTCCGGGCCCTGTGCGCCGCCAGCCTCGATCTGCGCACCGATCAGCTGGGCTGACCCGCCCAGGAAGCGCTCCAGCCCGCAGTACAGCACTGGCTTACCGGGGAGGCTCAGCAGCCGTGCGGCACCATCCGCACGCACGACCACCGCAGTCGGACTGACAATCGCCTCGATCGTTGCCGCGTGCGGGATGGCAGGCATCACCGCGAGCGCCGTCGCTAAGAGGCATGCGCGCTCAATCACGGTAGGGCTCCAAGACCATGTCATGTTTGACCTGCACGAGCATCCTCTGGCCCGGCTCGGTGGTGATCGTCGGCCGGATGTTCTGGTTGCGATTGAGGATGGTCTGCGCGGTCTGCGCCGCTACCTGCCCCGCGGTGTTGCCGTAGGTGGTCAGTCCCCCCGGCGTCGCTGTGGTGGCCGTCGCCGTGTTGTTGAATCGCTGCTCCAGGAAGCCGATGATCACCGCACCCGAGAAGATCTTGAAGAAGTGACTGTTGACGTCGCCGCTAATGCCGGCGTAGCCATTCGGGTCCGCACCCTGCATACCCAAGAGAGGCACAACCTTGCCATTCGGCATCTGCATCCGAATGAATGCCGCGAGCAAGCGTTCCTGCCCAATGGCAATGTCTGGGCTATAGGCGCCGACCAGCGTCGTGCCGGCCGCGATCACCCTGCAGGTCCCATCTACCGTGTCGTATACGTCCTGATCCACCGTCGCGCGGAACTCACCTGGCTTGTCCGAGTTATTGCCGCCAACGAAGGTGGCCGGGATGACGAACCCGCGGCTCAGCGTGCACTTCGGCAGTACGCCGGAGAAACTGGTGCGCAGGGTTTTCGTCGCCGACGTCTCGTTCAGGAACTGCCGGTCGCTAGATACCGTCGCAGGTTCCTGGCCCGGGGGCACACCCACGCCACCGGCGCCCGCCGCCGCTGCCTGCTGCATTGCGCGCATCTGCGCAGGATCGGGCAGGCCCGATAGGTTCGCCTGCCCCGAAGCCCGCGCATTCTTCAGCTGACCCGCACTTTTGAAGATGGGCGCTGTGAAGAGCGCATCTTCGTTGCTCTTCTTTGACAAATTCTCGCCACCCTGACTCTGGCCACTGCCACCAAAATCCTGTGCGGTCAGGATGGGTGCCTTGCCTGCCGGTTCGATCTGTTTGCCGGCAAGCACCTTCTGGCGCGCAGCCTCGGCGCGAGCTTCTTCTTGCTGCTTGCGGATCTCCTGGTCCAGGCTGTTGCCCTGTTCCGACGCGGAGGTGCGGTCGCGCAGCCGCGCGGCCTTTTGTTCTTCTGCCTTCTGCTTAGTCTCCGCATCGCTGCGGCTCTGGTAGTAGTACCCCAGCGTGCCGACGACAACCGCCGCCACGGTCGCCAACGAATAGACGATATTGCGAGGAAGCTTCCCCTTGGTCGCGCGAGCCTGCGCGTCAGTCACGTCCTCGACTTGCGTCTTCTTCACCTTGGCCCCCTTCAGAACAAGCCGAGCAGCCGGCGGCGACCGCGTCGCACAGTGACTTCAGCATTGCCCGAGCGCAGCACCACGTTCTCCGCGAGACGCTGCAGCACCAGGAACTCGCCACGGCGGATGAAGTTCGCGACGACGAAGTCGCTTCCGTCCTTCACCAGCGCGACGGGCCAGTCAGCGCCCTTGGGAATGCGCATCCAGATCGCCTTACCATCGTCAAAGACTTGATCGGGACGGAATTCCGCGTCGCCACCCACCGAGTAGTCGAAATTCAGCTTGTCCGGGGAGACACCGAGCGAAGGCTGTGCAGCCTGGTCCGGCTCAGCGCCGCCTACTCCGGGCGCATCTCCGCCCCGAGCCTTCACCTTCGCCATCATCGGCTCTGGCACGTTGAAGCGGACCTTCTGATAAAACATGCCGCCCAGAGGCGACGACACCAGAGTGAACTCGTAGCTACGCTTGTTCGTGTTCACCGAGAGCGTATTGACGAGGCCTGGCGCGTGCGGGCGCAGATAGATGTGGTTAATGCCGTCGGTGTCATAGCTCCACCGGACGTTCTCACCCCAGGCCGGCTCCGAAGCGATCGTCTCCCCGGTGGGGAACTCGATCGTCGTCGTCTTGAGCGGCGCCGACAGTACGCGGAAGATCTGGTCCTGGCTGTACGTGAAGACCACGAGACGCGAGTCCGCTGGCAGCGCGACCGGATCGGCACCACCATTAAGCGGATTGAACGGGTTCATCGCATCGCTGATGTCACCAACGCCGAGCGGCGGTACGCCACCGAGGCCTTTGCGCGCCGCCTTGTCGGCGGCAAAGCCCAACGGTGACGAGAGAACGAGAGCGATGCCGCCGGCGATGGCCAGCGACGAGAGTCGGTTACGCATGAGGGAATCCATGATGTTCAGGCGCCGGACTTCTGAAGGGTAAAGAAGACCGGGTGTACGCCAAAAGGGTTAGGGCCCAGAATGGCCTCGCCCGTGGGCGGCTTGATCTGGTAGCGCACGGTCAGTGCATAACGAGTGGGCTTAGGCTTGCGTCCCTCTTCCACCGTGGTCGTAACAAAGTCGACCACCACCGTGCTATCCGGCAGCACCGAGACATTCGTCACCTTCGGCTCACGCGTCAGACCAGGCGATGCACTCACCGCCTTGACGGGTTCATCGTCGACGACCCAGTCATCGAACTGGCCTCGCGCCGCACCGATCATCTGCTCCTTGACGGACCGCAGACTCTTCGACATCCGCGAGTCCTCGATCTTCTCCGTCAGAATCGGCTCGATAGTGAACCAGCGCACCACCAGGTCCTTGAACGCGGCCTGGATCGCAACGTTGCTGGGCTGGTACGCCTCCAACTCACGCACGACGGGCTTGCCACCGGCGTCCGCCGAGACACCGAACGCGCGCACCTGCGGCTCAGGCGGCTGGCGTGTGAGGATCGCGGCCAGCGCGACCGCGACCAGTCCCAACGTGGCAAGCTTCCAGTGATTGCGCTCGACTGAGAGTCGGGTCGTACGGTCGAAGATCACCTGTTCGCCGCTCTCTCCGGCATACATACCGGGGGCCGGGGACAGTGCGGTTTTGGAATCGGTCTTTCGGGAGAGCAGTCGCATGAGGCGTCCTATTGGATGCTGCTAATTGAACCAGCAATTGCTACCCCACCGGCCGTCAAAAGCTATGTGATATTCAACAGCTTTCTGGGTAATTCCATTGTCGTCTCTGCGTCGCACGATCCGTCGTGTTCGCCGGTCCGGATATGACCAACAGAGGCAATCATGCAAGACCAGAAAGGCGACGTGTTTGTGTGAGTTTTCCGGGGAATACTGTGAATCATGATTAACGTTCATCCCGAAACGCAACCGGGAGTCCGGGCTAAGCAAGTCCGTTAGGCGGCCCGAAGGGGTGCGCATAAGGTCGTGACCTGAGCTGCAGCCAGCCACGGCGCCGGGCGCAGCACAGCCCTCCTCTCCGATATTCTGAGAAAACTCGCGAAAATCGTAGAGCTTTCGACGCTCACGTCATCCGGCAGCGAATCAACAATAGCGGGCATGTCTACCCATGCCTTCGACCACCCCGCACTACAGCTGAGCCAACTGGAAGACAGTGCCGTCGGCATGTTCTTCGAGTCGCTGTCGCCCGTCCGTCCGTACATGGAGTCCTCCGAGGTGGCGGAGGTCATGATCAACCGCCACGACAGCATCTGGATCGAGCGCAGGGGCCAGCTGCTCAAGCTCGACATCAAGCTCGATCCCGCCATGGTCGAAGGCGCCGTCAGATCGCTCGCCTCGTCCGTACAGAAGTCGGCTGTCAGAGGAACGCACCAAGGCATCATCAACGCCGGTCATCAAGGCTTGCGCATTGCAGCCGTGATGCGACCCACCGCGATCGACGGCCACGCGCTGAGCATCCGACGCCATCGCGACACCAATCTGACCCTTGCCGACTACGTCAGGATGGGCGCCTTCTCAGCGGCCGTCGCAAAAAGCCGCGAAGCCGAAGCCCCGATCTTCCCGCCCGGTGCGGTGGACGACGAAGTCATGCACGCGCTCGCAGGCCTGGTTCGCCAGCGCAAGAGCATCCTCGTCGCTGGCGGCACCTCCTCAGGCAAGACCACACTGCTTAACGCCCTGGTCGGCGAGATTCCCGACACCGAACGCGTGATCACCATTGAGGACACGCAAGAGCTCAAGTTGAGCGTTCCAAACTCGGTGCGGCTACTCAGCAATACCGACAAGTAAGTCACAACCCAAATGCTGGTCGCGCTAAGCCTCCGGTTCCGGCCAGACCGCATCCTCGTTGGTGAGGTCCGCGGCGGCGAAGCGTTCGACTTCATTCAGGCGCTGAACACCGGCCACGATGGTGGCATGGGGTCCCTGCACGCGAGCACCGCCCGCTCTGCGCTCTCGCGCCTGGAAGGCATGGCCATGCTCGGCATCCCGCCAGGGTCTCGCTGGGAACTCAACGATATGCGCAAGCTCATCGCCGAGTGCTTCCACTATGTGGTCCACATGCGCCGCACCGGCGAGCTGCGTCACCTTTCCGAAGTCTTGGAAATTCAGGGGTTCGACGACAACAACTACGTACTCAAACGGGTCTTTTAACCAGGAGCTATTTACCTATGTCCCTTCGCAACTCCCTAAAGGCAGCACAGAAGCAGTTGGCCACACCGCCCGGTGTCGCGTTGTTGCTGCTCATGGCCGTCGCTACTCCCGCAGCTGCCGCTGACGCTAGCTTTCTGTCCGGTCTCACCAACACCATTTGCGGGATTGCAAGCTTCTTCAACACCACGTTCCTGTTCGTGGCCGGCCTGATCATCATTGTGCTGGCCGCGATTGGCATCGCCAACGCCGAGTCGACCATCATGAAGTTCGTCTCGTTCGCAGGCGTTGGTATTGGCATCGCGGCGGCAGCTGTCCCGATCCTCAAAAACTACGGCATCGGCGCCGCGTGCTCCGGATTCTGACATGCGCAGCCACCACGTCAGCCGCTCGCTTTCTCTTCCGCGCATGATCGGTGGCGCGGTCCGAGGCCTTGCCATTGCCAATGGCACGATCACAGCATTGCTGATCTACGTCACCTATAGGGCCGGTTGGCAGTTGCCCGTTGCGGCATTGGTCTTCGGCATCGTGGTTCACGGCCTGCTGCGCTGGATCACCACGCGGGATCCATGGTGGAACCAGGTGCTGAACGTCTTCAATCACTACGGCGACGTGTACGATTCAATGCCGTGGCATGGTCGCATGCACGCCCGGTTCCGCCGTCCCTACGGTTTCGATAGCGACCTCCCATGCTAAAGCGCCGCCCCCTCCAGGAAATCGCTCCCTGGCTCACCCCTTTTACGCCCGAGCTTGTCCTGAACAAGGACGGGTCCCTGCTGGCAAGCTATGAGTTCATGGGTATTGACGCGGATGCGCCAAACGCCAGCGATATCAGTTCGGCAAGAGATCAGCTTGACCAGGCCTGTCGCTCTTTCGACAGCCGGGTGACTGCGTGGTGGCGGTTGCGCCACCGTCGCACTAAGCGATACGTGGGCGGTGAGTTTGCGTCTCCGTCCGATGCGCGCATTGACGAGCTGAACCGGCAGCACATGACGACCGGGAAGTACTTCACGAACGCCCATAGCCTGCATCTGGCCTACACGCCGGAAAACGGGATGGATAAAGTGTTCGACAAGATGAGCTACCACATGACCGTTGGAGGTCGGGCGTTTGTGCCAGCAGCGGTAGAGACGACGAAGGACATTCTGCTGGCTCGCAACGCATTCGCCTTCGACGTCGAGAGGATGAGCGCGGACGCAAAGCGCTTCGAATCGATGCTGGATGCCTTCAAGGGCGGCGCCGTCCGACTGGGGCTGAAACGGCTGGTTCTGCAGGACGCGCTGGCCGAACTCCATCAGACCGCCAACCCGACTGTGCCTCAGCGTCGCATCCGCTATCCGATAACGTTGCTCGACACGCACCTGACCGAGTCAGAAGTCACGGCCGGTGCTGAGCGGCTGATCTTCGAGTCCGCGCATGGCAAGCGCTATGGCGCCATCGTCGCTGTCAAGGAGTGGCTCGGCTTTCAGGAGGCGGCCCTTGATGTGCTGACCCAGATCGATGCCGAACTCGATATCTGCCTGATGTTCCGGTTCCTCGACACCGCCAAGGCGACGAAGCACATCGAGGCCGTGCGTCGATTCTACAAGGTCGCTGCCTTCAACGTCTGGTCGATCATCAAGCAGTATGCATCGAAGGAAGAGCCGGAGAACGACGAGGGACGTGAGCAGCTCGCCAAGGAGGCCGGGGCGGCACTGAAGCGTCTGACCGCGGAAGGCCAGCAGCATGGATTCGCCAACATCTCCATCATCGTCTACGGCGACACGGAGAATGAGCTTGAAGGCTCCGTCAGCGAAGTGGTGGGCGCGCTGACGAACGCGGGATTCGGGTCGATCCGGGAGAAGGCAAATCTGATGCCTGCCTGGAACAGCACCCTGCCCGGCCGCTGGGACAAGCAGCGCCGGCTGCAGTTCGTCGAGACGCCCGCCCTCTCCGACATCGCGCCGGTCCGAGCCGTCCACAATGGTCCTAGCTTGAACGGTTGGCTCACCGACAAGGCCGGCATCGAGATCCCGTCGCTAACCTGCCTACCTACACGGTACCGGACCGCGCAGAACCTGGACCTGCATCAACCAGGCGGCAACGGCCACCTGCTCATGCTGGGCCCCATCGGCGCTGGCAAATCGGTGATGCTGAACTTCCTGATGTCGCAGGCTGGTAGGCAAAAGGCGCGTCGCATCCGCTTTGACAAGGACCGCTCTACCCGCATCACCACGTTGCTGGGTGGGGGCAAGTTCATTGATATCACTGGCGAGACCCAGGCCGCGACGAAGGTCAATCCGCTTGTGCTGGTGGCAGATCCCGCCAATTTCTCGTACCTGGTCGAATGGCTCGGTCTGGCGATGGAAGACGACGAGTTTCGGCTCTCCCCCCAGCAGCGCACCGACATCTTCGAGGCTGTGCAGATCCTGTCTCGCTATCCGCGCGAGAAATGGACGCTGACCCACCTCCGCACCTTGCTGCACTCAGACCTGCGCGAGCGCCTGCAGATGTGGACCACCGGCGGCCAATATGGACACTTCTTCGACAACGTGGAAGACGCTTTCGATGTGAGCGACGACCTCGCCATCGAGATGGGGTCCCTGATGGAGAAGTTCCCTGCGGCCGCGGTGCTGTTCGTGGACTATGCCTTCTATCGCATCAAGCAGACGATGGACGGCATCGCGCACGTTGTCATCGAGGTCGAGGAGGCCGGCTTCTTCTTCAAGAACAAGAATGTCTATAGCCGACTGGAGAACTGGGTCACAACGATCCGCAAGCTCAACGGTGCAATCCGCATGGCGACCCAGTCGCTGCGGCAGATCGTCCGTGTTGCCGACTTCGAGATTCTCAAGGACAACGTCGGCTCGCTGATCTACCTGCCAAACAACCAGGCGCTCACAGACACCGATCTGTATTGCGAGACCTTCGGCCTGACCCTCGATCAAGTCAAGATGATCAATGATGCCGTTCCGAACCGCGACTACCTGTTGGTGACGCGATCGCAGACCCGCATGCTGCAAACCAATTTTTCCGACGAGATGATCGCCATGCTGCGCTCGGACGGATATGCCCAAGCTGTGCTGGACCGGCACATGGCACCGGGCGAACCAGGCTGGCAACAACGCTATGTGCGCGAGATCCTCGCCCGCACCGGCAAATAAAGGAGATTCTCATCATGATCAAACGCATGACTGCTGCAGGCCTCCTGGCGCTGGCGATTGGATCCGCCTCTACGCCGGCATTCGCAAGCGGCTGGCCCGTGTTCGACGCTGCCAACTTCCTAAAGAACACACTGACGGCCGCTCAGGCCCTGAAGACCGAGGTGTATGAGAACACCAACATCGCCTACCAGTACAAGATGATGCTGAATCAGCTGCTGCAGGCCACAGGACTCGACCCCGCCGCCATGATGGCACAAGCCAATGCCATCAAGGACGACATCACCAAGCATGAGCAGTACGGCCAGGCACTGCAGTCCCTCTACGGTGGCGTCTCCGAGAACGCCGACTTCCTATCGCGCGTCCAGAGTCTTGTGGTTCAGTCGGGAAAGACGCCCGACCAATGGTTCCAGGACCAACGTACGCTGATGGGTAAAGGCGACAAGGCAGCTAAGCAGCTCTTCTCGCTGGCTAGCGACATTGCGCGAAGCAATCAGTCTCTCGCTAAGCGGAGGGCGAAGATCCAGGAAGACATGACACTCTCCCCTACCGCCCAAGCGACCGCCGAAGCGACGAATCACATGCTCGACGTGCTGGCCAGCCAGAACAGCGACGTGCTGCAGCTCATGAGTGCCAAGGCACAGTCGGATGCTACGAAGGACCAGAGGGCACTCGCCGCCGACACCGAGGCCACGAACGTGACGCAGCAGATCCAGCGCGATCAGGAAGCGCAACTCAACAAACTGCGCCAGACGGTGTTCAAGAACTGATGCGTACCTTTCGAGCCCCTGTCATGCCGTCTCGCTTCGCGCGTCTGCTGGTCGCCACCTTCGCGGCGGTCCTTCTCAGCTTGTGGGCTGGTGCCGTATTCGCGCAAAGCGAAACCGTGGATCTTCCCGGAATCGGGACGCCAGCCGGCGCCGGGTCGACCGGTAGCGGGACAACGGGCCGCACGCAACCCGGTAACGGCACGTCGGTCTATACCTCCCCGCCGGGAACGGTTGGGGAAGGGCTCGGAAAGGCTGCGGCGAAGATCCAGGGTCTTCGAAGCGGGCTTTCGGCGGGCGCACTCAGGCTTAGCGATACGGTCCGGTCCGAAGCAGACAAACTGGCCTTCGGCTTGGGCGTCATCACGCTTGTCTTGGCCGGCTTCCGCTTCGCGGGGACCGGGGACGCCACCGCCGCCTGGACGGATCTGTTGGAGGAATTGACCCTCATTGGGATCTTTGCTGCGATCTATGTCGGCTATGACCAGTTCGGGCCGGGGATTTTCGAGTGGTTCAATGCCTTAGCCACGCGGATCAATGGTGCAGAGGTCACCCCGGGCGCAAGCATCATCACAACGGCCGGCAAGCTCTGGGATTCGTACGTCAGGATCGCCACGAGCGGGTTCAGCCTAGAGAACATTTTGAAGTCCATGGTTGCTGCGATCCTTCTGTTCCTTGCCTTTCTGGCCTGCGCGTTTGCAGCGATCATCTTCTACTTCTTCACGATGCTTGGAGAGTTGCAGGTCGCGGTAGGCGTGGTGGTCGGCCCGATCGCGGTAGCGCTTGCCTTCTCGTCTTTTACGCGTCGCTACTTCACGGCATGGCTCGACTACATGTTCAGCGGCTCGCTGTACATCGTTGTCGCGGCGATCATTTCCCGTCTCGTGACAACCACGTTGGACTCCACGCTAGGCAGTGTCAATGATGTAGGCACCGACACCATGGCGGCGGGCGTGTACGCATTGGCTATCTCCATCATGCTGATACTGATTTCTCTGGAGATCCCCGCTATCGCCGGCAAGCTGTTCGGCACAGGCGGGGGCGTCTCGGGCGGCGGTGCGCTGCGTGCCGCAGGCCGCGGTGCCTGGAAGCTCGGCGGGAAGATGGTGAAGTGAACATGCATACCCCAATGACCATCGGCGAGCTTCTGGCCGCGCACCAGTCGCGCACCGACCTGATCCGCCAGTACGCCAACGAGGCCGAGCCGGCAGTATTCGCGAAGAAGTGGACCGCGATCCTGGAACGGTGCGCCGTCTGGTTCTCCTCGATGCCGCTACGCCCTGAAGAGCACGCGGAGCCGGGCGGCGCGTTCCGTGCCACCGTCGAGGTGGCCTACTTCGCCATGCGCCTGTCGGGTGGCCAGAAGTTCGGTGCGGATAAGCCCTCGGAGCAACGTCGGCGCCTTGAGCCGCAATACCTGTACGCCCTCTTCCTCGCAGCGTGCTGCTCCAGACTGGACGAGCCATGCAGGCATTTCCAATTTCACCGCGCAGTTGACGGCGCCGAATGGCTGCCGGCACTGCACGGCGCCTTTGGTCCATGGCTGGGCGATGGCAGCTACCGTGTGACACGCCGTGCGGCGGCGCTGCCCGTCGAACGGATGCGGACTGCCCTTCTCGCCCGCGAGATTCTCGGCCAGGACATCCTGGCCAGCCTGGACAGCGAAGTGCTGTCGGAACTGTTCGCCGCCATCAACCCCGAACCCCGCCCGGTCACGCTCGAATCGCTGCTGCACAAGGTCGTCCGACTTGCCGTCGACGCCACCACGAGCTTTGAGCTCAAGGCGCGTCGCGCGGACTTTGCCCCGGTGGGGACGCCGGCACCGCCGGCGGACTTGCTCGCTGTGGGATCTCTGCCCCAAGAGTCCGTCAAGGCTGCCCCGGCTGATACCCCGCCCCATGCCGTGGTGCCTCCGACCGAAAGCGCCGCAGCCTCCGTCATCAGCCTCTTTGCTGCCGCTGGCGCCAAGGGGACTCCGGCACCTGAAACCCGCGACGCGACACCTCAGCAGGATCGCCCCAGCCCCCAAGAAGTACCACGTAGTGCTCAGCCAATGCAGCTGGATAGTGGGCGCAGCCTCCGTCGCGGCTCGGATGAATTGGCCGCGCCCGAAGGGCTCGCAGACGTCCTCGGGAATGCATCCAACCTGATGCGCGAGTTCTTCCTCGCGTTGGCGCAGGACATGACAGCGGGGAAGGTTCCGGTGACGTGGGCGGGCAACCGGCTTGTCTTGCCAAAGCGGGCGCTGGGCAACTATGGGCTGTCTAGCGACACGCTGATCGACAGCCTAAAGAAGCTTTCCTTTCTGGCGCGAGTCCAGGGCACCGATCTCGTGCTGACCGAGAAGATCAGTGCCGTTCTCGCATCGCGCCCTCCGGTTCAGGAACCTTGAGCATGCGACACTATGTGAACCACTTTCGACCGATCTTCGAGATGCGAGCCGCGACCGGGTGGCTCGGTGCGTTGGTCCTGCTGCCATTGTCCGGGATGCCGCACTGGGGATACTTCGCCCTGCTCTGCCTGGCCGCTTTCTCACTGCGGGCGGCGCAAGTCTGGAAGGCCCTGAAGTTCCGCATGGCCATCTCCACGAAGTGGCTGACCAAGATCCGCATCGAGGCCCTCCTGCACACCACGGCACAGATGCGGCGCGATGAAGACGCCATGTACCTTGGCACCGGGTTCGAATGGACACAGCGTCATTGCCAGATCGCTCACGACATACTGCGGATGCCCACCAACGACATTCCCGGCTTGCCGAAGTGGCTTCCCAAAGAGGTGGCCGCCGTCGTCGAGAGGCAATTTGCCCCGGCGAATGCATTACGGGACCGGTCTCCGCAGGGAAAGTCCTGGATCCACGGGATGGAGCCGAAGAAGGTACACGTCCCGCTCCATTACAAGGCGCTGCCGGGCCACACGGCTGTGGCAGGAACGACCGGCAGCGGCAAAACCCGCACCTATGAGGTCATTTGCACCCAGGTCGTTCACGATCCGGACGACATTTTAATTATTGTGGACCCTAAAAATGACCGCGAATGGAAGGAGCGCGTCGAACGCGAATGCGCCCGCGCCGGCCGAAAGTTCCTGTATTGGAAGCAGGCGGCGCCATCCGAGTCGATCCGCCTCAACCCGCTAGAAAACTGGTCGCAGCCGTCGGAAATCGCCAGCCGAATTGCGCAACTGCTAGAAGAGGGTCCGTTCCGGGACTTCGCATTCCTCTTCATTGACCGTGCCGTCAAGGGCGAGCTTTACGTCGGTGACAAGCCGAACCTGCGTTCCATCCTGAATTACGCGCAGAGCGGCATCAACAACCTGCTGGACCGCGCTCTGCGGCGCTTCTTCGCGGAAATGGGCTTCACCGCCTGGGAGGACGAGGCGGGATCGTACATGCAGCAGGTCGGGCAGCGGCCTGGCGGGACGCTGATCGAGGCCATGGTTCGTTTGTACACCGAGCGGTACTTCAACGTCGGCCGCGGCCACGAATCCATCGACGGCCTGGTCGGCACCTTTGTCCATGACCGCGACCATTACATGCGGATCATCGCCTCAGTCCTTCCGCTCTTGCAGATGCTTGCCACTGGGGAGACGGGGCTCATGCTCGCCCCCAAGGCGGACGATTTCACCGATGACCGCGAGATTTGGGACATCGACAAGGTGATCAAGCAAAAGGCCGTGCTGTTCGTCGGCCTGGACTCCCTCTCCAGCAGCATCGTCGCGAAGGCCATCGCCTCGATGATCCTGTCCGACGTCGCGTCGGTGGCTGGGGCCATCTACAACTTCTACGCGAAGCCGCCTAAGGTTGTGCTGGTCATCGATGAGGTGGCAGAAGCGATCAATGAGCAGGTGATCCAGATCCTCAACAAGGGCCGCGGCGCGGGCTTCAATGCCCTGGTCGCCTTCCAAAGCCGCTCCGATTTGGAGGCGAAACTGGGAGACGCAGCAAAAATGATGCAGGTTTTGGGGAATCTCAACAACCAGATCATCTTACGATTGGAAGACACGGACACGGCCCAGTGGTTCTCGGACAAAGTTGGGGAAACGGCGATTCAGAACATCACCACCACCAGCAGCACGAGCACTGGATCCGAGGCACATATCGGCGAGTTCAACGGGTCGGTTTCGCGGTCGACGCAACTGGAAAAGGCGCCGCTTATCCCGACTCAGCTGATCACTATGCTGCCCAACCTGCAATATTTTCTGCGCATCTCTGGTGGATCCGTCTACCAAGGCCGGATTCCCATCATCGAAGGATAGTACGCCGACATGCAATCAAGTCTGTTCCGCGCAGTGGTCAAGCAATACAAGCTGTCGCCGAAGCTCTCGCCGGCGTTCACGGTGTCCCCCGAACTGATCGACGCGTGCAGCCGTGTTGTCGACTACATCGGCCTCAACTTCTGCATCCGGGAAGAGCCGTTGGTCAAGGAAATGCTGGTCGATGCCATCCAGTCGTACCGGGCCGCGCGTAAGGCCGGCGACGCGAACATCGCCTTCATGCAAGGACTGTTTTCGCGCTCGCACGAGCTCTACGAGAAGCGATACGCCGCCTTCAAAGGTGAGAAGTACAACGTCTGGTATCCGTACAACGAACCGATCCCTGTGTTCGAGGCAAGGCAGGAACCAGGCTATGTATGCCGCGTTGTCGACGAACCCTGCCCGGGCGTCGTGACGCAGCGCAGCGCTGCCTTTCAGCTCGCCGCCCGCGTGCTGACTGGTCACACCTTCCGCCGCTACTTCGAGGAATACGATGTCGCAAAGTTCTATGCTCAGTGAGATGGGTGTGTCCATCCGCTACGCCGTGGAGAGCGTCCGGATGTTCCCGGTCAAGCTCGCAGGCCGCTTGTCCGGCGTGGCGTGGGACGACGCTGCAGGCATGCAAGCGTGGATTCGTCAGGACATGGCGGCCGAGAAGCGTGGCGCCATTCCGGAAGAGTTCCGCTACGGCCGCGCAGCATTCTGCTTTTCGCTCATACGCCTTTCGCTCGTGAAGCCCAGGCATTTTTGGGGTGCCGTTGGTTCGTTGGCCGTTCTGCCCATTCTCCTTCTTCGTCAGTGGGTGCTGTGATGGCAGGAAGCCGATTTGCCGGGCATATCCGCGTCTGGTTGCTCGCCGCACCGCTGATGCTCTGCGTGCTCGCACCCATGCTGCCGGAGAGCGAGCGCTTCGAGATTGGCGCCGACGAGCAAACCTCTGTCGAGGCAGTCCTGGGCGAAATGCGCGCCTCTGGCGCCACAGGTGCCGCGAATGAGCGGTTTCGTGCGTGGTTCGTTGACTCTGGGCTGTTGCGCTCCTCGCTATCCGGTTCAGCATCCAGCTCCGCCCTCTCGGACGCTGGGGCGTCAGACCTCGGGAGACGGTGGGTGCGCAATTTCTGGATGACCATCTATCGCGCGCTGTATCGGGCAGCCGTCGCACACACCTGGGCATTCGGCGCCATCGTCTTTCTGATCGCGATGCTCAACGATGGCGCCGTTGCCAGGCGCATCAAAGCTTCTGCCGCCGGATTTGCGAGTCCACTCTCCTTTCACCTCGCCGCGCACGGCTTGCTGGTTACGTTCGGCATCGGGGCGTCGGCGCTTCTGGTTCCCGTGCCGCTGCTTGCTTACTGCTGGTCGGCTGCGGCACTTCTGGTCGGGGTGCTTGGCTGGCGTCTTGCAGCCTCATTCCACGTCAATCGCTAGCTTGCTTCGCATTTTTTGCATTCAATTCGCGGACCCTATACCGCACCAACGGAGAACCTACATGAGCACCGCAGAACATATCGACATGATCGACGATGCAATGACCCTACCGGCCGAGGTCGCCCTCTCCGGCGACCATCCCTCCACAGCCGGAACTTCGGGGTTTACTGATGCGGGCCCGCTTGAGCCGGGTTCGGTCGAGCATGAGCTTCAAGAGATGGTCGATGCGGCGGACTCCCTACGCAAGGACGGTGTGATCACCGCCGCTGACGCCGAGAAGAAGAAGGCCGAAGTGGAGAAGACTCGCAAGCTGTTCCGCGAGCTAGCCGGTGCCGCGGTGGTGGCAGTCGGCCTGAAGCTGAACCACACGCGGCTCCGCCCGCTGTTCCTCCAGTCGTGGCCCTACCTGAACCGGATGAGCCTGAACCTGCAGCGCTTCGGTGCCGAGACGTTCAGCCGAAGCGAGCTGGCTACCGTCAACGACTTCCTCGAACGTGAGCTGGCCAAACTTGAGGACTACGTCGACGAGCAGTTGCGCGTGGCGAAGGCCTACTGCGAGATGCGGGAGGCGGAAATGAAGGCAAAGAACGACATCATCTTCAGGCCCACGGTTACCCGGCCATCGCTGGAGATGGAGATCCAAGCGTACTCACGCTTCTCGCTGCGCGGGCTGCAGGTTCTGGTCAATTTCGACAAGACGATGGACGAGTTTGATTTTATGGTGTGGAACGGCATCCGTGATCAGTCCGACGTCAATGACCAGGTGAACAGCTTCCTGCGCAAGTTCCAGCCGCTGGCGTTGCGTAGCTACACTACGCACTTGAAGTTGATGACGACGATCCGCGGGATCTAGAGCTCGTCGATGCCCGCCCCGTCTCTCGATAAACTCAACGCCGCCCAACGGGAGGTCGTGCTGCTGCGTAGCCACTGCGTTGCGGTCGCATGCCCTGGTGCGGGTAAGACCTCCACTATGGCCACGAAGGCAGCGCACTTGCTGTCGGATCCTGAGGTCGTTGTGGGGGCCGTCACCTTCAGCAAGGATGCGGCGGTGGAACTGCGCGAGCGCATTCTCGCGCTTGCAGGGGAAACTGCTAAGAGGCGGCTCATTGCGGGGACGTTCCACTCCTTGGCCTATAAGCAAATCCGCGTGAAAGGATCGAAGGGCCAAACGATCCTGATGGATGGCGAGCGTCTCGCATTAGTCGATCAGGCCTTGCAAGCGGCGGAGCTCGATTGGAAGCTTGACGATGCCATAAGAGTCATTGAGAACCTCAAGACTGCCCTAGCCATCGTGCCGACAGAAACCCCTGAAGGACGGCTTCTGGCTGCCTATCAAGACTCCCTTGAACGAAATGGGGCGCTCGACTTCCATGACATGCTGCGTCATAGCGTAAGTGGGATGCAATCCGGGTCACTCAAGCCCTATCCTTTTCATCATCTTCTCGTGGACGAGTTTCAGGATACTGACCCACTTCAGTATCAATGGGTGTGCGAGCATGCCCTACACGGTGCCACGATCACGCTTGTCGGGGACGATGACCAGAGTATCTATGGCTTTCGCTCGGCGCTCGGCTTCCGCGGCATGGAGTCCTTCATCAGACAATTCGACGCTCAACCGGTAATACTCGGAAGCAATTATCGGTGTCGCGCGGAGATCCTAGCCGCTGCGGATCGAGTGATCGTCAACAATCGCGATCGGATTCCCAAGACGCTTGCGGCAGAACGGGGACCGGGAGGGACTATCGGGTTTAGCCGGTTCGGCGATGAATATGACGAGGCGGTAGCAGCTGTAGAAGCGCTGTCGCCCTTTCTCAGCGACGGTAGGAGTGGGGCGATTCTGGCTCGAACCAACCGGATTCTGGACCCGGTCGAAGCAGTATGCAGATCCCACGGACTCAAGTACTACCGCGCATCCGGAACCTCGATTCTCAATCGTCCGGAGGCGGCCCTAATGGGAAGCCTTTTGGAACTTGTGCAGCGGGTTCGATCCGGTGGCATGGACACGCTCTTGGGCTTCGCCGGCCTCAGCGTGCACGAGCTTCGTTCTCTCCACGAGAAGATCGGTCCGGGCCTACAGTTCCGCCAGGTAAAAGAGCTCGCTGGACTTGCCCTCAGCGATAGCTCGGTCGATACGTTTAGAGATTTCTCGAAGCGGCTCTCCGAGTGGCGAGCCTTGTGCGAGCGGCAGTTTTTCTCGCTGGTCCTCGAGGGCGTCAGCGATTGGATGTTGCGCCACGCGAAGGCCGACGCGGCAAAACGCGCTATCCGAACAACGTACGACGTACTTTCTAGGTTGAACGGTCCATTCTCGGACCGACTAGAGTTCCTACGGCGGAAGAACAATGAGCCTTGTAACGATGCCATTGTCCTTACCACCCTTCACTCTGCGAAGGGCTTGGAATGGGACGCAGTGGTTCTAATTCGGGTTGAGGAGACCGTGCTACCTGACGAGAAAGGGACTTCCGAAGCTGAAGAGAGAAGGCTCTTTTATGTTGGTATGACAAGGGCACGCGACTCGCTCTTCATCAGCACGGCAAAGAAGAACCCCACCTCACGCTTCGTCTTTGAAGCTGGGTTGCTCCAAACCTAGTTGTCTGACAGCTCCTAGTAGAGCAACCGCGTACCGTCGGGATGGCTGACTTCGTGAATGCCCTAAGGACAGGCACTAGCCGCCGGCTGAGAAACCAGTCTAAGGAACACTTGGCACGCCACGACAGCCAGTGGCCCGGAGCCAAAGCCACTCCACCCTGAGTTGCGGCGGTGCGCCACTGGACGTCATTAAGCAAACATCCAGCAGCAAGCTCGCCCAAATGACCAACTGGCTCAGCGAGCCGGTCGCTATCGCCTCCAACCAAATCATATCGGACGGCGCCGTCTGTCTATATGTCGTTACGCGACGGGCCGATTTGGATGGGGCCGCCTGCGCATTGGGTGGCGGTTAGTGCCCTTGGCCGTGACACGTCCCGTGGAGACGAGCGAGCGCTCCTGTCTCGGCCATGCAGGCCGTCTGTACAGTGGTTACGCGTCCCTGGGTCTCCCGACCAACGCTCGTTCCAGGCGAGTGATCTGCGCAACACGACGCGGCAGATTCCGTGACGATTCGTCGAACTTGTGTCCGTCATGAGCAAGTATCCCGCGACCACGGGCTCTGGTGGCATGCAGCACACTGTGATTGGTGGCGTATGCACTCCGCCGCACAGCGTCCTTCCGGTGTCTCACGTCGCCGTATTCGCTGCCTATTCCCATGAAGGCAATCGGCTCTTGCGGCGCGCGATTTGGACAGAAGTCGTAGATCACGCCAGGAAGCGGAGCGAGGCACCGCGCGCTCATGCCCAGACGTTGCCCTCCTGGACTTGGTACGCCGGGGCAGGCATGGCACCCGGCCAGGGGTAAGTGGCACCGCGCCGCGAGCGCCGGATGCAACTCCAGTGCCAAGTTAAGGCTCCCGGACAGAGTCCGATTGTCCTTTCTATGATCTCTGACCGTCGAAGACGATGCAGGGTTGCCTAGGCCAGGTCAAAGTGGAAGAGCTGTACAGCACCTCCCATTCGCTTCCTGACGTCTTAGGGCGGGCCTCAAGCTACACCCAGCCAGACATGCCGGCGAGATTGATTCTGCAGTGTCCTAAGTGACCGTCAATACCCTTAGCTCGCAGTTAGGCTCAAGGGCACCTGCACAACCCGGTGGTGTAACGAGTTGGGCCGCAGTTTTGTATTGCGCTTGCTTGGTGCAACGGATTGGGCCGCAAATTAAAGTTGGCCGGAGAAAGGTGCATCGTTTTGGGCCGCTTTTGACCCGCAACTCAAAAAAGTGAGCGCTTCCTATCGACATATCCATTGTGTTTTGGAAATTCGGATAGCTTTGCGGACCAAGGGGATACACCTTTCGATCCTGGATGCCGGAAAGAAGCTTCGGTGGGCTCAGCCGTTCTCCGCGTCGATTCCTTGCGGACCAATAGATTGCGCTTTCGCGGAAGTGGTGATGATGCGGCATTTTTTGCGGGCCAATTCGCTACACCGTTGAACAATAAGTGCCGCATACGCGGGAGAGCCCGGCAGCAGGCCACGGAGCGAGGTGCTGTCCGATTGGCAATGTACCGTGTTACGGACAGGTGCCGTACGCGTTCGATGGGAATTGCGGACCAAGGAATAACACCTTCTTTGCGGCAAAACGGAGGCACGTGCCGCCGCTGGCGAGTATGAGGGTACTCGAGCGGACCAATCGATTGCACCTTGAGCGTGGCGCTGGCACTGCGGACCAACAAACGACACCATTGCGCATCGGCTACCAGACTGCGCACCAATCAATTACACCTTATGGGCTGGGTAGTGCTGCGGACCAATGGACTGCACCTTCTTTGAACTCAGAGTATTGCGCACCAATAGATAGCACCTTGGCGGGTGAACGATTCTGCGGACCAACAGAGTGCACCTTTGGATGAATCGCCAGGACGCGGACCAATCGATTACACCTTGGCTCCGTGGGTTGATTTGCGGACCAATGGACTACACCGTCAGTAGTTCGGCAGTCTTGCGGACCAATCGATTGCACTTTATCAGGAGCGCTCCGATTGCGGACCAATACATGACACCTATACATACGGATGCTCTGCGGTTCAACTGCAGCCGCTGTGGATAACCTGGCCGGTTTTGACTTTCCGCACTTTTTTGTGGAGAGCCAGCAGCTTCTTTGTTTGTAAACCAGCTAACGTATACGAGGGCGTTTTTCTTGTTGTAAATCAAAAGGTTATGGCAAGCAAAGTGTACTTTTTTGGTAACAAGGTGCGATTCATTGGTTCGGAGGTGTCATTTTTTGGGCCGCAAAAGTGTTAACTATTGGTACCTCAAGGTGTTATTCATTGGTCTCAAAGTGCAATTCATTGGCCTATGGTGTTAACCATTGGTTTGCGACCCTTCGAAGACCGTGGATCGCTTGGCAGGTAAGGCTTCGCAAGCCACGGTTCATTTCAAAGGTATAAAGCTTTGGTGCGGAGGTGTAGATTTTTGGTGCGGCGTGGACGTCGCCTCCGCATCAAGGTGCAATCGTATACTTGACTCGTTGCACCTTTAGATAGATATTACCGGCACTACCGCTAGTGCACCCCCTCCCCTATGGCTGACGTCCCACGTAATCTCCAGGAACAACTGGGCTTCGACATTTTCAACGCAGTGCGTGGGGAAATGGGTGCGGCAACGCCGATCACTGAGTCGAGCCGCGAGATAGGCTATCGGAAAACGAACGTATTGATCGATGTTTCCCCGCTGACGCTCCTCGCCCGCCGTGCTATCAATGCTCTCTGGTTGACCGTCTCCGAGAATCCCGACCTATCACACTACGATATTGAACTGGGCTATTTCAAATGGCTTGCCAAGTTCGAGACATCTAACAATCTAGCCCACCTAAAGAAGGCATTGCGCGAATGCCAAAGTGCGTCGGTGCAGGTATCTGTCGACGATACCGATGGTGATCCGCAGTGGGCCTCCGTGCCACTGCTCGGATCTGTTGGTATCTCCGGCGGCCGCGTGGTGTTCAAGGTCGACGAGATGATCAGGCGGCAACTCAAGGATCCACAGCGGTACACCTATCTATCGTTGCGCATGTCGGCTGCATTGAGCAACTATGCCTACATTCTGTACGAGAGGTTGAGCTCGCTCCGCTTCATGGGGACGACTGAATGGATTCCGCTTGATGTGGTCCGAAAATGGGTCAATGCTGACTCGGTTAAGTCGCTGACCGAGTACAAGCAGTTCAAGCGTCTCGTGCTTGATAAAAGCACGGAACAGATCAACGAATTGACCGACCTGTATGTTGAATTCGAGACGAAGACCACGCCTGGATCGCGTCGCGTAGCGGCTCTGCGCTTCAAGCTGCGCGATAACGCAAAGGGCAAGTTGGTCCTGGACTTCGCTCATCCTCACGAACTGAAGGATCTCTATGAGACCCTGGTTAAGGGTTTCGGCCTTAGCAAGCGGCAACTCAACGAAATCATTGGCAACCGCGAAGTGAATACGGACGAACGCATTCGTAAGGCTATCGAGTTGGTGAAGCATCGTGTGCGCGTCGGCGGAGTGAAGTCTCCCGGCGCTTACCTAATGCGAGCGATCAAGGAAGGCTGGGAGCTTAGCGAAATCGAACGAGAGATTGCTGCTGGTAAAAAGGTCGAACCCGGTCAGCCGATCCAGATCGCCCCTGCCGAACTCGAGTTCGCCAGTTCACTTGAGCGGGACGTTGATGCAGGCCTGGCGGCATTTCAGGCGTTGGACAAGGCGGCACGAGACGATGTACTTGCCTCGCTATATCGCGAGACTACCTTCAAGATGGCCACACGGCGCGCAAAGATTAAGTCTGAGCCAGATGAGGCAGCCATCCTTGGGCGGAAGGCCCTGAAGACGGAATTGGGCCTCTTCATGAGCAGAACGCGAGGACAACCTGTAGTGCCGCAGTGATTGCGGCACTCTCACAGAATAAGGGGGCTAGCCCCCTTATTCTAATGGCGCGGATTAGCTGATAGCTACCAGATAGCGATCAGCGCTTATATTTGTCTTCCATCGCTTCCACGGCGCGCTCGAGCAACGCACCGGACGGGATATTCAATGCTTCGGCCAGAGCATTGAAGCGCGCAATCGTATCGGGGGTTGCCTTGATATTGATCTGCTGATTACGACCAGTTGTGAATCGACGCTGGCGTCGTGGAGGTGCGGCGGTCGCCGCCGTCTCCAGTTTGCGGGCATCGCGACTCACGAAGCCGTTCTCCTTTGCGACTTGCTCAATGGCCTGCCGATCGGGCCGTGGCTTGTCTTCTCGCGGCCGCGGCTCGAAATCATCAAGCGCGGCGTCAAGTGGATTCGCTCTGCTCATTATGCGGTCTCCTTCTTCTCTTCCATGTGGCCCTTGCGCAGGAACTGAAGGACCTCACCTGCGAACAACTCCGCGTTCTCAATTGCCTTGTCGACATTTGACACCTCGGAGCGGCTAAGCCCCGAGAGCGACTGTCGGTAGGCGAACATTGCCTTGAAAGCTGCACGTTCATTCAGCTCTGTCTTGAACACGGGAATACCTGCATTAGCAAAGGAGCGCCGGATGTGTGTTGTTTCTCGGCTCTGGATTGCTACGGATGTTCTAGTGAACAGGACAGCATAGGGAAGCTTGTAGTCAGGCTTGTGTTTTTGGATACCTCTCTCGTGTGCACGGATGAGGCGGAACGCTCTGCCAGCCTGCTCCGCGTCGAGTTGCGACCCTTGAGTGGGCACTACGACAAAGTCTGCTTCGCTGATTGCGTGCGCGACGATTGTCGCAGCCGTTCCCTCCAAGTCGACGATCACGAATGCGGACTCCTTCGCTGCCGCATCAATCCTGTCGGCAATGTCCTCCTCAGTGACATCCGAGATCACCGCCATAGACTTTGGAGCCGCACCCTCAGCAGCCCAGGTCTTCACGGGGTGATTCGGGTCGGCGTCAATGACGGTGACGCTCTTGCCGCGCTCTGCGATTTGGGTGGCTAAGACTAGGGATGATGTCGTTTTCCCTGCTCCGCCCTTCGGGCTTACGAACACGATTGTCGGCATCGAGTTTCCTTTTGCAAGTAGCTATCTGGTTGCTAACCGGTGGCGTGGCTAACTAGTTACAGGAGTATAGCGGATAGCTACTAGATATCAATGGCTACTAGGTAGCTACTGTGATACCCGATTGGTATCCTTGGCTGACTAGACCACTCGGATGTTAGGTATCTACCAGCTAGCTTATAGATATCTTAAAAGTACCTAACGGATAGCGGCCAAATAAGCAGGACCCCTTGGGAATACAAGAGTACCCCTGAGATGAATGTAGCCAGATAGCTACCACATTGGTATCTATCTGGCTACCAATCGTCGAAGTGCATCTAGGCGACCTGTCAGCTCGCTACCAGCTAACTCGCTAGAACAATAGCTCCGGCTTTCCGGTGGCGATGGCACTCGATAGCGAGTAGATATCGAGTGCCAGACTAAGCCGCCTCGAGCAGGCACTTCCGCCGGTAGACGCTTCAGAGGACGTTGGGCCTGGCAGTACTGGCGACGTTGCTCCTGCAGTACATTCCGGGATTTGCCTGCGGACCAAGACGATGTTGCTTTCCCCGATTCGCCCAGTACCGGCACCCGGACACAGTAGTCGGCTGCATAAGGTATCTGGTAGCTATCGGATAGAGATGTAACGATGTCCGATAAGTACCGGATAGCAGTAGCTACTAGCGTAATGCAATAGCCGAGACAGTACCGGATAGCTAACTGATATCTAGATACCCGATAGATATCCAAAAGCTAGTCTTGAATGGGCACAACGACGAGTACAGCGGGATCACTCCGACACGAATCAGCCGGCGCAGCTACTCGGTAGCTACCAGTAAATCCGACTCGCTATGCCGCGGGGTCGTAGACTTCCAAATCTCTGCAGCGACAGAGCGGAACACCGATTCAAGCTAGCTGGTAGCTAACCAATAGCTTCCGATGCGAGATGCAGCGATGCTTGAAATAGCTACAAGCGCCACGAAATGGTCGACATAGTACCGACAGGGCAACTGGGATCAAGATACCTGATAGATACCTAATAGATACCTGTGAGATATCTTTTAGTGAGCGCAACGACGAGCACAGCAGGATTCCTCCAGTGCCGAAGCAGTCGGTGCAGCTACTTGGTAGCTACCTATAAATCCGACTTGCCATGCCGCGGCGTCGTAGACTTCCCAATCTCTGCAGCGACAGAGTGGAACACCGATTCAAGCTAGCTGGTAGCTAACCAATAGCTTCCGATGCGAGATGCAGCGATGCTTGATCGCCACCTGGCAGCAATAGCTACTAGCGCAACGAAACGGTCGACATAGACCACCAGGGCAACTGGGATCAAGATACCTGATAGATACCTGTGAGATATCTTTGAGTGAGCGCAACGACGAGCACAGCAGGATTCACTCCGTGCCGAAACCGTCCGTGCAGCTACTTGGTAGCTACCAATAAATCCGACTCGCCATGCCGCGGGGTCGTAGACTTCCCAATCTCTGCAGCGACAGAGTGGGACACCGATTCAAGCCAGCTGGTAGCCAACCAATAGTTTCTGGTGCGAGATGCAGCGACGTTCGATTGCCACCTGGCGACAATAGCTACTAGGTAGCTACTAGCGCAACGAAATGTTTGACATGGTACCGACATGGCAACTGGGATCAAGATACCTGATAGATACCTACAAGCTATTGTTTAGTGGGTACAACGACGAGCACAGCAGGATTCATTCGGTGCCGCAACCGCCCGTGCAGCTACTTGGTAGCTACCAGTAAATCCGACTCGCTATGCCGCGGGGTCGAAGACTTCCAAATCTCTGCAGCATTAGAGTAGAACATCGATTTAAGCTAGCTGGTAGCTAACCGATAGCTTCTGGCGCGAGATGCAGCGATGTTCGATCGCCGCTTGGCGGCAAGAGCTATTAGGTAGCGATTAGGTAGCTACTAGCGCAACGAAATGGTCGACATAGACCACCAGGGCAACTGGGATAAAGATACCTGATAGATACCGAAGAGATATCTTTGGAAAGGCAAAATGACGAGCACAGCAGGATCTGCCCGGCGCCGAAACGACGCACCGACCGTCGATGGATAGCTGGTAGCTACCACGGCGAAAACCAACGCTGCTACTTAGTAGCTACTAATATATCCAACTCGCTTCGGCGCGGGCGTGTAGAGACTCCAAATCCTTCCCGTAGCAGCAGGTTGGAATATCTATATAGGTAGCTGGTAGCTAGCTGCATCATCCAACGCATTACCGAACGGTCGACGGGTCTGGAGGTACCTCAAAGATACCTGATAGGTATCTTTGAATGGGCTCCCCGGCGAGCTACTCTGGAGATTGCCAATGCTAAAGCGGGGCATCGGCCCGTTGATATGATAGCTAGTGGGTACCACAGTGTTACCTGGTAGCTATCAATAAGTCCGACGCGCTATGGCGTGGGATCGTAGACTTCCTAGTTTCTGCATTCGAACACTTGCCTTAATGAGAGGGCGGCCGAAGTACATCTCGGACGGATATCAGATAGCTATCAGCTAAGCGTATTGGAGCGCGTTCGCGTTGCAGGGAGGGATGTTACTGGATAGCTACCAGGTATCCGCGAATATGCATTGCCAGTTGATACTCCAACGCGGTCCAGCGGGAAGTACGTGGGTGTTTGAGAGACAGGTAATAGGACTAGTTACTTATCTATCCGTCGGTAGTAGCCACCAGTTGATCTCGGATCCTGGGAGCGTCCGCCGTAGATGGCTACCAGATAGCTATCCTTGTGGGTGAGAAGAGTAGCTCGCGTCCTTCTCGCTAGTTGGCAGGGGCATTTGTTCCCTAGCGAAATGGAGCGCTACAGCGGGAAAATGCGCAATCGAAGTACTAGATAGCTACTAGATAGCTTCGCGCCGGAATCAGATGAGTAGACCTAGCGCGACCTCCGTGCGGGACAATATGCACCTCATAAGCGCACCCTTCGGGGCGGTATGGAAATTGGCCTCGCGGGACTGCGATCGTGGTCTTAGCTTGTCAAATATGGACGCCGGGGAGGGCTGTCCTTTAGACAGAGCCCCGGCACGTAGCCGTGGACTGAGTGCGTTGGGAGACTCACAATCAGCAGCAACCATTTGGAAAGTTGTATTTCGGTGCAACTTAAAATGGGGGGACTCCGATCTATAGCTATAGACTATCACCCTCCCGGAGATCCACATAACGGGTCGCTGCAAATGCTGCTGTGTTTGGCTGTCCAGTCCAATCCACTCGGAAGCACCATGTATCGCCTGCGGCGAAGCAATCCCAGCAGACAGATCGCCATTCGAGATCGCTGGCGAAGAAGCCTTGCCGCGTCCCCCTTCTGGCGGTTCGATGTCTGGCGACAGTCTGAAGAAGACAGAGGTCTCCCCAACGTAGCCGAATCAAGCAAGGGGAGTGGCAGATCAACACGCAACCAGAAGTCCCGCGGAGCCGGCATCAGGAGGTACACCCCGCAGCGCGAGGGGGCGATCGACGCAAGTCCGCTGGCACTGTCCCACGAGTGTAAGTCTTTGATTTTCAATATTTACTATCTAGTGCGCCAATCATCCGTTCAGAAATGACGAGCGAAATGCTATGCCGATAACTGTACGTCTTGCCCGGGGTTTCCATTGTGATAACGGAGTCGCACTGGATACGGAGGCGTAGGGAGAAGTGCCTGGCCAGCTATGACCTGAGCCGCTATCCGGAGGACACGGGCGACAGCTTCACAGCATTCCTCTATCCGACCCGTGCGCTGCCGGACTACGGATCGAGCAATCATCGGCGGCGCTATGGAACGGGTTCGTGAGCGCGCATGCGCCGCGCGACTGGCAGGGCCAGTGGAGATCCCAATGGACTACTTTACCCGCGCTGTGGAGTGGACGTTGCTGAACGGACCGCGGTGGGACTCAACCGGGTTGGTGCTCGAGCCAGCGCACTGCGAGCGAGCCGTCCGGAAGTCCGGCTATGTGGCGGCGCAGCAGACAGTGCGGTTGCGGGTGTAGCGACGGTACTGCCAATACTCAGAGTGCCGCGCCTTCCGGCACAGGAAGTAGCCCCTGCGTCCGAGCAGGTGGCGGTAATTGACCGCGACGCGCTCATATGCTTTAGGCGACGATTGCAGTGGCTGCCGGCGCAACCCATTGGCTGCGGTCAGGGCCGGGCAGGGCGGTAGTCCGGCACGGCACGACGTCTAGCGCGGTGACAGAAGCTGAATCGTATGATCTGCTTCGCAACTGCGAGCGGCTGACTCGGCTACTGCTGCGCCGATTGTCGGCGAGCCTTCCACGTCGCCAACGGCGGTGGATCCACAGCACTACTCGGGTTTTTGAACCAGACCTGCCGATCGTCAAGGTGGCACGAGCGCAGGCAAATGCTGCCTAGCTGCTTGCAGCGATGCACGCCAGCGCAGGCCAACGCTGCTGCGTGGCTACTCGCGGCGATGCGCTACCTCAAGATGGCCTAAGCCTCCCCTCCAGCATTGCTGGAAGAGGTCAACTTTGTACCTGATAGCTCCCTTTACGAGAGGCGGGACGACTTGTATCAAGGCTTCTCACAATTTTTGAGAATTCTCACAATCCATGAGAATAGATGATGCAACTGTGGTGGACCCTTGGCACTTTGCGCGGCCGGAGCTGGCCAGCGCGTATCTGCATGCGTTCGATTTGAAGCTCTCTGCAGCCCGCGGGCTGTTCGCGCGCCGGCGGATGGGCAAGACGTCGAGACCTGATGCCTGCGGCCGTGGAGCGCGGCTATCTGACGGCGTACACGAACCTCTGGGACAACCGTAATTCGCAGGAGGCCGCGCTCGTCGCAGCGCTCACCGAAGCCCTTGAGCCCAAAGGGGCCGCGGCAGTACTGTTAAAGCTTCGCGCACCGCTCAAGAAGGTGAAAGCCACCGCGAAGATTCCAGGCGGCGTAGAGGGCTCATTGGAGGCTGAGCTGGGTAAGGCGGGAATGGATAGAACCGCGGCCCTGCACGATGTACTCAAGCAGCTCGACCGCAAAAAGAAGCCGCTTCTGCTGGTCATCGACGAAGCTCAGGTCCCGGCGGGTGCGGACCACAGTGATTTTGCCCATGCACTGCGCGCGGCGCTCGATATTCGCAAGGACCGTATCAAGGTCATCTTCGCGGGCAGCTCGGAAACGACATTGCGCGGGATGTTTGCCCGGGTATCAGAGCCATTCTTCAATTGGGCACCCCTCGAACCGTTTCCCCTGCTTGGCGACGAATTTGTCGCCTTCACGGTCAATCTGTTCAACAGCATGGCGCGACAGAAACTGACCCTTGAGCAGGGCAAGCGTGCGTTCGCCACGTGGGAGCAAACCATGCGGTTGATCATCGAGGCCAGGTAGGCCGACGAGCGCAGCGACACGGTCCATGACGCTGACGGAGTTCTGGCCGTGGTTGCGAGCCGTGACTGTAGTCTTGCGCAACTGGGCCTGACCCTCGCGGAGGGGCGGTCGCTGCTGGCCAAGGTACAGGCCGAGCTGGTTTCGAAACAGGTGGAGTGGTGGCTCTCGGGCCAGACCCATTGTCGGCGCTGGGGCGTGGCCTTGAGCCACAAGGACCGTCGCTCCACGGAGCTGCGCCTCTTGTACGGTGAAGGTGAACGGTCCGCGGCTGTGGTCGTATGCCTGCTAGCGGACTGCGCGGATGCCGCGGCGTGTGGTGCACCCCTTGGCCAAAGCTCTGACTAACCGCGCCACGCCGGAGCTGCAATACCTCCAGGCCCATCTGCCGTACCGCCAGGCCACGGTCATGCTCAAGGAAGTGCTGCCGCTGGACAAGGGCATTTCGCTCAGCGGCACCCAAGGTCGGATTCGCGCTCTTGGAAATCGACTCGACGCTGACATTGAGCGTGACATCGCGAAGCTGCCCCAAGCCGTTGCAGAAGTCCAGGTTCGCGAATCCAGCCACGTCGTGGCTGTGCCATTGCGACTCCGTGAGAGGCCTTGGCCGCCACGTCAACATTGTCGCCGGGCGAGCGACATTCAACAACAGTCCCCCAAGGTTGTATGCCTATGTGCACCGGGAAATCCCCCGGCTGCAGCGCGACTCGATCAGTTCCTCAGTCGAAACGGTGTGGCGACCGATGAACGCGTGACCGTCATCAGCGACGACGCTGGCGAATTTGGGAAGACCGCCCAAGGCAGTCAGCTGGCTCGTGGCCGGGTCCTCGATTGATTCCACATCGCGATTAAGTTCAAGGCGGCGCAGCGTTCTGTGTTCGCTGCAAGAGGATCGCCTCGCTGGAACGGGCGCCGGTGGAGACCGAAATCACCTACGCCAGTGGTCGGTCTGGCATGGCAAGGGCAGCAAGGCGGTGGACCGGATCAAGGCACTGCATGGTGCGGGTGAGGGTCGCGGTTTTGAACGGGGAACTCTTATCCGACTGCATCTCCGCACTCGAGGTCGCCGCCTCCCGTCACAGTCAATGCGTCGACATACATCGCCAGACCCGCATCGGCCAACGAACAGAATTAAGCGTGACATCCTCGCCGCACGCCAGCGCGCCTAACGAAATCGGCTCCCCAATTTTTGCACGCTCTCCTTCACGGCAGACGATGCGACTGCAGCTGTGACTGTAGCTGTAGCGATGGTTCTGCCGAGACTTGTGTGCCCGAGCCAATGCCGGAGCCGGAGATCGGTCCTGAGCCAGAACAGGTAGCAGTGAATGACCGCGACGCGCTCACACGCCATTCGCGCGGAGTGCTAGGCTGCCGGGGCAGTGAAAGGGCAGGGCGGTGGTCCTGCGCGACACGACGTCTGGCGCGATGACAAAAGCCGAGTCGTGCGATCTGCTTCGTGAGAGCCCTTGACTCGGCTACAGCTCCGTTGGCGGCGCGAATGATGCAGGCTCCGCGGCCCTACCCGGGCCTTCGATCCAGGTATGCCAATCCTCGAGGTACCGCCAACGCAGGCCCACGCGGCTGCCCGGCTGCCCGGCTGCCCGGCTGCTTGCGGCGATGCATTGATGCGGCTGCCGCCGTGCCGACCCTTTGGTGCAAGCCGCTGCATTCACCGACAGCAGTGCTGGCTTAGCGGCTTCGGCGTTGTCGAACAGAAAGGCCATCCGCGCGACATCATCACAACGCTGGCGGAAAAAGTAGGGCGCGTCGACCAGAAAAGCCGCAAGCCTCGTCAAGGCATCCACTACGCAAAAATCGTATTGTTACTGCACGTCACGACTACGAAGTGCTTCGGAATCAATTCCGCTATCTCCGCCAGGGCCCCATCCCTAAAGATCTAGCGTCAGGATCGGGGTTCTAGAGCGTGAGCAGCATGGCAGGAACTGGTCATTTGCGGCGCGCTCCTCATCGGTTAGGTAAGCGTCGCGGTGATCGGGATCGCCTTCCAGTACGCGAGTTAGGCACGTGCCGCATATGCCTTGCTCGCACGAGGTCTCGATCTCGATACCGAACGTACTGAGCGCCTCCACCACGGTTTGCTCAGCCCTAACATCTATGACTCTTCCGGAGCTAGCCAGCCTCACCTGAAACGCGCTATTCCCTGCGACGGACGCTTGCTGAGCGCTGAAGTACTCGCGATGGAGGTTGGATTCTGGCCAGCCCGCGCTTCGCGCACGGGACAGCACTGCGTCAACAAAGCCTGAGGGGCCGCAGACATAGACATGTTTGTCCACATCGGGGCCCGCGAGAATCACTTGCAGATCGAGACGCTCTTCGGGGGGCGCCGTATCGAAGTAGATTCGCACGTGCTCCTTCATCCCAGGCCGGCTCAATTGTTCGCGGAAGGCAGTTCTTTCCGGTGCGCGTGTGCAATAGTGAAATTCGAACGATGCATCGAGATGGGCCAATCGCTCGGCCATGCAGAGTATCGGCGTCACGCCAATCCCGCCGGCGAGCAGAATCGAGTGTTTGGCTTCATTGGCGAGCGGAAAGTGATTTCTGGGGTGGCTGATCTCAATTTCCGCCCCTTCGTCCTGGGCATGCATGGCGATTGACCCCCCGCGGGAATTTGGGTCGCGCAGCACGCCAAGGACGTAGCGATGCGTATCGTTCGGATCGTTACTCAGGGAGTACTGCCGTACCAACCCATTGCCGACGTGGACGTCGATATGCGATCCCGCGGAGAATCCGGGTAAGGGTTTTCCGGTGGGGTCCACGAGCTCGAAGGAGAAAATATCCGTAGCCGTTTCGACCTTCTTCAATATCTTCACTTTCATGATTGGCTGCCAATTTTCGTGACACGTTCTGCTTCGATCACGCGATCAAGGGTTCTCCGCGCCACGCGCCTAGGCGCGTGGCACCTTGGGTTTTTGTTAGCTAGCGAGCAGTCCATGCGGGTCGATGACAAACTTCTTCGGCACGCCGGAATCAAACTCCAGATAGCCTTGAGGCGCTTCGTCAAGCGTGATTACCTGCACGTTGACGATGTCCGCGATCTTGATCCGGTCCCAGAGAATGGCCTGCATCAGGTTTCGGTTGTATTTCATGACCGGCGTTTGCCCTGTGAAGAAGCTGTGCGACTTTGCCCAACCGAGGCCAAATCGGACAGACAGGCTTCCGCGCTGCGCCGCGGCATCGGCTGCACCGGGATCTTCCGTCACGTACAAGCCAGGAATACCGATCTTGCCGGCTGCCCGCGTAACTTCCATTAGTGAGTTGAGGACAGTTGCGGGAGCTTCTTGATGCGAACCGCTATGTCCGTGGCCGCGCGCTTCGAAGCCGACACAGTCGATCGCACAATCTACCTGCGGCTCACCCAGGATGGCCGCAATTTGGTCGGCGAGTGACGCGTCTTCGGAAAGGTCGACCGTGTGAAAGCCAACGTTGCGTGCGTGTGCCAGCCGGATCTTGTTGACGTCGCCGACGATCGTGACAGCCGCGCCGAGAAGGCGAGCCGACGCAGCCGCCGCCAAACCAACCGGACCGGCGCCGGCGACGTAAACCGTCGAGCCGGGACGCACGCCTGCGGTCACAGCACCGTGGTAGCCGGTTGGCAGGATGTCCGACAGGCACGTCAGGTCACGAATCTTCTCCATGGCCTGCTCGCGGTCGGGGAACTTGAGCAAATTGAAGTCCGCATAGGGCACCATCACATACTCGGCCTGTCCGCCGATCCAGCCCCCCATGTCGACATACCCATATGCACCACCTGGCCGTGCAAGGTTGACGCTCAGGCAAACGCCGGTGTTCATCTCCTTGCACATCGGACAGCGTCCACATGCGACATTGAATGGTACGGATACGATGTCTCCTTTCTGCAGCGTCGTGACATCTGAGCCTACCTCGACCACTTCCCCGGTGATTTCGTGGCCTAGCACCAGGCCAGCAGGAGCCGTCGTGCGGCCACGCACCATATGCTGGTCCGATCCGCAAATATTGGTCGACACCACACGGAGCACTACCCCGTGGTTTGCCTTACGGCCGCTCGGTTCGGTCAATTCTGGAAAGGCAATCGACTGGACCTCGACCTTGCCTGGGGCGATATACACAACACCTCGGTTACCTGACATCTCTATCTCCGCTATATGAGTGAGGACAATGCGCGCAAGCACCTATCCTGCGGGCTGCAGATATTTCGCCGCGGACGTGTGGAAGCCTCGACTTGCTGGCGTCGATACGACCTCCTTTGGTGATTTACGTCATCGCTGGACGAGCGGGCGCTTCGCGCTGTCCTTTCGTATCGAACTTGTACGGTGTCCGTGAGGTCGGATTAGCTTGCCTGCTTTGCGGTCAACGCTGCGATAATGCGGCGTGCACGGTTCGCACCCGTGTCGACGTGAATGTCGACCTGTGGTTGGGGTCCGAAGCGACACATGTTCCGGTGTTGTGCTTCGATTACGATCTTGTCCTCCTCGAAGGTCAACGCTGTCTGCTCATAGACGACATCCAGATTGCTGCTGCCGGACGACGGCCGGTTGGTTGCAATGGTCCAGAAATAGTGCGCTGTCTTATCCGTCTCTGGCGTAATGCAATGAAGACCACGCATGTGGAAGCCGCCACGATCCTGGTTTTCAAGTGACTCGGCGCCAGCATCAACGGCCCCGGTCCAGATTCGAATGTGATTGACGTCGAACTCAATCTCCTGCCATCGGTCGATCCGATCGCGAAAGCCCCAGGCATCCACATAGGTCTTCGGCGCTTGAGAGTTCATCATGTGCCGTACGATCCGTACCGCGTTTCCCTTGCTTTCAACCTTCATCTCGGCATTCATATGCACGGAGGGGTTGCCACCAATCGTTCGCAGGTGAACGTAGCCAAGATGGCTCAGATCCAGCAGGTTGTCGTGGATGAGTTGGTACGGCGCATCATAGTGAACCACGCCGCCTCGGAACTCGTAGCGCTCGTCGTTATGCCAGCGATAGGCGGGGGGCTCGATGTCGGGTTCGCTCTCGGGATGGGCACCGAACCATATCCACAAGATCTGATCCCTTTCCACCACGGGAAAGCTCGCAACGCGAGCCTTCTCGGGAATGCGATCCTGCCCCGGAATTTCGAGGCATTTACCTTGCGGCGAGAACAGCAGGCCGTGATACCCACAGCGGATACCTCGTTCTTCCACAGTGCCGCATGACAGCGGCAGGGACCGATGGCAGCAGCGATCTTCAAGTGCGCCTGCGACGCCGTCGGTGCCTCGAAACAACACCAGGTGCCGATTGAGCAGGGTGCGTGCAAGCGGCTTATCAGTCAGTTCTGATGAGAAACCGCCGGCATACCACTGGTTGAGTGCAAACATGCTGTCTCCTTGTGAGGGTGCGTCACCTATGGCTCGCCCCTCTACCTGTCGAAAGGCGACGCTCTTCAGTCAACGTTCAGTGTACTTAATCTGACGTTCAGTATACTCATCGTCACCCGTGCAAGAAAGATCTTTTTGCTGCACAGGTACTAGGGATTAATCCCTAGTACCCAAATTTCGAAGGAAGGACATGAGTCGCCAGACAGCATCATCCAGTCGCACCACAAAACCGAGCGGACCCGAAGAGGAGTTGTCGACAGATCTCTATGACCAGCCAGGCCATCTGATTCGTCGTGCTCATCAGATCTCCGTCTCGATGTTCCATGCCGTGATAGGGCAAGAGGTCACGGCGATTCAATATGGTGCCTTGCGTATCCTCCAGGATCATCCCGATATTGATCAGGTGACATTGGCGAAGCTGTGTGCGCTAGATAACTCTACGACCGCCTCGCTTGCTGTCCGCCTGGAAGAGCGAGGACTGATCGAGCGCTTCGTGCCGCCGGAAAACAAGCGCTATCGCCTGCTGCGGCTCACTCGTGCTGGCGCCGAGCTTTTGGAAGAGCTTGTGCCGTCCGTGCACGAATTGCGTCACCGGCTGCTCGAGCCTCTGACGAAAGACGAGCAGGCCACGTTTCTTGCGCTCCTCTCGAAATTTGTCCGACTGAACAACGAGAAGAGCAGAGCGCCGCTTCGCCGCGGCCCTGGGGAATCCGATCGCTGACTGTCATGTTCTTGGCAGCAGGATTGAGCTTGATGGCCGTATCGCCGCCAAGGGGTGGCAGGGGCAACGCACTCGTGGCCTACTCCAGACAGCGTAGGCCGGGTGGGGTGGGGTGGGATATGGTGCAGGTACGCCAGCCTGCTGATGTGGTTGCGGTCCCCGGGAACAGGATTTCGCTCCAAGGGCAGGTGCATGCGCAGCGCTCGCGGGTGCACCGTTCGGTTTCCAGTTCTGGGTATGGTTGTGTCTATCTGCGGATTTACGTGCGTCAGGCGGCGGTTCGTCCGCGGCCCTTACCCTTGCCTGGGCTGGGCGCCCTCGCAGGGGTGCCTGTCGCCGCCGCTGTTTCGCGCCGTAGATCGAGCGCAGGTGCCGAGGCTCCACTGCCATCCAGGGGCTCGTTTGCAAGCGCTTGCGCAGTGGTGTCGCGCACGTTTCGCAACAGTATTCTGAGGGCGACTTGCTCGGGCTGGGAAAGCCCCTGCACGACGGCCTGGGTGGCTTCTTCGGCCAGATGCAGGAGCGGTACTTTCAGGTCCCATGCCCGAGTGGTCAGGTAGACGCGCGTTTTTCGCTTGTCGAGCGTATCACGCTCGAACCTGATCAGATCATCGCGCTCCATGGTCCGTAGCATTTCCAGCGTCGACGGCTGGGTCATGCCCAAACGTTCGGCCAGTTCGCGCTGGGTCACGCCATCGCCTTCCCACAGCACACGAAGCACGTACCAGCTGCCGCCACGGATGCCTCGGCTTGCCAGGCGGCCGTAAAGCAATCGCCGGCTCAGTCGGGACGTTTCGTTCAACAGGAATCCGATTGACTCATCCAGACTCTGGCTCGGGACGTCATCCTCCGCGTGCATGGGAGGCGTTCGTGGGTTGCGGGTCATCGGCTCGTTCCAGCAGTGTGAATTTCCAGAAATACCAGCTCTACGCTCGCGGGCAAGCGCTGTCGAATAGGAACCAATTTTATTCCACAGGACTGTCCAAGAGTAACAGTCTTATACCTCGAGAAAACACTTATAGGAACCAAATTAAAATTGAGTTCCAATCCAAGGGTTCGATAGCTGGTCGGAGGAACTTGGCCGGGGCGGCCAAGGACAACGTGTTGGAGACGGGATGGATTAGTCTGCGCCAACCGCCCGAACCGGTTCAACGGGAATCCCAGCGATGGGGAAGAATCGTCCGGGAGCTGCGCGCTACCGCCGAAATCTGAACTCGCCATCCCACGCCTTGCGTCAACAGAACAGTCACATAGGAGCACAACATGGCGCATATCACCCGTCGCGAACTGATGCTGGGCGCGATCGCCAGCTTGCTGACGAAGCACGCATCGGCCCAGTCGCTCCCCGCGAATGCGCGCATCATTGTTGGGTTCTCGCCAGGGTCGGGCATCGATCTCGTGGCCCGGCGTCTCGCTAACGAACTGACCGGCAAGCTCGCTGCCGCTATCATCGTCGACAATCGCACGGGAGCCTCCGGCAACATCGCAGTGAGCGCCGCGCTGGCCGCGGCACCCGACGGCACGACGCTGATCTCGAATCCAAGCGGCGTCCTGACCGTGAATCCGCACACTTTCCGCAAACTCGGCTTCTCGCCTTTCAAGGACCTTCAGCCCGTTAGCCTGGTGGCCCGCTACGAACTCGGCTTCGCTGTCGGGCCGGCGGTGCCGGAGTCAGTGAAGACCCTTTCCCATTTCACGGCCTGGGTCCGTCAGCAGCGCCAGGCGGTGGGCTACGGCTCTCCAGCCACCGGCTCGGGCTTGCACTTCATGGCTCATGCCTACAGCCAAAGCCGAAACCTGAACATGGTGCATGTCCCCTACCGGGGCGCTGGCCCAATGATCGTCGACATCCTGGGGGGACAAATTGCGGCGGGCGCCGGCTCGCTACCCGCGCTGATGGCACAAGCCGCCGATGGCAGGCTGCGCGTCCTCGCCAGTACAGGTGTCGGGCGCTCCCGCTTCTTCCCGTCCGTGCCTACCTTCGAGGAGCAAGGTGTGCGCGGGCTCGGGATGCGCGAATGGCATGGCATCTATATTGGGGGCAAGCCCGAAGCGAAGGTGCTTGAGCGCCTGGTTGCGCTGGTTCAGGCCGCCGTCAAGACGCCTGCTTTCGCCGAGGCGATTGCGAAGCAGGGTTTCGAGGCCGTTGCTTCGACGCCGCAGGAACTAGATCAACTTGCCCGGGCCGACTCGGCGCGCTGGGGAGAAATCATTAAGACCTCTGGCTTCGTCCAGGAGAGCTGAGGCCGTGCACTTCATAACCGCACTGGCCGGCACTCAGGGATGGCGCATCGTCTCCTGCCGGCCGGGCGGCGTGCGGAGCCAGAAAAATAAGCTACTCGACTTCAATAGTAGTCGACGAGCCTAGTTTCTTTGCGAGATCCTCAAGCAGGTTATAAAGCGAATGAGCATCTTCCTTTCCGAGGGATGACTCTATATTTCTATTGTTTTCCTTCCAAAGCGGAGTGATTTTTTCGACTAGCGCTCGCCCCATAGGCGTAATATGAATTTGTTTTGCACGGAGATCTTTTTCATCTGCTGCACGATCTATTAAAAGCCGGGATTCCAGCGTCTTTAGCCGTCGCGAAAGGTTCGACGTGCTTAACAAAGTTATCTGGGAAAGATCGCTAGGCCTGATCGAGGAATGGGATGAGGAGAGCGCTAGAAGTATGCGCCATTGTTGCTCCGTGATGTCGTGTTCGCGCAGGATGGTGCGAAGGCGACTCAATACTGCTTCGCGCCCGCGCAACAATGAGGATGGCAATGAGAAGAAGATTTCCTCAGGGCTGTCGCTATTTGTCAGAAATGCTGTGGATGGCGATTGATTTTTATTTCGGGACATGAGATATCCACGATGGGAAATAGTATTGATCGTGATGCATTTCAGCTGGTATGAGGCTCGACGTAGCTGGCGACCTCAAGCCCGTAACCCGCCATGCTGGGCATGCGGCGTGGCGTTCCCAATAGCTTCATCCGACGCACTCCACATTCGCGCAAGATCTGTGCTCCCGTGCCGTAGGTCCGTAAATCCATGGCGCCCCGGATGGGGGCATGCGCGGTCTGTGATGTCCTGGCGACCTGGGCAAGCAGTTGTTCGGCGCTTTCTCCGCAATTGAGCAATATGGCAACGCCTTGGCCCTCCTGAACAATGTGAGCCAAGCTCGAATCCAAACTCCACGAGTGTATGCTCCGATTAATTTCCAGTACATCAAGTACAGACAGAGGTTCGTGTACGCGGACCGGTACCAGATCGTCTTCGGCCCATTGTCCATGCACAAGTGCAAGATGCAAATGATGACCGGGACGGTCTTGATAAACATGCGCAACAAAATGACCCCAATGCGTTTCCAGCGCGCGAGTGCTTATGTGCTCAATCATCGATTCACTGCGGCTGCGATATTCAATGAGGTCAGAAATCGTGCCAATCTTCAACCCATGTTGCGCCGCGAATAGTCGCAGATCGGGCAATCGCGCCATGGATCCATCTTCGTTCATCACCTCGCAAATCACCGAGGTCGGGCTGCAGCCAGCCAAGCGGGCCAGGTCACAACCTGCTTCTGTGTGACCCGCGCGAATAAGGACGCCGCCATCGACGGCCTGCAGAGGAAAGATATGACCTGGTTGGACCAAGTGCTCGGCCAGGGCGCCTCTGGCTACCGCAGCCTGAACGGTTCTCGCACGGTCAGCCGCGGAAATCCCCGTGGTTACGCCCTCTGCCGCTTCGATCGATACGGTAAATGCCGTGCCATGTTTGGCGCCGTTGCGCTGAGTCATGGGGGGCAGGCGAAGCTGCTCACACATCTCGCGCGGGAGTGTCAGGCAGATCAGGCCACGCGCGTAGCGCGCCATGAAGTTAATCACTTCAGGAGTGATGTGATCTGCGGCAACGATGAGGTCGCCTTCGTTCTCGCGGTCTTCTTCATCGACCAGAATAACCATGCGGCCTTGACGAATTTCCGCAACGATCTCCTCGACAGAGGAGATGCATGTTTCGACTTGAGCGGGAAGAACGGGGCGATCGTGAGCTGCATTCATGATTTCGTGCGGGTACCGATTGAAGTAATCGTGGACTCGGCGGCGGTGTCGTGCACCGGATTCACGCTGTCCTCTTTTAACGGTCGGGCAGTCGGCTTGACTGCGGATGCCTGGGGACCCACTTTGGTAGTCGCCGTGGCTCTCCGTTGTCGGCCACGTGTGAGGGCTGTAGCGGCTTCGTCTTGCGGCTCGCTATCCAAGACTGCCGATGCGGTGTCGCGTATGCCGCGAAGAAGCATCCTGAGCGCCACCTCCTCGGGTGGGGATAGGCGTCCCGCCATTAGCCGGGTGGCCTCGTCGGCCAGATGCAGCAGCGGTGCCTTCAGGTTCCATGCTTGGGTCGTGAGGTAGACGCGCGTCTTTCGCTTGTCTACGGTGTCGCGCTCAAAGCGGATCAGGTCATCACGCTCCATGGTGCGCAGCATCTCCAGGGTTGACGGCTGAGTCATGGCCAGCCGTTCAGCCAGCTCCCGCTGCGTCAAGCCGTCGCCGTCCCACAACACGCGCAACAGGTGCCAACTACCCCCGCGGACGCCCCGGGCCGCCAGGCGGCCGTAGAGCAGGCGCCGACTGAGGCGGGCTGCCTCATTCAGAAGGAAGCCGATGGATTCATCGAGCCTCTGCGTCGGGACGTCGTCTTCCAAGCGTTTGTCGGTGTCCTTGGGGCGGCTGGTCATCAAGTCTGTTTGCATGCGGATTCCGAAGCGAGGGCTGGTGCCGCCGGGCCGTACCGCAGTTCGGCATCGGCGGCTGCGCCAAGGGGGTGGTCCGTGCCACTGCGTCCTTGGCAGTTCCGTGTGGCCAGCACGCTCATAAGGTTAGGAACCAATTCTATACACTCGTGAAATCTGCGTGAACTCTTCATGCATAGGAGAAAACACCTATAGCCTCCTAAGTATTTGAGTCGTTTAATTCAACCCGTCAGGCAATGGTCGAGGTCTGTTGTGCCCTCTAGGCTCGCGGCAGACGCCCATGCCGCATGCTCATCAAGGTAGGTATCTCGAGGTCGAAAACATGACGCAAATTGCTGCCATCCCTCCGGCGTTGCCGGACTCGCGCAAACTGTTCTACGGCGGACGTTTCCACGAGCCGCTCGGTGGCTATCAGCGCACGCTCAATCCGGCGACGCAGGACGACCTCGGACCTGCCGCGCATGCCAATGCCGATGACGTTGACGCCGCGGTGCAGTCGGCGCAGCAGGGGTTCCTCGAGTGGCGGCGTACCAAGCCTGCCGAGAGAGCCAAGGCACTACGTGCCTTTGCACAAGGCGTGCGCGAGGCGGCCAGCGAACTGGGCTGGCTGGATGCCATCAATGGCGGTAATCCAGTGCGCGAAATGATCAACGACGCGCAGGTGGCCGCCGGCGTGGTCGACTATTTCGCCGGACTGGCGCATGAAGCCAAGGGCCAGACGCTGCCGATGGGCGATGCCCATCTCAACTACTCGGTGCGCGAGCCGCTGGGCGTGGTGGCACGCATCGTTGCCTATAACCATCCCGCGATGTTCCTGGTGACCAAGCTGGCTCCCGCAGTCGCCGCTGGCAACGCCGTGGTGCTCAAGGCTCCGGATCAAGCGCCCTTGTCCGCTTATCGTCTGGCCGACATCGCGTGGGAGTGTTTTCCTCCGGGTGTCGTCAACATCCTGACCGGCGGGCACGAATGCGGGCAGGCGCTGGTGGCCCACCCGCTCGTCAAGAAGGCTACGCTCATCGGCTCCACTTCCACCGGCGTGTCGATCCTGCGGGCTGCGGCGGACAAGGTGATGCCAGTGTCGCTGGAACTCGGTGGCAAGAATCCACTCGTCATTTGCCCTGACGCGGACCTTGACCAGGCGATCGACGGCGTTATCAATGGGATGAATCTGACCTGGGCTGGCCAGAGTTGTGGCTCCACCTCACGTTGTTTCGTGCATAGGTCAGTCTATGGGCAGGTGATCGAAGAGCTTGCCAAGCGCATCCCTCAGCGCCATCGCTGTGGCTTGCCCACAGATCCCGACACGACGATGGGCAGTCTGGTATCCCGACAGCACTACGAGAAGGTGCTGGATCTGATCGAGTCGGCACGGGCCGAAGGTGCCCTTCTGGTGACGGGGGGGCGGCGCAGCCCGGACCCGGCGCTGGCCAAGGGATGGTTTGTTGAGCCCACGGTGTTCGCCGATGTGACGCCGCAGATGCGCCTGTTCCGCGAGGAGGTGTTTGGGCCGGTGCTAGCGGTGACCCCATGGGATGACGAGGATGCCATGCTCGAGCAGGTCAATGGCCTGGAATACGGGCTGACCGCATCGATCTGGACACGCGACCTGGCACGCGCTCATCGTCTGGCCGCGCGCATCGAATCGGGCTACGTCTGGGTCAACCATGGCAGCGCGCATTTTCCCGGCGCCGACTTTGGTGGATACAAGAAGAGTGGACTGGGCCGTGAAGAAGGCCTGTCCGAGTTGATGGCGTTCACGCAGAACAAGAATGTCAACGTGAAGCTCTACTGAGCTGCACCGCCTCTCCCTAACTATTCAATAACAGCCAACAAGGAAGTTTCACATGAAAATCACCTACGCCGACTTTCGCGGCATGTTGGGCATCGTTCCCACGCCCGCGACGCCCGACGCCGAGAACTGGCGCTCGACGCAGACAGTCAACCTCGCCGAAACAGAGAAGATGATCCGGCTGGTCGTGGACTCGGGCATCGAGATGATTGCCACGACCGGTACCTTCGGCGAATGCGCGACGCTGACGGAGCCCGAGCTCAACGAGCTCGTGTCCTGTGTTGTCGAAACGGTAGCCAAACGGCGCCCGGTGTTCGCCGGTATCACAACGCTCAACACGCGTGACACCATCCGCCGCGGCAGGGCGCTGGTCGAGCGCGGTGCCGACGGCTTGTTCGTGGGGCGTCCGATGTGGCTGGCCTTGGACGATCAGGGCATCGTTCGTTTCTACCGTGACGTGGCCGAGGCGCTGCCGGGCGTGCCGCTGATCGTCTACGACAATCCTGTCGCCTTCAAGGGCAAGATTTCATCGCTAGCCTACGCTGAACTCGCCAAGATCCCTGAGGTGGTGGCGGCCAAGCATACCGGCGGACCTGCGCTGGAAGCCGACATGCGTGCCATTGGCGACAAGATCCGTATCCTGCCGTTGCCCGGAGACTGGCAGGCGCTGGCCGAGAAGATGCCGGAGCGGGCACTGGCTGCCTGGTCGGGTGCGACGGCCTGCGCGCCGGCGGTACTCAATGCCGTGTCGAAGGCTATCCTGGCACGCGATTGGGCGCTGGCCAGCCGGCTCTGCGACCGTGTGCGCTGGGCAGAGCGACCGATGTTCGCGGGCGGCGACCTTGAAGGTTTCATGGATTACAGCATCGCAGTTGGGCATCTGCGCTTCCAGCATGCGGGGCTGGTCAATCCGGGGCCGGTACGCCCACCATATATGTTCGTACCCGATAACTATCGCGCGGGCGGCATTGAGACCGGCAAGCGATGGGCCGAGCTGCAACGGGAGTTTTCGGATTCGAAGTAGGGCTGCTCGCGCAACGGGGCGTCCTGCATCGGCACCCGCGCCATCGCGCAAGCCGCCCCTTTCGAAAACGTCCCTCAGCTCAGTTCACGACCCCAGGAGGAGCACATGTCAGCCAACGAAAACAGATCCGCCTCCAGTGAAGCTCCGGAAGCTCGCGATCTGAAGGAGTACGACGCAAAGATCAAGGCCGAGCACATCATCGGCCAGTGGACAATGGAACCCCTGCTGGAAAACGCCATCGGGGGGCCGCAGCCGCGGGGCACTGGCTACGTGTGGCCCTGGTCGCTCACGCGCGAGCGGCTGGTGGAAGCTTCGCGTATCCTCGGCCCGCGCGGCGTCGGTCGCACCAGCATCGTGTTCCTCAACCCGGGAATCACGCAGGGGCCTCCCGGCTCGACCCATACCTTGGCTGCCGGCATCCAGGCTATGCGCGCACAAGAAGTCTGCTGGTCGCACCGGCACACGATGAATGCGCTGCGCTTCATCTTGGAGGGCAATCCCGAGGCATTCACAGTCGTCGACGGCGAGCCGCTCTCGATGGACACCTATGACCTGCTACTCACCCCACGCGGATCCTGGCATGACCATCACAATCCCACCAACGACGAGGTGATCTGGTGGGACGCGCTGGACCTGGGCCTGACGCTCGGCCTGAACCAGGCGTTCTTCGAGCCGTATGGGGGCGCCAGCCAGGCGCAGCGTGACTCTGCCTCGGAGTCGCAGGGCTTGCGGGCCACTCTGCTGCGTCCCGTGGACGAGCAGGCGCGCCAGGCGCGCCAGCCCATCCGCTACGCATGGAAAGACATCGAACCGATCCTCGACCAGTATGCCAAGGATGGCCGCGTCGGCAACGAGTACGACGGCTTGGCCCTGCGCTACGCTAACCCGGTCAACGGTGGCCCGACGTTCCCGACGATGGACTGCTGGGTGCAGCAATTCGCGCCCGGATTCCAGGGCGCGAAGCACCGCCGAACCTCAAGCAGTGTCGGTGTGGTCATCTCGGGTCAGGGCCGGATCGAGGTGGGCGACGAGACGCTAGAGATCGCCCGGCACGACACCTTTGCCATTCCGAATTACGCTTGGCATCGCGTGGTCAACACTGGCAGCGAGCCGCTGCGACTGTTCACGGTACACGATATCCCGACGCTGCAGGCCCTGGGCCTGTTGTACGAAGAGCCCACACCCATCATCGGCCGCGCGCCAGCTCCCAAGGTTCCGGGCGTGCCGTTGAAGCAGACGTACCGGTCCGACATCTTCCTCGATGGCGACGAAGTGCGCTGACGAATGGCGGGCAAGTCGCATCATCCGCGGCGCGGCGAGTTGGCTGGCCGCCAAGAGCGGGAAGCCCGAAACGCGATGCGCTTCCCGGCTTGCGCAGCTCTCGCATTGCAGACTGCATGAAAAACAAAACGATGCACTCAAAGAGTGAATGAGTAGGAGACAAAAGATGGTTTCGAAGATCGATCCAGGCGCGTTGAAGCGCGTCTTTGCCCACTATCCCGCCGGCGTCGCCGCGATCGCTGCGAAGGTAGGAGGAGACGACCATGTTCTGGTCGCGTCCTCGTTCATGCCCGGGATCTCACTTGATCCGCCGCTGGTTTCCGTAGCCGTGCAGAGTGCCTCCACGACGTGGCCATCGCTGCGCAAGGCTCGACGTATCGGTGTCTCGCTTCTTGGGCAAGGACAGGAGGGACTATGCCGCCAACTGGCCTCCAAGGATCGGCAGGCGCGCTGGAACGGGGTTACCAGGAGCTACGTCGAGGATGCCGCCGTCCGGATCCATGGGGCGTGCGCCTGGCTCAACTGCATTCCCTATGCCGAACATGATGCAGGAGACCACGTCATCGTGCTCCTGGAAGTTGTCGACTATGAGCTGATCCTGAGCGTGGATCCGCTCATCTTTCATGGCTCGAGATTCCGTGGATTGTCACCGGAACCGGAGGCTCGACGCGAGGTCGCGGCATGAGCGAAATGACCCTTCGCGACCCCGATTCGGCATGAACGGCGCCGCACGCGTTGGCATCGTTCGCTGTGTCGGTCATCGATGTCGTGAGGCGCGATGGGACAAACGGTACGCCGCAAGGACCGACGTTGACTCAACCTTAGACTGTTTTTTTTTTGAGAGGGAGGTGCGTGATGAGTGTGAATGACTTTACCGCTGACATGCTGAATGACCTGCTATCGGCTTTCAATCGCCATGACCTGGATGGCGTGATGCAGCATTTTGCCGAGAACGCGATCATGGTGGCGGCATCTGGCGCGAATGGGAATGGCCAGGTCATTGAGGGCGCCGATGCGATCCGTGGATTCTTTGCCAAGCGATTCGAGAGTCTGGCCGACATGCGCTGGACCTCTGTTGCCGAGTTCGTGTCCGGCGATCGTGCTGTGACCGAGTGGCGGGTGCAGTCGCCTGCGGCCGGCATCGATGCGCTCGGGTGTGATCTATGGACCTTCCGTGACGGAAAAGTCCTAGTGAAGGATACCTACTTGAAGCAGGTAGCAACCTGAGACCTCTTGTCCGGTGGCGATGGGCCGGTACGACTTGGCATTGCGATGGGCTCTGCCGGTTCCAGTAGATTTTGTGAACGCGATGCCATGCATTGCCAGTAATGCAGCTGCCCTTATATAAGGGCAGCGAATCAAAAAAATAATACAAGGAGGAGATATGAATCACTCATGCATGGTGGTGGCTACGGGGCGGGCTTTATCGGGTGTTACGGTAAATCACATGAAGTCCGAGCCGCAACGGATGGATGGGGACGAGTCCCCGTTCGAGCGAGGCCGGCGTCTGGCGTGTTAGAGCCAGTTCCGTCATGAGCCTAACGGTAAGGCAAGCAAAAACAAGTGTTCTAAGCGTGCGCTCGATAGCGCCATGCCCGCATACCCGGCCGTACGATGGTCAGGGAAACCGGGTGCGGCATCGCGCATGCTAAACACCTGAGCTGCTGCTAGCCCGCACGGATACCAGCAACTGCGGAGAACCCGAGGCCGAATGCATGCCGGCCACACGGCCTCTTGCTGTGGTTTGGCCCGCGAGTTATCCAGAGACCAGTCACAAGACGTTTATTCGTTACCACACCACCACCAGGTTACTCCCAGAGCAGTCCATCCGAGCGATGGCCGGGGAGTTCTTTTGTCTTCCACACATGATGATGAGGTTGATATGAGGAGTGTTTTCAGTATTAAAAGGACCGCAAAAAAGTATCTAAGGCCAGGTTCGTGCTGGCTATCCGCGGCGGTGCTGACGGCCGCAGCAGGCAGTGCCGGACAGGCCATTGCAGGGGACCTTCATGGCAGCATCGCCGTCCTGAGCCATTACAAATGGGCGGGTGCGGACCAGGACTTCTATGAAGACAAGGCGATTTTCCCGACCCTGCAGGCAAGTTTGTTTTACGGGTTCGACAACGGTATTTACCTTGGGAATTGGTCCTCTACCATCAAGATGGTGGACAACAACCGGATAGATTCGACGACATACCTCGGGTATCGCTCAAAGCTCGGCCCCGGAGTTTACGACATCAGTGTCGGCTATAACTTCTACCCGGGCGCGGCGTACGCAAACACCACATCGTTGTACGCGATATATTATCTTCAAAATTTCTCCATTAAATGGACCGGAGTCATCAGCAAATATTACGTCGGGCTCCCCGATGGCCGGGGCCGGCAGGCTTTGGCGCTGGAGGGATGGAAAAATCTGACCGAGCGAGTTGTGTTGAAGGGCGAGGTCGGCCGCTTGTTCTTGCCGGACGGGCTAAAGGATCAGGGATTAAAGGACAAATACTATTTTTTGGTCGGGGTCGATTACAAGTGGCGGGATGACATGACATTGGGGCTGGTGTATACCGGCGCCTCCACTGTGGGTGGCCCGAATGTCGGGTGGAGAAACAAACCTCGTTTCGTCGCGTCAGTAACCTATTCGTTCTAGCCGTTTTTCCCTAAATGCCCGTGTAAATCCTTGTTGCGAGGCCAGTCCAGAGACGGTTCGCAACTCCTCCTTAGGGTGCCCCCATGTCCAGTACAACTCTTGGCAATACCGCGGTCGGACAATCATCCGCCGCTCGATGGGTCGCGCTTGCGGTCCTTTTCCTGACGCTTGCCATGTCCTTTTTCGACCTCACGTGCGCCAACATTGCGCTGCCGTCGATCCGCAAAGGGCTCGGTCTGTCCGAGGCCGCGTCGTCCTGGGTCCTCGCCGGCTACGCGCTCGCCTACGCGCTCTCCCTGGTGCCAGGAGGCAGGCTGGGCGACCGCTACGGCCACAAGTGGGTGTTCCTCCTGGGCACCTTGCTCTACGTGCTCACCGGAATTGCCGTCTCCCTGGCCTCGGACGAACGCCATCTGGTAGTGTTCCGCCTGCTCCACGGCGTTGCCGGTGGATTGATGATTCCGTCGATTGCCGCACTCATCCAGGTGATGTTCCACGGTGCCGAGCGCGCGCGGGCATTCGGCTTCTACGCTTTCGTCGTGGCATTCGCTGCACTTTTCGGTCCCATCATCGGTGGCTGGATCATCGAGACGGTCGGCATGGAGAATGGCTGGCGCTGGGCCTTGGCATACGGCTTGTCGCTGGGTGTTCTCGCCATCCTGCTGGGTATTCCCACCTTGCCTGGCAAGAGCAGTGCGGCAGAAGGGCTGGGACGTTTCGACTTGCTCGGGTCCATCCTGATGTCGCTGGCGGTGGTCGGGTTCTTCGTACCCTTGATTCAAATCAGCAACGGCCAAGTGGCCTGGTGGGCGTCGATCAGTGCGATCGCTGCCGTGCTGCTGCTGATCGCCTTCATTCTCTGGGAGCGCCGCCTTGAGCAGGCCAACGCGTTCCCGCTGCTGCCACTGAGCTTGTTCAGGGAGACGACGTTCTCCTTCGGCCTGGCTTCGGCATTTCTGACGTTCGCGAGTTTCACCGGCTCCATCTATATTGCCTTCGCGGTCATATGGCAAAGCGGCCGAGGCGAGGGTGCCCTTGCGGCGGCGCTGGTGATTCTGCCTTTCTCGCTCGGTAGCTCCATCGGGCCTCTGGTCGGCGATCGATTGGCCAACATGCTCAAGCGCTGGGTCATCCCCGCATCGCTCTTGATGCTGTCGGGCGGCTACCTGGTCAGCTACCTCATCCTGCGGGCCGATCCCCATGTCAGCCCGGCCGTGCTCATCGTGCCATTGTCTGTCGCCGGCTTCGGCAGCGGTGTCTTCTTCAGTCTGAACATGGCATCGACGCTCTTGACGGTCGCGGGCCGCAACGCCGGCAGCGCGGTGGGCATGCTGGTGACCGTACAGCGCATCGGCGCGGCACTCGGATCCGCGATCGTGATCCTGCTGATCTCCCAGCCGGGGCCAGGCGGGCCGCAGGACTTCGGGCCGGAGACGATGCTCCGCACGGGGACAAGTTCGGTCCTGCTCTGCGCGTTGCTTGCAAGCGCGGCTTTGGTTATCAGTGTGATTGAAGTGCTGGGCACGCGGGGGCGCGCACGAACGCAATCGTGAGGTCCGCAATGGGCTAGGCCAGCGGCAGCAGGCTGAATACGTTGAACCTGTTTGTCGCGACGATCGCGCGGAGGCCCGGCCCGGGTGTCCGCGCGATTGTGCGTCAAGGTGCAATGGATGCTGGTGCGCAGTTGCCACGCGCCTTGGTCTGGCGGCGGCAACTGTGCACCGGCAGCCCAACCATTGACAGGTGCGCTGGATTGAGGTTAACGTCGCCGCATGACTGCTGCGCGGCTTGTTCGAGGAACCCGCCGACGCAGACATGGGGCTAGATCTACGGCCAGCGCTGGGAGGTCATTTTGTGCACCAAGCACCCGTATTGGTGCTCCTGGAACTGTGGGGCGTGCTGGTTGCCTGCAACTGATGAGGCACTGGGCGCCGATCATGGCCGGGCACGTGGGCTTCGCCCCAGTGCATCTGCTACCAAGCCGCCAACTACGCGACGAAAATCGTGCTGTGCCATGTTGTCAAGGGCCGCCATTCCGTGAAACGGCTCTTTGCGACGCGAAGCATGGCGGATGCGCTATGCTCCCCGGGTTTTTCGGATTCGAGATCTGGCTCCGTCGGAGCTTCCGCGCCACGTTCGGACACGTTGCGCTCGCATGGACTGAGAGGTCGGATTTGGGTGTACATAACGATGGAAGTCTGAACGTGGACGATGACATGGGTTCTCGCCGTTTGCCATACGGTGAGGGGCGACAAGCACTGGTGAACGCGGCGATCAAGCTGGTTGCGCGTGAAGGCATGCCGCGATTGACGTACCGGTCACTGACCGCGGAGGCGGGCGTGAGTCAGGGCAGCCTGCGCCATCATTTTCCGCATTTGATCGGCGTGTTGGAGGCTGCCCTGGAGAGCTGCCTGGATGTTTCCAAGTCGTATCTGGCGCTGCCTAAGCGGCAGGGCGACGACCTGCTGGGCCACATGATCCAGATGATGCACGAGCGGCCCGAGATTCCGGCATTCCTGACGGAGGTCTACGTGTTCGCGCGTCACACCCCCGAGTTGCTGGAAATCGTGCAGCGGCACCAGGCGAGCTACCGCAACCGTGTCCGGGTTTCGCTCGAGGCGGCCGGGTTGTCCGTGGATGACGAGTTGATCGACGCGGTGCTGGCGATCGGGGACGGATTGATGTACCAGCGGGTGATCTTCGGTCCCTCCTATGCTGAGGTGACCGAACGGCAGGTGAGTGGCGCACAGCGACTGCTGATGGCGCTGCTCTTCAAAGAGCAGGTCGGCGCCATCAGCAAACACCTTTCGGCCTAGAGGGTGTAGTCGGTGAACGTTTTCGATCCCCCGGCGTTTGACCGGAGCGCTGCCGGGATGGGGCCACGACGATATTCTGCGGTCGAGCCGATGTTGAGCGATCGGCTCGCGAACATCTATTCAGCGCAGTCGCGGGCTGCCGTCAACGACCCTGTTCACGAATGATCTCGCGGGCAGCGCGCCGCCCGCTCTCGATAGCGCCGTCGATGTGGCCGCTCCAGCCCAGCGCGTAATCGCTGCCGGCAATGCGCACCGGGCCTTCAGGTCGGATGAGTTCCTCGATCTGGCCGGAAAGCTGACCGGTGCGTAGCATCGCCCAGGTCTCGCCGGCGAGCGGGTCGGCGCTCCAGTCGTGCGCGTCAACCCCGACCAGTTCAATGTCCGGTCGCCATTGCCGTACCGCCGCTTCCACGGCACGTACATCCGTGAGGTCGAGATCATTCGTGCGCGGGCCGAAGCCGAGCAGGATGGTATCGCCGTCCAGTTCATATTCGTAGCCCATCATGGTCAGCGGATAGCTGTCCGGCGCAAAGGCGATGAAGCGGTCCACCTTGCCTTTCGCGCGCATCCATACCTTGAAGCCCGTCGAGACTTGCCCCTGCTGCGCCGCGGCCTGTTTCACATCGGACAGGGCGGGTTCGAACTCAATCGAACCCAGCACATTCAGCGGGACGGTCACGATCACATGGCGTGCGTGGAATGTGTCACCGTTCTCGGTCTCGATCGAGGCGCCTTCGCCGGTGCTGCGGATGGCTCGTACCGTCGTGGACAGGTGGATCTCGGCGTCGGTGTCGGCAGCGAATGCATCGACGAATTGTGTTGTGCCACCGCGAATGATATAGGTCGAGGCAGATTCCGCGCGCATCTGCCACACGCCGCCGGCCAGTGCGGTATGGCGGAGAATCTGCGACCAGGCACCGTCGGCTGTCGATCCGTTGAAGGACAGTGTCCAGTGGCCGCGCAGGATCTGCGCAAGCTCCTCCGGCAGGCCGAGTTCGGCGATGCGATCGGCTACGGACACCTGATCTGCCTTGATCGCCTCGTGCGTCAACGGAAATGGTTCATGCGGCTGAGGGAAAGCCTTCAGGGCACCGGCAGCCAATGCCGCCTGGCCCTGTCCGACAAATGCTCTGTACTGGTCGATAGGCGTCTGTTTCACGCCGCTGTCGCCGATCCAATAGACGGTGTCGACCGGATCGACGGGTTCGAGCTCCATGCCATAGGCGACGAGGTCCGCCCACACGTGCGGCTGGGTCCAGTGGACGAAGCCGCCGCCAAACTCCAGCGGGCGTCCGAGCGAGCTGTCGCGATACCAGGTCCGGCCTCCCAGCCGGTCGCGGCCTTCGAATAGCTTGACTCTCAGGCCAGCACGGGTGAGGTCACGCGCGGCTGCGAGGCCGGCGAAGCCGCCACCGACGATGGCGACGTCAGCCGTGACGTCGGAAGGAGGTGCAATAGTCATGGGTGTTAGCGTCCTGAGTCGTAGGTGCGCGAGACGAAGTTAGCCTGCGCGCGCAAAGGGGTTTAGAAGGCGAAAAGGTTGTCGCGCAGGGTGCCGTCCGTATACGAGGTCCGCATGGCGCCGAGGCGTTTGAGTTCCGGGACGAGCCCTTCGAATATGCCGTCGAGATAGGCGCGGTTCGCGTCCTGCGTCGCCATGATGATGTAACCGTCGCCGCCGACTTCTTCCATTACCTCGACGAGGTTGCGGGCCACCGACTGTGCAGTTCCGACTGCGCCGATTTCGTCGTCCCCCCAGTTGAAGTCGATGATCGCCTCGCGCAACGTGATGCCTCTGCGACCTTTCTCCTTGAGCATTTCCAGCATGCTCGTCGTGCCGTTGGCGACAACGTCAGAGGGGAAGGGCTTGTTGAGGTCGAACGAGAGCAGGTCCACACCCAAGTGGGCGCTGTGCTTGCCGAGCACGGGGATGAGTTGAGAATCGGTGATCGACTTGCGCAGGGTCTCGTTGTCATCCGTGATGTAGGGATGCAGTGCGTAGAGGATGCGGGCTTCACGCGGATCTCGCCCGTGCTTCTTCATCCGGGCATGAATGTCTTCCTTGAACTCCTTCATCGCCTCGACGCCGCCTATCGTCACCGACATGATCAGTTCGGCATGCTGGGCCGCGAACTCGCGCCCGCGAGGCGAGCCTCCGGCCTGGGCAAACACCGGGCGCCGCTGCGGCGAGGGATACGAGTTCAGTGGTCCGCGTACTTTGAAGTGCGGGCCGACGTGTTCGATGGAGTGGACCTTCGCCGGGTTGGTATAGCAGCCGTTCTCCATGTCCTTGACGATGGCGTCGGGCTCCCAGGAATCCCATAGTTTGTTGACAACTTCGACGAATTCGTCGGCCATGTCGTAACGCTGCTGCGTAGGCGGCAGTGCGTCCATCCCATAGTTCTGCGCAGATTCGTTCTCGCTGGAGGTGACGATGTTCCATCCGGCCCGGCCATGGCTCAGGTTGTCGATCGTGGCGTAGAGCCGCGCAAGCAGGAACGGCGGGTACAGCGTGGTCGAGGCGGTGGCGATCAGGCCCAGCCGTTTGGTCTTGGCGGCCAGATAGCTGAGCAGCGCGACGGGATCGTTGTGCGGCGACGTGAGCGCGTAGCGCAGGTCAATGTCGGTGTTGTCGTTCAGCACGCGGGAGACCGCCGAAGTGTCCAGGAAGAACAGGAAGTCGAAGGTGGCCTCCTCGACGCGTTGCGCGAGCCAGGCGTGGTACGCGCCGGTCGGCCAGTCATCGCCGAAGAGTCGGTCGTCTGGCGCGTGCCACGCCGGTTGTGAGAACGAGCTAAAGAAGCCGAAGTGCAATGGGGTTTTCATGGCCGATCCTCTCAGGGTTGAAGGTCGATGTTGAAGGTCGATGCAGGTTGTGCGACGTCATGCGGTGCATGAAGGATGCCGTCCGGTTGCCGCCGGTGTCGGGGATCCCTCAAGCGCCGCGGATGAGCGGAGCACGCAGCCTATCCATCTATCGTGCACAAGTGTGCAAAACATAGCAAGTGCATTGTTGTTAGGGCTTTCCCTTGGGAGGATCTCCAATGGTATGAGTTCATGCGCATCCCGAATATTGAGGGATTATAAGGTTTTATGGGGATTTCGCGCCTTCGTGCAGCGGTACTTGTCTTTTTCTGAATATTCCTCCTTGACAGTGAAACATTGCATTAGCTATGCTTTGGCAATGGCATGGCTAGGGATGAATCCCGTTGCTCATCCGGGCTCGGTACCGTTGCCGGCGTTTCGTCATATGAGAGGAGACACAACATGAATGTGCGGCACGACTTGTTCATCGATGGCCGGTGGCGCGCTGCGAATTCGCGTGAGCGCATCGTCGTCACGTCGCCGGCGACGGAAGTCGCCATTGGCCAGGTTCCAGATGCTGACGCCAGTGATATCGACACGGCAGTGGCGGCGGCCCGGCGTGCCTTCGATCAGGGTCCATGGCCCACTTTGCCAACGGCCGAGCGCGCCGCCTTCATCGAGCGTGCGCTCGCGCTGCTGGAGCCCAAGCTCGGCGAGATCGCCGAGTTGGTGACGGCGCAGATGGGGCTGCCCGCTTCGATCTCGTTGAAGAAGGCACCCGCCGGCCTGTGGGTGGGGCGGTACTTCCTGGCATTGGCGCGAGAGGACGCGCTCTGCGACATCCGCGAGACCCGTTGGGGTCCGGCTGCCGTACTGCGCGAGCCGGTTGGCGTGGTCGCCGCGATCACGCCTTGGAACAGCCCCTTCAATATGGCCATCGCCAAAATCGTGCCTGCGCTGGTGAGTGGCTGCACTGTGGTGTTCAAGCCGGCGCCGGAGACACCGCTGGACATCTACCTGGTCGCGGAAGCGTTCCGCGAGGCCGGCTTGCCGCCAGGGGTCTTCAACCTGGTGACGGGAGGCCGGGAGACCGGCCGAGCACTCGTGGCCCACCGCGGCATCGACAAAGTCAGCTTCACCGGGTCGACGGCCGCTGGCCGTGAGATCGCGCGTACGGCCGGCGCGAACTTCGCCCGACTGCAGCTCGAGCTTGGCGGAAAGTCCGCCGCGATCATCGCCGCGGATGCCGACCGCGACACGGTCTTGCGCGGCATTGTCGAGGGGACCTTCTCCAATACCGGCCAACTCTGTTCGGCATTCACACGCATCCTGGTGCCGGCCTCCCAGTATACCCAATGGTTGGACGTGGTCGTTGGCGCTGCCGAATCGTTCGTCGTCGGCGATCCCCACGAGTCGACCACGACCATGGGGCCGCTGGCTTCGAAGGCGCAGCGCGACCGAGTCTTAGGCTATATCGAGACCGGCCGGCAAGAGGGCGCGACCGTGGCGACCGGTGGTGGCGTGCCCGCCAACCTTGCCACCGGCTTCTACGTCCAGCCGACGGTGTTCTCCAATGCCAGCAATGCGATGCGCGTGAGCCGCGAGGAGATCTTCGGACCTGTGGCCGTAGTGCTGCCCTATGACACGCTCGACCAGGCGGTGACGATCGCCAACGACACCGAGTATGGCCTGCATGGCGGCGTCTTCACTGAGGACCCGCAGACCGCTGCGCGGGTGGCGCGGTCGGTGCGCGCAGGTACGTTCAGCATCAATGCGTTTGCCCACAACGTGCAGGTTCCCTTTGGCGGCGTCAAGGGATCGGGCGTGGGTCGTGAGCTAGGGCTGGAAGGGCTGCATGCCTTCCACGAGCTCAAGACGGTGAATCTCACCGCATCAACTGCAGCACTGTTCGCCGCCCAGGCGGCTGGTGCGCAGGTGCAGGCTCCAAGGGGCGACGCTTGAGCTGGCCCTTGACCCTGGTGGTCGTCGGCGGAATTCGCCGCGTACCGCCGTCGGCTACATGGCCCGGTCAGGCGCGAGCCGGCCTTCAGAGGGCAACGGCCTGCTGCCTGTCTTCGCTTTGTCATCTTCATTCTGGCATTTTCATTCCAGGGAGTGGTATCTGATGAGTGCAACCAAAAATTCCGGGCCGCTGAGCGGAATTCGCGTGCTCGACCTTTCGCATGTCTTGAACGGTCCTTTTGCGACGATGTTGCTGGCGCACATGGGCGCCGAAGTGATCAAGGTCGAGCAGCAGGAAGCTCCCGATCGCTTTCGTCACGCCTGGATGCCGGTCGACGCAGACCATGACGGATACGAGTTCCTCGCCGTCAATGCGAATAAGAAGACGATCACCCTGAACCTGAAGAGCGAGCGAGGTCGTGAGGTCTTTGCCGAACTGGTGAAGAAATCCGATGTCGTGGTGGAGAATTTCTCGACGGGCGTCATGGACCGGCTAGGCTTCGGCTATGAAGCGCTGAAGGAACTCAATCCTTCGATCATCTACGGCTCGTCCAAGGGGTACGGCGAGACCGGCCCGTACGCATCGTTCCGTTCGTACGCGACCGTTGCCATGGCCGTGTCGGGCTGGGCAGCCACCTCTTGGGGGCTTTCGGGTGCACACGGTACCCAGGTGCTCGGCATCGGCGATGAAGCGGCTGGCGTCTCGCTCGCTGTTGGCATTCTCGGCGCGCTCTATCATCGCTCGATGACGGGCGAGGGGCAGAAGGTCGAGGTCTCGATGCAGGAGGCGCTCATGGGTTTTATGGTGCAGGGCTTCCATGAGCATTTCGAGGGACAAGGGCCGGCAGGCGCGTACATGGAGGCGAAGAACGGCCACGTTGCTTTCCACGTGCCGGACATGACGCAAGAGCAGTTCACCGGCTTCGCGACGGCGCTCGGACACGCCGACGCGCTCGCGGACGAGCGGTTCGCAACGGTCGAGGCGCGCCGGACGAACCTCAAACTCGTTCAGCAGACTGCGGCCGGGTGGCTGAAGGAGTTCACGCCGAAGGAACTGTTCGATCTGCTAACCCCATTGAAGATCCCGGTTGGACCGGTCTACTCGATCGGCGAAGTCCTGGAGGACCGCCACATCAAGGCGCGCGAGGCGTTCGTGACGGTACCGCACGCCGAGGCCGGCGACGTCACCCTGCTGGCGCCCTGGATCCGTTTCAGCCGGACACCTTCGCAAATTCGCCATGCGGGATCGGCGGTCGGCGAGTTCAACGACGAGGTTTACCGGGAAGTACTTGGCTACGACGAGCAGACGCTCGACCAGCTGCGCAAAGCCGGAGCCATCTGAAGCGCGTTCCTGCCGGGATGCGCGCCTGACGTGTGGACTTGCGGGCAGTCGCCGAACGATGCCCCCGGTCTGCCACATCGCCGATACCTACGCCCTTGCTGCGTAAACATGAGGAATAGAACATGACAGATTCCACCACGCCCGATAGCACGAGGACTGCCGATTCGCCGGTGCATGTCTCGCGACTGGGGTATGTCTCTCTCGATACGCCGGATGTCGCCCGCCTCACCGAACACTACACCAAGGTGCTGGGGTTCGTCGCGCTCGACGAGTCGCCGCAGCAGGCGTTTCTCACTACCGGGGGCGACCACCACTGCATCGTTATCAACAAGGCTGAGGCGTCCCGAGGGCGCTCCATCGTTGGCTATGAGATCAACGAGGACCTGACGAGCGCGCAACGCCGCCTCGCGGCGGCTGGTCTCAAGGCCGAGCGTCGTTCTGACATCGGTCCAGGCACCCCCGATGTGCTGGTGCTGACCGAGCCAGGGACAGGGGCTGCACTGCACCTGTACCAGGAGCAGGAGCAAAGCGGCGTCGGTCTGAGCTTCGACCATCGACCAAGCAAGCTCGGACACGTCGGCGCCTACACGCCGTCGATTGCGGCAATGCGTTCTTTCTACGAGGGTGCGCTTGGCTTCCGCTGGTCTGACTCGATCAGCAACTTTTTCGTCTTCATGCGCTGCAACGCCGATCACCATGCGGGCGTCTTCATGCAGAGCGACACGATGTCCGGCATACACCATATGGCCTACGAGGCGAGAGATCTGACGCATCTGCAGGGGATGATCGACAACCTCGTCAAGCATGGGATTCGCTTGAACTGGGGACCTGGTCGCCACGCCGTGGGTCATAACATCTTCGCTTACCACGACGATCCCGACGGTAACCATATCGAATTGTTTACCCAGCTCGATGTCATGCTCGACGAGGACAAGGGCTACTACGAGCCGAGGCCCTGGCACGAGTATTTCCCGATGCGCCCGACCACGTGGGAGGCCAATCCGGTGTCCATGAACCTGTGGGGACCGATTCCTCCCGGCGGGCCCATTAAGCGATAAGGCGCGGAATCCGTGCAAACGGACGAGGCACCGGCCTGCAAACGACGCAGGCAGACCAACGACATGACATCGAGAAAGGGCAACAACATGAGTTCCTGGAGTCTTATCACCTATCGCCTGGAATCGGCTGGACGCGAGACCGAGGTAGCTGCGATCCGTCGTGCGGACGGCCGCGTCGTGGTCCCCGATGCGCTGCGGCCTTATCCAGGCCTTTTCCATGCGCTGAACGACTGGGATGCATTGGCGCCGATCCTGCGTGACATCGATCCGGATGCGCTGGAGCCTCTGGAGGGTAAGGAACTGCTGTCCATCCGCCATCCGCGCAAGGTACTGTGCGTGGGCGCGAACTATCGCGACCATATTGCCGAGATGAGCGTCACCGAAATTCCCGAAGGATGGCAGCCATACTTCTTCCTGGTCCCACCGACCACGGCTCTGGTCGGCGACGGCGACACCGTGCCGATCCCCGCCGATCCCGCCTTCGCGGTCGACTGGGAGGCCGAATTGGCGGTGGTGATCGGGCGCGGTGGGCGCGATATCCGTCCCGAGGATGCCTTCGGCCATGTGGCCGGCTATGCCTGCTTCAACGACATCACCGCACGTGGGCTGCTGCGCCGCAAGGTCGCCATCGCGCCGCCGTTCCAGTTCGACTGGACGGCCTGCAAGGGCTTGGACGGATTTTCCCCGCTCGGTGCGGTCAAGCCCGCCTGGCAGGTCGGCGATCCGAACGATCTGCGTATCCGATGCCTCGTCAATGGCGTGGTCAAGCAGGATGGCAGCACGGCCAGTCTGATTACAGGTATTCCCGAGATCATTGCAGCCGCTAGCCGTTACTTCACCCTGGAACCCGGCGACGTGATCGCCACCGGCACGCCCGCAGGTGTTGGCCATACCCGTGGCGAGCGGCTTGTCGATGGCGACGAGGTTCGCGTCGAGATCACCGGTCTTGCGCCGTTGCGCAACATCATTCGGGAGCGTCAGGCGCAGACTGCGCGTTGATTCTCTGCCAGGTGTGCGCGCTTCGCACATGCCCAGGCGACCTGAAAAAACTATTAGAAAGGTGAGACGTCATGAATGGGAAAACTCCTTCCATCGCAGTTGTCGGTGGCGGCCTTGGCGGGCTGGCCACGGCCATCGCTTTGTCTCGCGTTGGCTTCGAGGTTGACGTCTTCGAGCGCGCCCCGCAACTGGGCGAGGTCGGGGCGGGCATCAACATCAGTCCACAGGCGGTTAAGGCTTTGTCGGCGATCGGTCTGGGCGAGTCACTGGCGTCAGTGGGCAATCCGGTGACAGGCTACATCCAGCGGTCGCTGTATTCCGGTGAGTCGCTGGCCGAGACGCGGTTCGCCGATCCTGGCACCACCGTCGGGCGTTATGGCGCACCGTACTACGCTTTCCACCGGGCCGATCTGATCGGCGTTCTGTCTGGCGCCATCGATGCCGGCCGGATCCACCTCGGGCACTCGCTCGTTGACCTTTCGGAAGGGCCGGGCGGAATCACGCTGGCGTTTGCCAATGGCCGTACGCACACGGCCGACCTGGTGATTGGTGCCGACGGCATCCGCTCGCAGGTGCGCGAGTATCTGTATGGCCAGGACGAGGCACAGTTCACGGGGCAGATGGTCTGGCGCGCGCTGATCGATGGCAGCCGATTGCCCGAGGGGTTCCTTGGCCCGCACGGCTTCTATGGCTGGATCGGCAAGGGCATGCACCTGATGACCTATTACCTGCGCGGCAGCAAGATCATCAATATCACCACGCAGGCCGACGCGGACGGGTGGGTGGCGGAGAGCTGGACCACGCCCGGCGATCCGGATGAGATGCGCAGCAGCTTCGCGTGCCCGACCGCCGATCTCAACCGCTTGCTGGGCGAAGTGACCGAGTGCTCGAAGTGGGGCTTGTTCGGGCGCCAGCCTTCGCAGAACTGGGGCCGCGGCAGGATCCAGTTGATCGGAGATGCCGCGCATCCGATGCTGCCAAATGCCGGGCAGGGCGCGGCGCAGGCATTCGAGGACGCCTATGTGCTGTCGCGCTGGCTCGATGCCGGGCGCGGCGATCCCGAAGCGGCCCTGGCCGGATTCCGCAACGTGCGTATTCCGCGTGCGCATGCCGTACAGCGGCAATCCCTCATCAACAGCCGGCTCGTGCACGCTGGCGACTGGGAAAAGCGGCAGGAACAGTTCCGGGCGCGTGAGCGTGCGGGGGATACCCCGCTTGGGCTGGGCTGGATCTATGGCTATGAGCCCGAGCAGGAATGGAACGTACGGCAGGAATACCCGCTGTCGTTCGGAGAGCCGATCGACGCCTGATGCTCATGGGAGCCTGGAGCTGCCGCTGGCTTGCTTCGGGTCTCTTGGTGACTGACGGGAAAATGGGCGCTCACACAAGGATTGCGGTCATTCAAAAACCGGGAGAAAGATGATGTTTCAGACGATGGAATTGGGTTCGGTTATTACCAACAGGAGTCATGCATGAACAGGCGGCGTATTCTGGTCCGGGGCGGACATGTGGTCACGGTCGACCCCAAGCTCGGCGTCATTCCAGATGGTGAGGTCTTGATCGAGGACGATGTGATCGTCGCCGTCGGGCGTGATCTGGGCGTGAGCGATGCGGAAGTCATCCACGCCGAAGGCGGGATCATCGCGCCGGGTACCGTCGACACCCATCGCCATACCTGGCAGACTCAGCTTCGTGGCTGCTGCGGCTCTATTTCGCTGCAGGAGTACATCAGCGGCTTCTGGGCCGATTCCACCCCTTCCTACACGGCAGAGGATGCGCGGCTTGGAACCCTGGTAGGTGCGCTCGAAGCGCTCGACTCGGGCGTGACCACCCTGCTGGACTACGCCCACATCACCAACACGCCCGAGCATGCCGATGCTGGCGTGGACGCGCTGGTGGAGTCTGGCATCCGTGGCGTCTATGCCTACGGCCTCGGCCAGTCCAACATCTTCGCGCCGCCCGACTACGATCGCATGGCCGATTTTGCACGGATTGCCAAGGAGCGGTTCTCCTCGTCCGGACGGGTGACCTTGGCGGCCGCCCTGTCTGAGATCGGGCTATCCCCGATTTCGGTGAATCTTGCCCAGAAGCGCCTTGCCGATGAATTTGGCGCTGTGTCGACCGTGCACATCGCCACCAGCAAGGCCTTGCCATCGGGCGTGCCACAGCTCGCCGCGGCCGGCGTGCTGGATTCGCGCGTGATCCTGGTGCACGCGACCGCGCTTCAGCCGTCCGACTGGAAGCTCGTTGCGGAATCCGGAGCCTGGCTCTCGACTACGCCGGAGAGCGAGATCAACATGGGCATGGGCCGGTTAGCCATCAACGAGGCGATCCGATACGGCCTCAAGCCGACCATCGGGGCCGATATTGTTTCGCTCAACGGTGGCGACATCCTGACCCCGACACGTCAGGCGCTGGGGTTCGTGCGATGGGCGGACGCGGAGCCGCTGCTCGCCCAGGGCCGTGACGTCTACGGCATGACCATCAATCCTGCGGATGCGCTGAAGTGGGCCACGATCAACGGCGCCGAGGCAGTCGGTCTCGGCGACCGTACTGGCAGTCTGACCCCGGGCAAGCAGGCCGATCTGATCGTGGTGGGTGGCCATCACATCGGTGTGCGACCGGTGAACGATCCGGTGGCGCAGCTCGTCCTGCAGACCCATGCCGGACTCATCGACACGGTGATTGTTGGCGGCCGCATCGTCAAGCGCGATGGTCATCTCGTCGGTGTCCAGCTCGCATCGCTGCTGGCTCGGCTCGACGAATCCGCGCAGAGGGTCAAGGCTCGCATGGCTGAGCGCGCTGCAGCCAGGGTGCCGATTCCCGCCGACGTCATCGCCGGGTTCCCGCACTGGGTGCAAAAGAACCTTGCCAGCTGATTTGCCCACGGAGTGCGCTCATGGCGGATAACGCGATGATGGATCGTACGGCGATCTCGGGCGTCGGATGGACCGCGATTTCCAAGAAGAGTGGCCGCAGTGTGCTCTCGCTGGCCACCGAGGCTGCGCTACACGCGATCGCGGATGCCGGGCTCGAGCCGGACGACATCGATGGCTTGGTGACCTACTACTGGGGCATGCGTGATACGCCGGCGCCTGCCGAGCTGGCCAACAGCCTGGGGCTTGGCGCGTGCCGCATGTCATTCTGTGACAGCAGCGGCGGAGCCTGGGCGGCGTCGGCCATCGCGGCGGCTGCAATGGCCGTGTATTCCGGCATGTGCCGGCATGTGCTGGTTTACCGGGCCGCGAATTCCCGCTCCGAGCCCGGCTTTCTGCCGGGTCTGGACACGTGGCATTCGGGGCAGCGGCAGTGGAACGAGCCTTTCGGAGCGCAGCATCCTGCGACCCTTTATGGTCCCCACGTCAGCGCTTACATGCATGCCTACGACTTGCAAAACCGTGATTTCGCCGAGTTGGCCGTGCAGCAGCGGGCGAACGCCAGGCTCAACCGCAAGGCGCTGATGACAGACGCGATCACGGTTGAGGACCACCAGAAGTCGCCGTGGGTCATTGAGCCGTTTCGCCTGCTCGACTGCAGCATATGGAACGACGGCGCGATGGCCGTGGTCGTCTCGTTGACCGAGGACGCGCGGCGGCTGCCGTCGTCGCTGGTCACGATCCGAGCAATAGAGGGGGGTACCCTTGGTGCTCCGGTGCGTTCGCGGACCGGCCCCAACCACTGGGACCTGCATGCTGGAATGCTGGCGCAATCGCTTTACCGAAAGGCTGGCATTCGGGCGCAGGACATCGACGTTGCCGAGATCTACGATCCCTTCACGGGCATGGCCCTGCTGCACATCGAGCAGTTCGGCCTCGTGCCGCCGGGTCAGGCTGCGGCGCGAGTCCGCAGCGGTGAGCTGGCTCTTGACGGGGTGATCCCGACCAATACGCACGGTGGCCACTTGTCCGAGGGCAACATCGCGGGTCTGGGCCACGTTGTCGAGGCCGTGCAACAGCTGCGCGAGGGCGGCGTGCGCGACGACCTGTGCACCGCCGGCCACGACTACGACCGCTGCCGTTGTCGCCAGGTGCGCAATGCCGAGTTCGCGCTAGTCGGCAGCGAATCCGGCGACAGCGCGCTGATCCTGAGGAGGGGGGCATGACGTCTCCATTGCCACCGGGCGTTCGCCCGGACCCCGACAGCGCGGCCTTCTGGGCGGGCTGCCAGCGGCGCGAACTGCTGGGCCAGAAATGCGGCCAGTGCGCGACCTGGCGCTGGCCGCCTCGCGAGTATTGTCCTCGTTGCCACGCCGCCGATCCGGTATGGGAGCGTCTTGTCGGCACAGGCGTGATCGTTGGCCACGTGGTCAACCACCGCGTGATGGACCCGGCCTTCGCCTTGCGCACGCCACTGCCTATCGTGCATGTGCGGCTGGATGGAACCGACGGCGAGATGGTGCTGACATCGAATCTGTTACCCGGGCAATGGCCACAGGCGGAGGTCGGTAAAGCCGTGATGGTGCGATTCGTGCGTGTGCGCAGCGACCTCATCCTGCCGCACTTCACCATCGATTACCTGAAGCAGGCGCGGCCAGGGTAGGCGGCAGGCTCGGCTTGGCCGTGGATAAGAGACCGCGAGAGGCGGTGCGCGGATGTACGAGCGCCTTGCGCGGGCGATTTTCTGATCATTGGGAGTGTGTGTGGGAACACAGGCAGATTCAGACAGCATTCTGGTAGACGACCTGGTCGATGCCAATCACATTTTGTATAGCGAGGGCGTGCTTGACGGATTCGGCCATGTCAGCGTGCGGTCAGACAGTGATCCCGGGAGCTTCTTCATTGCACGCAGCATGGCGCCGGCGCTCGTGGGAGCGGAGGATATCCTGAGGGTCGATCTGGATGGTCAGGTGGTCGGGCAAAGCGGCATGCAGACCTACGTGGAGCGGTTCATTCATACCGAGATCTATCGGTCACGGCCAGACGTCAAAGCTATCGTCCACAGCCATTCCCCTACGCTGATTCCATTCGGGGTGACGGGCACGCGCTTGCGACCGGTATGCCACACCTGCGGCTTTCTCGGCGGTGAGGGCTGTCCCGTCTTCGAGATTCAAGACGTGGCAGGGGATGGCTCCGATCTCCTCGTCAGAAATCCCGTCCTGGGGCAGGGACTGGCCGCGTCGCTGGGGAGATCTACGATCGTGCTGATGCGTGGACACGGCAGTACCGTGGTGGGCGAGTCGCTGCGCCAGGCGGTGCATCGGGCCGTCTACGCGGAGCTCAATGCCCGCCTGCAATTGCAGGGGATGGCGCTGGGCGAGGTGCGCTATCTCACCGACGAAGAAGCGAGAGCCACCGATGCAAGCACGAATGCCCATCTGGACCGGGCCTGGGTGCTCTGGCGGAACAAGGCGCGCCGGCTCGTGAAGGAACTCGCGCCGCAGGATGGCCGGTAGATTTACTCGTTGGCCTTGTGCTTTGCATCGTGGAGGCGAGCGCTGAGCCACTTTCAATGATTCAAGGTAGATACAAAGGAGTCAGGTAATGGGTAACGGGACAGACAAAGAGAACATCGATCGGATTTTCCTCGAGGCGCGCAGCTTTAATGCATGGACCGATGCACCTGTCGAGAGGGAAAAGCTGGTCGAACTCTATGAGCTGATGAAGTTCTGTCCGACCAGTTCCAACACAAATCCGCTGCGTATTGTGTTCGTGAGCGGACAGGAAGGCCGCGAACGCCTAGCAAAGGCCATGCTGGGCAGGAACGCTGACAAGGTTCTCGCTGCGCCGGTGACGGCGATACTCGGCTATGACACTCGCTTCTTCGAGCGGCTGGATGTCTTGTTTCCCCATGATCCGACGCGGGCGAAAATGTTCACGGACAGTCCTGCTCTGTCCGAAGAGACGGCGTTTCGGAATTCTTCAATGCAGGCAGGGTATTTCATCGTTGCTGCTCGCGCGGTTGGACTCGATTGCGGACCGATGTCGGGGTTCAGGCATGACAGCGTCGACCGAGATTTCTTCCCCGACGGACGTGTGAAGACTAACCTCGTTTGCGCGCTGGGCCGCGGCGACCCACATCGAGAAATGTGGGATCGGCTCCCTCGGCCGTCTTTCGACGAGGTGTGCTCGTTCGCATGAGATTTCACGCCGGACCGGGCATACGCACCGCCAGCGCCGGGCGGATACCATTGCGGCAAGCAGCTTCATTTCCATATCGGACACACTAAAGGAGTCTCTCTATGCCAGCACCGTCCCGCCAACCGGAATACGGAGTCAGCCCCATCTTCATCGACCGTTGGTCGCCCCGTGCATTCACGGGCGAGAGCATCAGCGAGGAGGAACTGCTGACCATCATCGAGGCAGGCCGCTGGGCGCCTTCGGCCTTCAACCTGCAGCCCTGGCGTTTCATCTACGCCCGTGCGGGCACGCCGGCCTGGCAGCCGCTGTTTGCCACGCTCAACACCTTTAACCAGAGTTGGGCAGAGCGCGCGTCGGCCTTGCTGATCATCGCGTCGGCCAACAGCGCTCAAATGCCGGGCGCAGCGGCGCCCGTGTACAACGCAAGTCACGAGTTCGACACGGGATCTGCTTGGGGTTACGTCGCCTTGCAAGCCACTTTGCTGGGCTGGCATGCCCATGGCATCGCCGGCTTCGACAAGGATTTGGCACGCAGCAGCCTTGGCATTCCGGCCGATTACACAGTGCAGGCCGCAGTTGCCATTGGCCGCCGCAGCGAAGACAAGAGCTTCCTGTCCGCGTCCCTACAGTCGCGCGAAGCACCCAGCGCGCGGCTTGCCATGAAGGCCATCGCCGTAGAAGGGAAATTCGGTTTCGAAAACTGACCTGCTAGTGAGTTGGGTGGGGATTCGTGCATTGACTCCAGCGTCATGTCTGGGCTGATATTGTTTCCTATGACGTCAAGCCGATGAAAGCCGATCTCATTTTTGATGCGGTCATTGTGACGCGGCTATTAAATGCGCTCTCTTCGATCGAGTTGGCGGTCGGATGGAGCGCCGCTATCGCGGCGGCACGTCAACGTGACAAAGCTGTGCTCAGCATCTACGCCGCCTGCATCGTGCGTACGCGCTGCCGCTACGTCTTGAACCGAGAATCGGCTTGCGCGGAGAGCAACCGCACATTGGTCTGCTCCCCCAACCGCGGGCTAGATTCCCAGGTTTCGCACCCCTTCCTGTCGAACGATGCGAGTCCGGTGACGCGACGCGCATGGCGTCGATTGGCGTTGGGATGCGACCCGGTGCACAGTGAGTTGCTCGCGCAGCATGCCCTGCTTGAAATCAACTTGCGCCGGTCCGTTGGGTTCGGGCCAGTTTTTTTCCCGCCAGCATGGCGCGAACCGAGGAGCTGTCGACAATGGCGCGCGCCATGTCGAGTTGGCCGCGACGGCGCAATTCGGACAGTGGTGTCTCGTGGATGCGTTGCCAGACGCCAGCCTCCTGCCATGCAAGCAGCCACCGCCAGCATGCGGTGCCCGAGCTACAGCCCAACTCTTTCGGCAGTAGATTCCAGGCGATGCCAGAGCGCAGAACGAACACGATGCCAGTTAGCACCGCTCGGTCTGGCGTCGGCTTGCGCCCTGCATATCGGCGGTTGCGCGGCGCTCGCGCCGGCAGCAACGGTTCGATGAGTGACCACAGTTCGTCGTCTATCAGCTCTCCGGGCATCGCTTCCTGTCAGGCAAAACAAGACAGGAAGTTAACACCGGCTCGAAAAACCTAACAGACCCTATGGGTAATTTCGCAACAGCTTCTAAGGGAGAAACTTAAGCGGAGTACCCGTGAGAGTAAGCGTGCCGATGCGAGGCATAGGGGCGGAGTCATGCGTAGTAGGCCCGCATGGAGTCCCCCTTTTTCGCATCATCAAACGCCAGTTTGCCCACATGAAGGGCGCTACCGTGGCTTGACTGAGCAATCTGTGGATGGAGCGCCGTCGACTGCAGCCGAGCACCAAGGGATGAGTGCGCCGGTATTTGGGCCGGCGACGCGAAACGTGGGTGATAGCGCCGGTGCCAATCCTGAACCTGGTGTCGAAATCTGACCGAAGATCTCATCAATTTCATCCGACCACGCTCGCACGGTCAGCACGACTCTCATGACGTCGTTTTGAACACCATCCCAAGGTTAGTAGACGCGGATGCCCGCTTGCCCAACAATCTCGGCTGCTTGGTCAGCAGAGATGATGGCGCCCTTGAATGAAGCTACGGCAGTGGTCAGGTTTAACCCGCCGATGTCGGCCAGGCGAAGGTCGGCGCCATCAAAGCGCGCTTGCTTCAGATTGGCGCCACGCAGACGGCCTCCGTCGAACACGGCATCCCGGAAATCGCAGCCCGCGAGGTCGGCGTCGGACAAGTCAATTTGCTCAAGGCGTTGTTTACGAAACGATAAGCCGCGAAGGTCGCAGCCGACGAGAAGGCTGCTATGGAAGACTAAGCCAAGGGTAGTGGCTTCGCGAAACCGAGCGCCTGTTAGCTTTGTTTCCGTGAAGATTGTGCTAGCTAGCCGTGCGCGTTCCCACTGCGTGTTGTTAAGGTCGCAGCTGCAAAACCTCGCTTCTGTGGCGTCCGCCATAGTAAAGTCAGCGCCCGCGGCCTTGTTGCGCATCCACTTTGATTCGACAAGATTAGTTTTCCTTAACAACACGCCCACGAATGTGCACATCAGAAACTCGACGGACGAGAGGTCTAGTCCACTGAAATCTTGATCATCGAAGTCGCATCGCTCGAAACGGAGCTGGGACGGACGCTCCGAAAGAATCTCGAGGAGGCCGTCGCGGGAGAACCTCGTGTTTGACAGGGTGCGGGGAGATGGTGCGAGCATGCAGTTTGCCGAATGAGCGTCAAGAAACGTTAAGACGCGTTGGGGAGGGGCGCGGTAATGTACCGGCGGTATCTCACGGTATGTGCCAGGCGGTTAAAGCGCTAACGCATGGCTCTGTCGCACATTTCCAGAAGCAATGCGAGTAGACGCGCTTTCCGGGGGCCATCGAAATCATAGACCTCGAACATTTCCGCAAACCACATTCCATCTCCTGTGAGTCGGCATATTAGGAGTTGATCTTCATTCGCCGCGCCCGCGTCGTCATGCTTAAGGGCCTTAGTCATTCTGTGGCTCCATTTCTCACGACAAGAGGGGAGCGTCAACGCCAGCATTGCTATGGCACGCTGTGTTCCGATGGCATTGTCGTAAGTTGTGCTGTGGAAACATGTATTAATGTAGGCTCGAGCGTATTTGCCAGGATCGTCTGCCTCAGCAGCCAGCGCGCGTTGATAGTTTCTGTCGAATTCCTCGAAAAGTTGCTCGCTCAGTGCCTCGAGCAGGGCATTCTTGCTGCGGTAGTGATACTGCAGCCCTCCCTTGGTCACTCCGGCGCCCTGTGCGACCAAGTCGAGGGTAACGGAATCGGGCCCGTGCGAGAGCAGCAACTCTCGCACTACCGATAGGCATTGGTTACGAATAAGTTCAGGGTTCTTGAGGCGCCTGTTTGCTTCGGACATAGAATAATAAATCCATCCGGAAGGATTTATTATTCTATCATCGCTTTAGTCTTCTTCGGAAATTTGCTCGGGTGAGCGATGAGCGGGTCCCGATACCGAGCGGCTGCGATCCGAGTACACCGAGCGATCCCACCTCTCGCTCGCTCTAGCTATGCTAGGCGCCGGCGAGCCCGTCGTGACAGGGCTATGCGGCGAGGGCGAAAAAGCCAAGATCCTGCGACTTCAGTGGGCGCAGCACGGCGGCGTGGCCGACGCAAACCACCCGGCTTATCGCGAGCACTTCCTCCCTCACTGCGGGATGGGAGAAGTTACGGAAGAAAGTGCCGATATCCGCGTCGAGCGGCGCGATGTACGGGAAATGGCGCCGATTTTGCGTACTCTGCGATCAAGAACTTCGCCCGCTTTGCCGAGCCATGCCAGCGCGCGGCCTTGGAGCGCCGCCAGCACACCCTGACTGCGGCACATATTTGGGTTGGTCGATGCCTACGGCGTGCTGGCGCTGGCGGAGCAGCGCACCCAAAACCCCAAGGGGAGCATAGGGGCATTACATCATCGTCTTCTATCGGTTATAATGCGAATACGTCTTATTAGCATTTGAACTGGCCGCCTGTCGGCAACCAAGGGAAGTCATGTCGGTCGCCGAGCCTGCCTTGCAGCACGAATTACATGCCCTATACAGCCATCACCACAGTTGGCTGCTTACCTGGTTACGCAAGAAGCTGAGTTGCTCACACCTGGCGGCAGATCTGGCGCACGATACCTTCGTGCGCGTGCTCAGCAAGCGGGAGGCGGTCGCCATGGCCGAGCCACGGGCTTACCTGGCCACCATTGCGCGCGGGCTCGTGGTGGATTTCTACCGGCGCCGCGCGCTCGAACGCGCTTACCTGGATGTCCTCGCCACCTTGCCGGAACCGCAACTCCCCTCGCTGGAAGAGCGCGCCATTGTGCTCGAGGCACTGATGGCCATCGACGGCATGCTCGATGCGATGAAACCGCCGGTGCGCCAGGCTTTCGTGTTGTCCCAGTGCGAAGGCCTGACATATGCTGAAATCGCGCTGAGGCTTGGCGTGAGCCTGCGCACCGTCAACAACTACATGATCAAGGCGCTCGAACAGTGCTTCCTGCTGGCGCCGTGAGCGGGCCGCACGCGGCCGAGCCCAATGCCGACACGGTGCGGCGCGAAGCCATCGCGTGGTATGTCCGCCTGTGCTCCGGCGCGGTCGGCGCGGCGGAGTACCAGGCCTGGCAGCAATGGCACGCCAGGCATGCCGCCCACCAGCGCGCGTGGCAGCGCTTGGAGGCCATTCGCGATGTCATGCGCCAAGTGCCCGCCGGCATCGCGGTGCCGGCGCTGACGGCGGCGGGCCGGCGCCGGCGGCGCGGGCTCAAGAACGTGGCTGTGCTCGTGTGCATGGGCTCACTGGCGGCGGCATCATATCGCTGGTTGCGCGATGGCGAGTTGGCGCCGGCGCTGCTGGCGGACTACAGCACCGGCGTGGGCGAGCGCCGTAGCGTGGCGTTGGCCGACGGCTCGCACTTGATCCTGAACACCCGCAGTGCGGTCGATGTGACGTTCGGCGCTACACGGCGGCTGCTGCGGTTACGTGCCGGCGAAATCCTGGTCGAAACGGCCCGCGCCGGCATACGCAGGCCGCGCGATGCGCGCCCCTTGCTCGTCGGCACGGCACACGGAAGCGTGCGGGCCCTGGGCACGCGCTTTACTGTGCGCGTGGAAGATGACCGCACCAGCGTGATGGTGTTGGAGAGTGCCGTGGAGATCCGCGCCGGCGCTGGCGGGTCGCTGCTGCTGCGCGCGGGCGAGCAGGCCAGCTTCACGCGCGAGCGCGTTGGGCCGATCCATACTGCCGATCCTGCCGCCGCGTCCTGGGAAGACGGCAGCCTGGTCGTCAACGACTGGCGCCTCGAAGATATCCTGGCCGAACTGCGCCGCTATCGCAGCGGCCGGTTGGCCTGCGATCCGGCGGTGGCTGCGCTGCGGGTTTCCGGCGCGTTCCCACTCGACAACACCGACAAGGCGCTGGCCGTCCTCGCCAGGACACTTCCCATCCGGATTGCGTCGCTGACGCGGTACTGGGTCACTGTCTTGCCGTTGTAGCTCGGGTGGCATCGATGCGCGCGGCGATCTTGTTTTCCGCCTGGATCCGGCTTGCCGCGCAAGGCGTGGCTGCCTGCGCGGTGCTAGCGCCGCAACTGGGATTCAGCAGTACAGAGCCGGCTGTGCCCAGTAGCCAATCAGGCCGGTCGTACCACGTCGAGCCCGGTCCGCTGGCGACGGCGCTGGGCCGCTTTGCCGCTGAGGCAGGTGTGGCGCTATCGTTCGATCCCGCTAACGCGTACGGGCTGCGCGCTGCGGGGCTGGCCGGCAGCTACACGGTGACGGCGGGCTTTGCCGCCTTGCTGGCGGGCTCCGGCCTGGAAGCGGTGGCGCTGGGCGACGGCGCATACACCTTGCGCCAGCTGGCGGCGCCAGCGCCGGCGCAGACCGATCCACTCCTGCCCGCCGTGACCGTCAGCGCGGGCGCCATCCAGGGCTACCACGCCAGCGCCAGCGTCACCGCCGGCATGATGACGATACTGGCGTTGGAAGACGCGCAGGTAGTCAACGTGATCACGCCGGCGATGATTGACGATTTCCGCGCGCGCTCGCTGGACGATATCGCCCGCTTTGCCAGCGGCGTGGTCCAGAGCAATACCTACGGCAACACCGAGGACGGCCTGATCAAGCGCGGCTTCGGCACCAATACCGATGGCTCGGTTCTGCGCGACGGCGCGCGCAGCGCCAGCCAACACAAGTTCAGCGCCACCACGGAGCGGGTCGAGATCCTCAAAGGCCCGGCATCTCTGCTTTACGGCGTGATGGAGCCGGGTGGCGTGATCAACGTTATCTCCAGGCAGCCACTCTCTGCTTTTCACGCAGAGGCGCGTGCGGAAACCAGCAGCTATGGCGGCGGCACCGTCATGGCGGATGTGACCGGGCCGGTGGCGAACAGCGGGCTGGACTACCGGATGATCGCGGAGCGCGGGCATGAGGACTACTGGCGCAACTTCGGTGCCAACGTGCACACGCTGCTGGCGCCGTCTCTGCGCTGGACCGGCGGCAATACGCGGATCCTGCTGGCCTACGAGCGCAACGACTACACGCAGCCCTTCGACCGGGGCACGGTATTTGTCGACGGTAAGCCCGTCGGCACCGGCTACCGCCAGCGCTTTGACGAACACTGGGCCGTGGCCGATGGCCACAATGAAAACCTCAGCCTGCAAGTTGAGCGGCGCCTGGCCGGCGACTGGAAAACCCGGCTGCACTACAATTGGAGCAAGAGCCTCTACGATGACAGCATGGCCAGGCCGGTGGCGCTGTCCGGCGCGGGCATGCTCACGCGCCGCAGCGACGGCAACCGGGACGTGCACGAGACCATCCACTACCTCGACTGGAGCGTGCAGGGCCATCCCGTGGTGGCTGGCGTGCGCCACGACCTGGTGGTGGGCGCCAATTTGGAGCGCAACGGCGAAACCCGGGGTGACTCGCTGCGCGGCGCTGTCAACGGCGCATTCGATGTGTTCGACCCGGCGTACGGCAACCTGGCGGCGCCGGCGGTGGTGGACGAAGCAAGCAGCGGCTATGTGTCGCGCATCGCGGCATCCGCGCTGTATCTCAAGGACAACTGGCACCTGGGCGAGCAGTGGATGCTTGCGTTGGGGGCCCGCTACCAGCGCCTGCACCAATACCAGGGTATCGGCCGGCCGTTCGTGCCGAGGACCGACGACAGCCTGCAGGCCTGGCTGCCTTTCGCTGGCCTGGTGTACAGGCTCACCCCACAGGTCTCGCTGTATGGTAACTACAGCCGCTCGTTCGTGCCGAACCGTGCCGCTACGCAGACCGGGCAGGGATTCGAGCCCGAGCAAGGGCGCAGCTTCGAGGCCGGGGCGAAGCTCGAACTGTCCACGGGACTGGCGGGCAGCCTGGCTGTGTATGACATCCGCAAGCGCAATATCGTAGTGGCCGAAGCCGATCCCCAAACCGGGCTGAGTGTCAGCCGCGCGCTGGGCAAGGCCGGCTCGCGCGGTGTGGAGCTGGATGTCAGGGCACGGCTGGGCCCGCGCTGGGAACTGGTCGGAGCCTATGCCTATACCGATGCCCGGGTGCTGGAAGATCCCGTCACGGCGGGCAACCGCCTAGTCAATGTGCCGCGCCACGCGTTCAGCCTGTACGCCAGCCACCGGCTGGACCTGCCCGCGTTCGCCGGCCAGTGGCGCATCGGCGGCGGCGCGCGCTATGTCGGCAGGCGCGCTGGCGATGAGGCCAACGCATTCTGGCTACCCGGCTACGCCATCGTCGACCTGTTCCTGCGCTGGGAGAGCCGGCTGGGCGGCTACAGGACGCGGCTGCAAGTCAACGTCAACAATCTGCTCGACCAGGCTTACTATCCGTCGAGCGCCGGCGCGCTGCGGGTCAATGTGGGCGCGCGGCGCGAGGCGCGGCTGCTGGCAAGCGTCGCCTTCTGAGCTCGCGCTCCGCGCCGCGCGAATTTCTCGCGCGCATTTGCACGTTTTCTGTTCTCGTCCGGCTTACCAGGTAGGAGCTCGGCGGAGCAGGGCGTGGTGCATAGGAGCCACGCCGCTCGCCGCGCCCTCGGGGCGCGCGCTCGCATGGCCGCTCCCGTTCGCCGGCCGAAAGACAACCTAGGAAATCATGATGTTTGCCGTAGCGCTTCGTCGCGCGCTGATCACGCTTGCCCTGATCGAATCGACTGCCCCCGCGCTTGCGCAAACCGCCGCGCCGGAGGCGGCGGCTGCCCCGAACGACCTGCCCGCCGTCAACGTGGTCGGCAACATCGCCAACGGATTCGCGCCGGTCCATGCGGAATTGGGCATGTACCGCGGGCTGGACATGCTCGATATCCCTGCTACGGTCAACGTGGTGCCGCGCGAGGTGCTGGACGAGCAGGGCGCCACCGGCCTGCACGACGCGCTGCGCAACGTGGCCGGCGTAGTGCGCCAGCAGCAAAGCGGCATTGCCTACGACCAGCTCTCGGTACGTGGCATCAGCCTCGACAACCGGTCGAGCTATATGTTCAACAGTGTCCTGCCGTTCGACAATAATCTCCCGATCCCGATGGAGGACAAGGAGCGCATGGAGGTACTCAAGGGCGCCGCGGCGCTTTATTACGGCTTTGTCGATCCGGGCGGCGTGGTCAATATGGTGACCAAGCGCGCCGGCGCCAACCCGGTCACGGCGCTGGCGTTTTCCACCGACAACAACGGTTCGTCGTTGGCCCACATCGATCTGGGCCGGCGCTTTGGCGAGCGCCAGCAGTTCGGCGTGCGTGTCAACGCACTCACCAACAACGTCCATACGCCGATTGACGGCGACAATGGCTACCGCCGTATGTTCAGCGCCGCGCTGGACTGGCGCGTGACCGACAGCCTGACCCTCAAGTACGATATGGAGCGCATCCGCGCCCGCATCACGGAGCAGGCGGGTATCGTGCCGCAGAACGCGGTCAACGGCGTCATCACGCTGCCCTCAATCCCGGACCCTGGGAGGCTGCTGTCCATGAAGGGCAAGGACACACAGTCCGAGGCCACCACGCATTTGCTGCGAGCCGACTACGCCTTCAATGAAGGCTGGACCGCCAGCCTGAGCCTGGGCCAATCCCGCACGCGGCGGGACCGCTGGCTGTGGATCTTCGACAACTACAATGTCAAGACCGGCGCCGGCACCTTGTACGGTGCGGACCAGCCGGGGCAGGATTACCTCAACCAGAACGTGCGGGCCGAAGTCAACGGCGTGTTCAAGACCGGCCCGATCGGGCATGACGTGCTGATCGGGGCGAGCCAGAACCGGCTATATCAGCCGAGCTTCGAAACGTCGATGTACCGAGCCTCCCAGAACCTGTACGACCCGGTCGAGATCACCTCGCTGCAGCGCGCGCCCAACGGCAGCAAGAACACGCAGCGGGACCGTTCCTTCTATGAGCAGACCGTGCGCAACGGCGGCGTATTTGCCCTGGACCGCATCACTCTGAACGAGCAGTGGCAGGTGGTGGGCGCGTTGCGCTACAGTAAGTACACCATCGACCAGCGCAATAGCGCGTCCTACGAGGCTTCGGCCACATCGCCGGCGGTCAGCGTCATCTACAAGGCCACGCCGCGTATCAGCCTGTACGGCAGCTATATCGAGGGGCTGGAGTCTGCCGGCACGGCGCCCGTCACTGCCGGCAACGCGGGGCAGTCGCTGCCCGCCGCCGTCAGCCGGCAAAAGGAGATCGGCATCCGCTCGCGTGTCTTTGGCGACCTGCTGGCATCGGCCGCCTACTTCGAACTAGGGCGGCCGTCGGCTAGCACGGGCAGCGACGACATCTATTCGCTCAACGGCAAGGAGCGCTATCGCGGGCTGGAGTTCTCGCTGCAAGGCAAGCTGACGCGCGATCTCTCCGTGCTGGCCTCGCTGATGCTGCTCGATGCCAAGGTCATTTCGTCGACCAGCGCCAACCTGGTCGGCAAGACGCCGGAGAATACGCCGCAGCGCACCGCCAGCGTGTTTCTCAGCTATCGCGTGCCGCTGTTGGCGGGTCTGAGCGTCAATGCGGGTGCCTATGCGGTTGGCTCGCGGCCGGTCAATAACCTGAACCAGGCCTATATCGGTGGCTACACTACCTTTACCGCCGGCGTCAGCTATACCACCAGGGTTTACGGTACGCGGGCAACGGTACGGGCGAATATCGACAACCTCAGCGACAAGCGCTACTGGAGTGCGGCGGGCAGCGGCCAGATGGCTGTAGGCATGCCGCGCACCGTGACCCTCGCCTCGGTCTTCGAGTTCTGAGTTTCCCGAACGTCTCCATCTGATTCTTTACAAGGATTTCCCATGCAATTTGCCCCCTATGCCAAGTCCTTGCTGACGCGATTCACTGCCTCCGCCGCACTCGGCATGCTGATGCTGATCGCGGGCGTTGCACCAGCGCAGGCGCAAGACAACGGCAAATCGGTGCTGTATGTCACCCGCCTCAAGCAGGATCCCAATGCCTCGGAGCGACACCGTGAACTTCAGCAAAAAGGGCTGGAGAGCGACTCCAGGGTCCGCGCGCATCTCGAATCCCGTGGTTTCCGAGTCACCATGGCGGACCAGGCTGCGGCACCTGATGCCGCACGCAACTACGACCTGGTAATTTTGTCGTCGGTGGTGCAGTCTCGCGAGATGGCGGACACCGCCTACCGCAATCTACCGGTTCCGCTGGTGACCTGGGAGAACGACCTGCTCGACTCGCTGCGCCTGACAGGGCGCAGGAAGGGCGTGGACTACGGCGAGGTCGAGAAAGAGCACTACATCCGCGTCGTCAATGCGCCGCATCCACTGGCAGCGGGGCTGCCGGCCGGCAAGACCTACGTCTATCCGCGTGACGTGGCGATGGGCTGGGGCACCCCTGCGCGCAGCGCCATCGTGATCGCCACGTTGCCGGGCGATCCCGACAAGGCGGTGGTGTTTGGCTATGAGCAGGGCGCAACCATGGACTATGACTTCATCGCGCCGGCGCGCCGTGCGGCGCTATTCCTGGACAACCTGACCTTCGGACAACTCAGCACGCAGGGTGTGCGGTTATTCGATGGAGCGGTGGACTGGGCGGTCGGCTTGCAGAAGGAGAAGGTCGCCAGGTAGCGCGTGCCGTCCCGGGGGGGCGCCCGTTTCAGTCGGGCGACTCCATGGTCGATTGCTGGTCATTCTGTCTTGGCCGGCGGAAGTACGAAACTGCTCGCACTGGACACGAGGTGAGTTGAATGGTTGATGCGGTCTGCCATTGTGAGGGGGCTACGCTCGCGGAGGGGTTGTGTTTACAATTCACCGTAGACCGGGCAGTCATGACCGGTTGCTGGCTCATAGCACCGCGTCTGTTTTGCTGACGAGGCTGTAGCCGCTTAGCCCAGCCTTGCGACGTAGCGGCGCCAGCGATTGGGGCGACCCATACCAACAGGCGCTTGGCCCCGTCGCCGCGTGAATCTCAGATCAAGGATGGAGCTACCGCGAGTTTGTCAATACCCACATCTGAGGCGACGCTTGTCCAACTCGCCGCCAAGTGGAGAATACTGTACCGGCTGCTTCGAAAGCAGGGACGCCGTCGTCGGCTCCGTCGTTCGCAGCTTTGGTGTGAAATGACTCGCCTCGCTCTGATGGGATGTCATCACCGATTGCGGGACCCTTCACAACCGTGGTGTACTTTATGCGAAACTTCAGAATCGTGTTGCTCGTTTTCATGTCTTGGCGGTATGCCGATTGACTTGGGAGCAGAAGACCGCTGGGACGGGTACTTCAAGTATTTACTCTCTTCACCGCTGTCACTAGAGAACCAAACATGCGCATTCCGCCGGTGAAGTCGATCGTCGCGTTTGAGAGTGTCGCCAGAACGAAGAGCGTAGGCCGGGCGTCCGAGGAGTTAGGTCTGACCGCGTCGGCAGTGAGCCATCAGATTGCCAATCTCGAGTCCATCGTTGGCCAGCCGCTGTTCTTTCGACAAGGACGGGGGCTGGCCCTCACTCCTATTGGTGAGCAATACCTGCGCGACGTCACGGGGGCGCTTGCAGAACTGAACCGCGCCACGGAGCGCGCATCCAGCCAGGCCGAAGTCGACATACTCAGGGTGCACTCGAGTCCGAGTTTCGGCCTGATGTGGCTGCTGCCGCGGCTTGAGTCGTTTCAAGCCGACAATGGCGACATCCAGTTGAATTTATCCTGCTCCTATGAGGACATCTCGTTCACTAGCGGCTACTACGACATCGATATCCGATACGGCTATGCGCATTGGCGTGATTTGCAGGTCAAGACACTCCGCGACGAGTTCATCGCCCCTCTGGCGTCCCCAGAGTATCTTGCCGAGCACCCCGTTCGTAGTCCGGCTGATCTGCTTGAGCAACGCCTGATCTTCTCAGAGACGCCTCTTGTCCAGTGGCAGCAATGGTTCGCCAGGTTCGGCGTCTCAAGTCAGCCCCAAGCGTTTGATTTTTCCTTTGACCGCTCGTACATGTCACTGGAGACGGCGGCCCTTGGCATCGGCGTGGCATTGGAAAGCATGTTGCTGGCGTCAGTGCACCTCCGGAAGGGAACGCTGGTACCGGTCTTTGACCATACGCATGCCGTGGAAGTGGGAGCGCACCATATCGTCTGCCCATCACAGAATGCGGACTTGCCTCGGGTTCAACGATTTCTGGACTGGATCGAGCGCGAACGGAAGTCAACTGCCGGAAAAATGGCGGGAGCTTAGCCCACGCTTTGCTTGGCCTATTTCTCGCTCAAAGCCGGAAATTGTGCGGCGCACCATTCCCGTTTTTGCTGAACCGCGTTTCTCATCTGAAAATTTCTCAGCAATAGCTGAGATGGACTGCATTGATCAGCGCTGCCCGAGGCACCACACTCGAATCATCATTTCAATAATCAGGAGACAGACATGATGCTCGAGAACAAGGTTGTGATCGTAACCGGCGCCGCCTCCCCCCGCGGCATCGGCAGGGCAACGGCAAGCGCCCTTGCCGCGCAGGGCGCCAAGGTGGTGGTCCTGGACCTGCGGCAGGCTGACGCTGAGCGCGCAGCGCTGGAACTGGGCGCAGGCCATCTCGGCCTCGCATGCGATGTGACCGACCGCGAGGCCTGCCAACTGGCAGCACGCGCCACCCTGGAAAAATACGGCCGGATCGATGGCCTGGTCAATAACGCGGGGATTACGCAGCCGGTACGGACACTGGACATCCAGCCCGCCAATTTCGACGCCGTGGTCGATGTGAACCTGCGCGGCACGCTCCACATGTCGCAGGCCGTCCTCCCGCAAATGAAGGCGCAAAGGCGCGGCAGCATCGTTTGCATGTCGTCTGTCTCCGCGCAACGCGGCGGCGGCATCTTCGGGGGGCCGCACTACAGCGCGGCCAAAGCGGGCGTACTTGGCCTTGCACGTGCCATGGCCCGCGAATTCGGTGGCGACAACATCCGCATCAACTCCATCACGCC
>NZ_JBXAOE010000021.1:0-172136 GCF_058802485.1 Cupriavidus sp. GW822-FHT02D05 | reverse complement strand
CAGGCGCTACCAGTATAGGTCTATCCAGAGGACATTCTGATGTGGCTGGAAGCGGACATTCTGATTTGGCCTTTACAGGCAAACTCACCGATAATCATTGTTATGTCAAATCGTTAGACGGTATAGCGCAACACGCCCGGCAGTCTAGACACCCCAAGTGCCGACACCGCCCGGCACGGCAGCACATCAGCAAATCCAGCACCTCCCTCTGTGTAACGCCTGCGTCTAGTAGGCGTTTTTTTTGACCCGCGATCTTGCGATAGTAGCGACGGCGCAGCGCATCAAAGCGGCCTCGACCGTAGGTGCGGATGAACCAATACAGATGGCGGATTTCCCGCGCGACCCCTAGTTTTTCTTGTTCTGTCATGCGGTCAATTGTGGCAAACACCTAAGCGATACGGCCATGCCGCGTCAGCCGGGTTGACCGCCGAAAACTGACAGTCAGAGGGCTTCGCCCTATAGGCGCTCGCCGCGCAGCGTCTCCGGTCGGCGTCGGAGCGTCACCAGCCCGCCGAGTTCCTTGCCCCTTCCTCGACCATAGCCGATTGCTTGCGAACTTTCGCGGCATATCCTCCCTCCGCTTCGCTCCAGTCCGGTATTCCACGTTTCGCAAGCAACCGTCTATTTTGGTCGCGGGGCAAGGAACTCAGCGGACTGGTGACGAAGCTTCCCTCGCAAGCCTCCCGAAGACACCAAACGAGGGGCTTCAGAATCTAGCGTCCCGGTAACTTTGAAAGGAAAAATCATGGAACAGATGAACCTCGGACTGGTCGGCGGCGTGTGCAACGCACTGTGGCTCGCAGCCACCAAGCGCCGCACCGTGAAGCGCGCTACCGGCCTGTTCCGCCCGTTCGTGCAACTGCGCCTGAAGCTCTACGTACGCAAGCTGGTGCGCTTCAACAAAGGCTTCGTGTGGACTCGACCGGACGGCAAGCAGTTCTTTTGCAAGACGCTGCGCAGCCTTGTGGCCCGCGTCATGGACTACGACGGCGCCATGCTGCGCGGCCTGCTCAAAATCGCAAAAAGCTAATCGCTCGATTCAGAAATTTCGAAAAACATCACAACCGCGGTTTGCACCTGGTGCTAGCACCAGCTCGAACGCGCTCGAGCTGGGACCGCCCGCTAACCCGCGCCAGTGCTAAGAATACAAAAACGATTTTTCCAGCAACTCCAAAACTGGTCGATTCAAAAAACCTAACGGATTCGCGAGACAGGCCACCACTTCACGCGGCCGCGCCCTATCGACGATAGCCAAACCGAGGCTTTTCCGGCTGATCGAACACTTCGAGATCCATCGCAGACGGGGGACGACGCGACGAATCCGCAAACACCACCTGTACCGGAGCCTGCTGCACCGGAGCAACTACCGGCTGTGGCGAAGCAACCGGCGCAGGTGGTGCCACCTGCTGCACTCGCTCACCGTCAGGATCAAACGCCATGAAGAAACCAGTCTGCACGATCTGCGCGCACTGATCCTTCTGCACAGGCAACCGCGTGCCCTGCTGCGTATAGCAATTACAGCCGCCCTTGAACGTCACGCAAGCAGCAGGCACAGGCACACGCTTCGGTTTCGTGAGCTCATCATAAGCAGGCGCCGTGTAATCCAACCCGGCAATTCGCGGCGTGTACGACTGCACATATTCCGCAGTCGTCAAGGGACGCGAACGCCGGTCCCCTTCCGTTCCATAAGCAATCTGACCCGGCGCACCAGATCGCCCGCCAGCTTTCATCATCGCCGCCTCCTCTGACTCGCCGTGCATCGGCTTATAGACCTTGCGATAGCCCACATACCCGAGCAACGCCAGCGCCGCAATCGCCAACGGAATGATCGCCAACACCTTGGGCGGAATCTTACGCTTGACGGTATGCACCTCCGCCGACTTGTACAGCGTATAGATAGCCTTATTGAACTTGTACGTGCTGCGCTGCGAATCCTTGCGACCCGCTGGCTTATCGCAGCTCTCGCGCACCGCATTCCACTCATGCTTGCTCGACGCCTGCGCGCCGAACTTGCGCACCAAGTGGATATGATGCCCGCACAGCCGCCGCACATTGGTATCCAACAACATCGGATGTTGCGTCAGCAGATACAAGCGTATGCCCCGATGCCGCAACGTCTCCAACTCGGACACCCAACGCGGCACCGCCGCACCGTTGGCGCGCACCCGAAACAGCTTCTGGGCCTCATCAAGAAACACAATGGAGCCATTCGGCACGTCCGGCCAATCCTCTGGCTTTTCCAGCGGCAACCAAGGCAACGCCAACTCATTGATACCGTGGTAGTACACCTGCGCGTTATCCGCCTCGGACACGCGCTTGACCATATCGATACCCATGAGCGTCTTACCATTGCCCTGCAAGCCAGTGATCAACGTAACGACCGAGGTACTCATTTGATCACCATTTTCGTGATGGTATCGGACGAAAGCCCTTCAAGCACGAGCCGCACCGAAATGGCCGAGAACAAAATACTGATGCACGTGTCGAGCTTGACCAGACTCATCACCTGGACGAACTCAGGCGGCAACGCATACAGGTTCGACAGAATCAAGTCCTTCACGGACCCGACCCACGCTGTCAGCCCGGTATAGCTGACATAGCCAATGCCGAGCGCCACCAGCACCCGACCGACCAACGAGCTGACAATCCACGCCAGCCCACCAAGCAACGCAAGCAGAGCGACAGGCATTATTTCTTAAACCCCCCTAGCACGATGCGCAACGCGCCAATCAAACTCATCACCACGAACAAACGCCCAATCCACACCAGATACTGATTGAGCCGGGAAAAGGGAAACGTGATCGACTGCCCAGACACCGTAAAAACCTTGTCCTGCAACCCGCCAGCAGCGCCAAGAAAAGCCGTCTGATCCAGCGAATTGGAAATCGGCTTCGTGTCCCGATTGACACTGTCGGCAGGGTTAGCGACCGGATCTTGCCCTGCAAGAATCTTCGCCCCCAACGCCGACGCATCGTTCGGCTTCTGGCTATCGCACCGCGTGCCGTACTCCTGCTTAACCATCATGCACTGCACGGCATCCCCATTGCACACGGGCGGCGACGTGCAATCATCCCCACCGGACGCCTGACTCTGGTCGGTGCCCTTACACACCTTGTCATTCGGATTGCTCGCACAAAAGCTGTCCTGCGGCTGCGTAGTCGACGTCTTCGAGCCATCCGGATTCGTCTTCGTTTGCGTGACCGTCTGGACCCCATTCACGTTGCTCACATTGGTAACCGTGTTCGTGTTCTGCGCCGCAGCCTGCACGCCGCTTGCATCCGTGGCCTGCGTCGTTTGCGAATTGTTAGTCGTCACAGACGTATTCGGAATAGTCCCAGCTTTAGCACACATGCCTACACCATTGACCGTGCCATAAGTCATGCCACGCTTGGAGCAGCTAATCAGCGACGGCGGATCAGTCGCCTTCGTGGTGGTGTCCAACGTATCGTAGTTCGCACCGCTGCACGTCGCGCCGGTCCCACTACCGATATCAGACGCATAGCTCGCACCAGACTGCACACCGACTGACCCCGCGTTATACGCACAGCCCTGAATGCAAATGGAAGACGGCAGCGAAGTCGCCGTGCCCTGCACCGACGCCCCAATGTACTTCGACTTGACTGCAGCAGACGTACAGTCCAGCGGCTGCGTACTGCACTGCTGATTCGCCGGCAAGGCCGTATTTGGATTTGAGCCGTCCCAGCACTTAACACCAGAAGCAAGCGCTGCAGTATCCCAAGTGGGATAGCCGCTAGGGTCTTTCAAATAGCAAGTCCCGGACACCACCGACTCCACCCAGTTATTAGCGCTATAACGGGTGACGTGATAGTAATGACACGCACTTGCTCCGTCCGAAAACATCTTGGTGGGATAGTACGTAGTCCAGGTGTAGGTACTACTCGCATCGGCCCGAGCATCAGAACCCAACGTCAGGCCAAACGCAATGACTAACGCCAGTAACACAGGACCCAGGTGGCGACCGATCCAGAGCCGCACACCCCCCAAGTGCACAGAGCACGATGACATAGACAAGCCCCCTCATTTTCCCGTGAACATAATCCAAGCAGCGCCTACGATTGCCAGCACGACGAACACACCCATACCGCCCCCGAAAAAAAGGGGAGCCGAAGCTCCCCGCACCCTAGAAGTAGCGCCGATACCAAATGACCGACTTGATAACGAGCGCCAACATCAAGAGCAAACCGCCGACCGTACCCACATCGGCAGCCGCGACCGCTAAAGCGGCCTGAATGACGCTCAGAGCGCCGAGCGCAACCACTTGACCGCCTTAACGGCGAGCACGATCAGGATCACGCCAGCGCCGACCGTAGCCGCATCGGTAGCCGCGGTCGACAGTGCAGTCGAAACCGAAGGATCGATCGATGCATTGGCAGCACCACCAACTACCAGCAGAGGAACCGCATAACCCAGCTTGCGAACGTATTTCATGTTTCCAACTCCCGAAAATGCCGGAATGCCCCGGCAGGCTCTCAGCTCAGCGCTGAAGAATCATCGCCCGACGCCAACGCGCCAAGCACTGCTCGTATCGCGTACGCGACCGCCCAAACCAAAAGAATCGCCGTACCAATCGTCTGCCCATCGACCGCCGACAACGCCAGCGGATTATTCAAAAACTCCGACGACGCCTGCACCACATAGGCACAGGTGCTCAGATCAGCCGGCTGCGGAGTGACCGCCACCAGAGCACCGGAACCAGCCTCGACCTGAACACACATCGTCACAATCAACCCCTCTCGTTCAACACGGCCACCACATCGAAGGCTTCGTCGCAGTGATCCACCGCAGTTTCCACAGCTTCCTCACGCGACGCGAACGTGCCCGCCTCGCGCAACCGATGGGTGAACCCCACATCGCCCCCGCAGGGATACAAGAAGAAACCGGAGTTCACTTCCTGTACGACGAACACAATCGCGCCCATGATTAAGAAGCCTTCTGGACCGGCAACGGCACCAAGCTATGGACGATGGTCTTCATGGTCTTGCCGTTGGTCGTGATCTCCATATCGGCCTTAGCCTTGAACGGCAGTTCGATCTTCGCGTACTTATCGAACTCATCCGACTTGCCGATGGCATACTCAGCCGTGGCCGCACCACGTGCCGTACCCTTCGATTCATCGAAAGGCGTCAGCACATACGCCTTGCACGAGTCAAACGCCGTGCCTTCAAAATCGCCCTTAGACGCCTTGAGGCCGTACACGATCACTTCACTGGTAAAACGCATGATGATTCCTTTGTGCGGCTGCTTGTATGACCGGCTTCCCCGCGCAGCCATCATCGGAGAGGTCAAATTCGTTGAAACGGCGAACACGCGGCAGCTTGTGCAACGGCGTATCGCAGTACTCATGTCCGGGCACCTTCAAACGCTCGGGCCAGTCATCAGTCTTGGCAGTCACGCGTTTTAGAAACGCTTCCTCACCGAGCAGACCAACCAGCACGCGGACATACTTGCCATAGCTGGTGCGAATGTTGTCCAGCGATGCATCGACGTTGATTTGCGCAGTCTTGCGCTTGATTTCCATGCGCTCCGGCTGGCGACCCGGGTCCATGAAGCGCAGGCACGGATAGGACGCCACGAAGAAGGCCGAAGGATCGATCAGCACATCAAACGGAATGATCCGCTTGACGTTGCGATACTCGACCTCGATACGGACCCACTCTGACGTAGCGTCACCCTGCTCCCTACCCTTCTCGTACACACGGCAAAGCTTGCCGTTCTTGCGCATGCCGATATACAGCGAGCGGCCCTTGCCATTGGGCTTCTTCCAGTTGCCCTTGTACTCGTGATGCGGCGCATTCACCGAAGCGGTGAAAAGACCGTCGTCATACCACTGGTCCGCCTGATCCACGGTCACTTCCCCCTGGAAGCAATCGTGTGCCAAGTCAACACGCGTGATCGTTGGCCGCTTGGCCTTCGTCTTGAAAAACTCGTGCAGGCGATGTTCCCAACCTTCCCGCGCAGCCAAGCATCCTGCCCCGGTCAGGCTCACCATCATGGTGGCGCGCTGGTTCTGCCCGCCGATGCCAACATGACCATACTTGTCGCCAAGCTCCCACGCGCTCAGGTAAAAATCCCGCCCGTGCTTCAGATCCTTAGTGACGCCGAAACCAAAAATCTGTGTGAGCTGGTCCGACAGCGCCATGATGTAAGCCACGTCATCGACCCCGCCGACTGCCTCATGCCGAAACGTTTCTTCGCCGATAGTGAATCGCAGCGTATCGATCATGGCCACCTGACCGTCAACCGGAACACGGACCATCACCGCCTTCACGTCGCCAGAGTCAGTCATGACCAATTGCATCGGCATCGGTACTGCGCACGCCATCCCTTCCGTTCCCCCCGTGTTACTAGAGGGGGGGGCATACGGCGCTGTCGCGCCGCGTGCGCCGGTCGCGCAAGCGCGCCCAGCACCCGCGCCGCTCTGCACCACAGCCACCGCCGCCGCGTTCACCGGGGTGCACTCAGTCTTGAGCTTGCGCATCACGCACCCCGCCGAGTGTCTACAAGGGCCGTAGCGACGCTCGCAGCGGCCCACAGCCCCGCCCACGCGCCAAGCGCGGCAGCGGCACCTACCCCCGCTGCAACAGCTAGATACAACCCCGTTAGCACCATCGTTTACCCCTCGCGGTTTACCGACTATCATTCGTGAAAGTTCTCGGGCGAGAACGTTCACAGGTGAGAATATAGTCTCGGGTGAGAACATATGCAAGGAGAGGTGCACATGAAAAGCGCAAAGTTTCTAGACGCGGTGATGGAGCGGTACAGCTTGAAGAATGACCGTGCGTTGGCCGCTTACCTCGAAGTCGGCCCGAACACGATCAGCCAATGGCGCACGGGCACCCGTACGATGGACCACGAGATGTGCCTACGAGTGGCTATAGCACTAGAAATGGATGACCCGTTGCAGGTCATCATGGCCGCCGACCTGGACCGTGCAGAGCGTGCTGGTCAGAAGTCGCTGTGGGAAGTTTTTTCGAGGAGGATGGCCCCAGCAGCGGCCCCCGCCACCCTCGCCGTTCTGGTCGCTAGTGTCACAAATTTTGTGACATCTTCTCCCCTGCAAGCCAACACTGGAGCCATTCATCGGCTGGCCCAGTCATTGTTATGTTAAATCATAAAAATTCTAAATCCACGCCTGAGACACTGACTGGCTGAGCATCCATCCCCCCCATCCTTGGCCCCAACAGCGCAGTGCATCGTCAGCCCGGAGTTGACCAAGAGGGATTGTGTTCAAGCTCCAACGCCAAGTTTTCCTTGTCCCTTGGACAATCGCGAATACTCGCTGCTATATTGCGTGAACCATTCCTGCCCCAGATCCCATGGCACGCTCGCTTGTGCTTGTCGCGTTGGCCGCTTCGCTCTATGGTTGCGCCGGCGCTCCGTCCTTCAGCCTGTTTGGCGCCTATTTTCCGCTTTGGCTCTTGAGCGCCCTGATCGGCATCCTGGGCGCTGTCATTTCCTGGCGGCTGTTTATCCTGGCCGGCTGGGCTGATATCGTCGGCTTCCCGCTGCTGGTGAACACGGCAATCGGCCTGATGGTCGCTGAAATCGTCTGGCTATCGGCTACGGGACACATCCTATGAAAATGGCCGGCGTCCGCAAAAGCCCGCTGCGCGGGAACTTGATCACCCTGGCGATCGTTGTTCTGGCCATCCTGCTCTCCATCTATGCTTGGCATCGCACCGTGCGGTTTCCGTCTTCCGACGATGCCGGGCTCGATGCCGACATGGTGCATGTGGCCTCGCCCGTGGGCGGGAGGATCGCGAGGATCCTCGTCAGCGAGAACCAGCACGTGGCCAAGGGCGACGTGCTGTTCGAGATCGATCCTGTGCCATACCGGCTAGCCGTGGCCCAGGCGACTGCCGATCTGGAACTGGCGCAGGCTGCGCTGGGCACGCGCAGACGCGCGATTGCCACCGAACACGCCAACGCGGCGATTGCCTCGGAGCAGACCGCGCGTACCGAGCAGAACTACGCGCTGACCGCGCGCACCGTGGAGCGTCTGCGCCCGTTGGCCGCGGATGGCTACGTGCCGAAGCAGCAGCTCGACCAGGCCGAGGTGGCGCAGCGCGACGCGGCGGTATCGCTGAAACAGGCCAATGTGCAGCGTGCCGCGGCGGCAAAGGCGGTGGGCACGGAAGACGACGCCACGGCGACCGTGCGAGCGCGCGAGGCGGCTCTGGCCATCGCCCAGCGGGCACTGGACGACACCGTGGTTCGCGCCCCGCATGACGGCCGCGTGAGCGGCCTGACTGTGTTGTCCGGCGAAGTGGTGATTCCCAATCAGTCCCTCTTCCTGCTAGTGCATACCGGCGAATGGTTCGCCGTCGCCAATTTCCGTGAAACCCAGCTGGCCGATATCCGGCTGGGCGATTGCGCCACGGTCTATTCGATGATCGACCGCAGCCATGCCATGCGCGGCAAGGTCGAGGGCATTGGCATTGGCATCGCCGATACCGAGCGCCTGAACCTGCCGCGTTCCCTGCCCTATGTCCAGCCGTCGGTGAACTGGGTGCATGTTGCCAAACGATTCCCGGTGCGGATCAAGCTGGAAGAACCGCCGGAAACGCTGGCCCGGGTGGGCGCGAGTGCAACCGTCGAGATCCGGCATGGCGCAGCCTGCCGCTGACAAGTTGCGTCTCGGGCTGGCCGATCTCGGCGCCCTGCTGGCACCGTTTCCTGGCCGCGCATCGGCCACCACGCGCATTGCCGTGGCTTGCACGTTGACGGTGCTCGTCACCAGCATCTATGGCACGCCGGAGGCGGCCATCTCCGCCTATATCGTCTTTTTCATCAACCGGGCGGATCGCACCACCAGCATCGTGATGAGCGTGGCGGCGCTGGTGCTGGTCAGCATCATCATCGGACTTGTGATGCTGCTGGCCGATTTCAGCGTCGATGACCCACTGCGCCGGGTGGTGTGCATGGCCGTGCTGTCGGCCGCCCTGCTCTTCCTGACCTCAGCCAGCAAGCTGCGCCCGGTGGGCGCCATCATCGCCATGATCATCGGGTTCGGGCTCGACGAACTCGGCCTGGTGCCCGGCGGCGAGATCGCCACGCGCGCCCTGCTCTATGCCTGGCTGATGGTGGCAATTCCGATCGGCGTGAACGTGGTGGTCAACCTGGTGCTGGGGGCGGCGCCGCGCCGGCTGGCCTGCGACCGGCTGGCCCATTGCCTGCGCGTGGCGGCGGCCTGCCTGCGCGATCCGCCACCGGACGGCGCCGCGCTGCACGCAGCCTTGCACGCCGGCGTTCAGCCGGTGGCGGGCTGGCTGAAGCTGGCAAGGATCGAAGGCTCGGCCAAGGCCAGCGACGTAGCCGCGCTACGTCATGCCGCGGCGTCAACCATGGCGATCCTGCTGGCGGTCGATGTCGCCTGCCGGCAGCCGGGCGCACCCCTGCCCGCCCCGGTTGCCGATCCGATCGCCGACACGCTTGACGCGATGGCGCGCATGCTCGATGCGGGCGGCTATCCCGTGGAGATCGGGCTGAGCCCACCGGACTCCAGCCAGCTTGCGCCGGCGCAGGCGGCGGTTGCCAGGGAACTGCACTCGGCCATCAACGGCTTTGCCGAGCCCCCTGAAGCGGACACGGCGACGGACACAGCGACAGCCCCGACGCCCGCAACCCGCCGTGGCGGCTTCCTCGACGCAGATGCCTTTAGCAATCGCGACCACATCCACTACGCGCTCAAGACCACCGGAGCGGCCATGTTCTGCTACCTGCTCTATCAGCAGCTCAACTGGCCAGGCATTCATACCTGCTTCATCACGTGTTATCTCGTGTCGCTCGGGACCGCCGCGGAGACCGTGGAGAAGCTCGCGCTGCGGCTGGCCGGCTGCCTGGCCGGCGCGGTCATCGGCACGGCCGCCCTCGTCTATGTCGTGCCTTCGCTGTCGTCGGTGGGCGCACTCATGTTGCTCGTCTTCGCGGGCTCGTGGATATCGGCCTGGGTTGCGCAAGGCTCTGCGCGCATCGCCTACGCTGGCTTCCAGATCGCGTTCGCGTTCTACCTGTGTGTCATCCAGGGCGCAGGCCCAGGCTTTGACCTGACCATCGCGCGTGACCGGGTCATCGGCATCATGCTTGGCAACCTGATGGTCTACCTGGTCTTCACGCGCATCTGGCCGGTCAGCATTGCCGCGCGCATCGAAGCGGCGCTGGGCCGGCTGGTCGAGCAATGGCAGCAACTGGCGCATGCCAGGCGGCCCGACGACCGGCGCGGGCATGCCACGGCCGCGCTGGCCTTGCAGGGCGATATTGCGCAGGACCTGATCCTCGCGCACTACGAGCCTGCGCCCGTGGGCCCGGCACCCGAGTGGGTCGAAGACCGCCAGCGGCGCCTGCGCTCGCTCGACGCGATTGCCGGTCCGGCGTTCCTGTTCGCCGAGCGGTTCCCGGGCGACCCTGACCTCGTGCAGCGGCTTCGCACGCTGCGGGCGCACGATACGGCGCCGCAGCCAGTGCAGCCCACCGATACCACCCACGCCACTGAGGCCACTGACGCCGCCGGTCACGACGGCCCAGCCCGCGACGCCTTGCTGGCTCTCATCGACAAACGCCTGACCGCCTCCGTTGCCGACGCCGCGCAGGCGGCCCACCCTTCCCCAATCCATGCGCAAACGTGATTCGCTGGTGATTCCGCTATCGCTGATTGCCGCGACGCTGGCCGGTTGTGCCACGTCGTCGCTGAATCTCGCGCCTGTGCAAGCCGATCGGCCGTGGCAGCCCGCCACCACGGCATCCGGAGAAATCGTGCCCGGCGCCGCGGCCAGGGCCGCACCCGCGCCAGGGCCTTCCGACTACACGCTACCCGCCAATTCAGCGCTGGCGTCGATCGCACCGCCGCCCGCGCTCGATCCGGCGCACGCTTACTCGCTGCCGGAACTGATCGACATGGCCGAGTCCGCCAACCCGCTGACGCGCATCGCGTGGAACGACGCACGCAATGCGGCGCTGGCCGCAGGCATCGCCAAGGCCAGCTACCTGCCGCACATCTCGGCCGCGGCCATGGGCGGCTACCAGAACGGGCATCTTTCCACCAGCACGCCCCTGGGATCGGCCGGCACCAACACATCCACCCACGGCGCGGTGTCGGTACTGTCGCTGCAATGGCTGCTGTTCGATTTCGGTGAACGTGCGGGGATTGTCGATGCCGCGGAGCAAACTTCGATCGCCGTCAATATTGCGTTCACGGCTGTTCACCAGCGCATCGTGCACGATGTCAGCGTGGCGTTCTACCGCTATCAGGCTGCCCGGTCGCGCGGCGGCACGGTGCAGCAGGCCATGACCAACGCCGATGCCGTGCTCGCGGCCGCCAAAGCCCGCTACCAGCGCGGCATCGGCACGGTCGTGGAGGTGGCGCAGGCCACCCAGAACCGTGCGCAGACCAACCTTGCGATGGTGCAAGCACAGGGCGCCGAGACCGACGCGTATCTGGCCCTGCTCACGGCCATCGGTATCTCGCCGTTGTCCAAACCACGCATCGCCGAAATGCCCGTGCGGCCCTTGTCGCCCGCCTTGCGCGGCTCCATCGAGCAGATCGTGGAAAGCGCGATCGCGCAGCGGCCCGACGTGCTGAGCGCCTACGCGGTCGAGCGTGCCAGCCAGGCCAAGGTCAAGGCGGCCGAGGCGGCGTTCCTGCCCAAGGTGTTCCTGTCCGCGTACACGTCATATGCGTCGGGTGGATCGTCCATCTCGGCGATTCCGCCAATCGGCCAGCAGCCGCCGACGCTGAACCTCAACGGCTATCGCTACGGCGCTAGCGTATTCCTTGGCGTTACCGTGCCCATTTACGACGGCGGGGTGCGCTCGGCGGTGGTCGCGCAGTCGCGCAATGACGTCGACAGCGCATCGGCCCGGCTGACGCGCGCCAAGGAAGAATCGGTACGGCAAGTGGTGGTCAGCCAGAGCGCGCTCGAATCGAGCCTGGCGGCGTACGACGCGGCCAAGGCGCTGGCCGACGCCGCCCAGGTCACCTACAACGCGGCCTTTGCTGCATATAGCAAGGGCGTGGGATCGGTAACCGAAGCCAACCTGGCGCAGACCCAGTTGCTGCTGGCATGGAACGCGTCGACCGACGCGTATAGCGGCGCGCTGGCCGCCGCCGCCACGCTGGCGCTTGCGACCGGGGCGATCGGCTCGATGCGTTGAGCCACCCGAATCCGACTCCACCCCCCTCTGCTTCCAAAACCCATCAGGCGGATGCCGATGCGAGCGGTACTTCGGTGTAAGTCTGCAGGCGTATGTCGGCCCGATGCAGATCCGATTCATACTGGCGCGCCGCCAAAAGAAAACATGCGGCGGCGACCAAGCCGAATGCCGGCATCACCGCAAGGGCCGTCTGCAGGCCAAGGGCGTCCGAAATCGCCCCCCCGACGAAAGGCCCAACCGCAAGGCCAAACATATTCTGAAAGAGCGACAGTAGTGCCGCGCCGGTGGAACGCACACCCGGGTGAACGACGTCGAGCACAATACCCGCCGCCGGCCCTACCGTACACGTCATCAGGAAACCGCCCAACGCAATGAGCAGGAACTGCTGGCTGGCTGGCATCGCAACGGTAAAGGCCGCAACAAAAACCAGCAGGGTCGCCACGCACAGGAAGGCCACGGCGAGAGGCTTGTTGCGCGGTCGGCGTGCAGCCGCCCTGTCCACCACGAGACCCCATACGAAGGCCCCCAGCGCACCGCACAACACGATCAGCGCCGCCTGCTTGGCGGCAACATCCGGGGCTGCGCCGTGGAACCGGTTGAAGTAGCTGGGGAGCCAGGCCCAGACGGTAGACACCACGATGAGCTGAAACGCTGCGCCGACGCAGGTCCACCAAACCGTACGCGAGTCAGACAACGCGCTTGCGACGTGCCTGATGAAGTTCCATGGTGATTCCTTCGCCTTGTGCAGCCGGGATGTCAGTTCCACGGTCTTGTAGTCAGGCACGAACAGGTACAGCAGCGCGATTGCCAGGCCCGGGAAGCCCACCACGCCGAACGCTGCCTGCCAGCCCCAGCGCTGGGCGATCACGCCGCCCAGCATGACGCCGAGGACCGCGCCAATGGAGCCGGCGGCAAAGAACGCTCCCAGCAACATGGAGCGCATGCGCTTAGGGAACAAGCTCGCAATCAGTGCCGCACCGACGGAACCATAGCCACTTTCGCCAACGCCGACCATGGCGCGCGCGGCAAATAGCTGACTGTAGTTGCGAGTAAACATGCATGAGATGGTCGCTACGCTCCATACCGTTGCCATCACGGCGACACTCTTGACCCGGCTCATCCGATCGGCCAGAAGAGCGACGGGCAGGCCGCCCAGTGCGACAACGATCGAGATGATCGACACCAGTGCGCCAAGCTGCTTGTCCGACAAGCTCCACGCCTCCTTCAAGTGGGGAAACAACGAGACAATGACCTGCCGGTCGATGTAGTCGAACAGCATCAGCGCAAAGGTCATGGCAAAGGCAAACCAAGCTCGGGGCCGGCTGACCAGATAGTCGTCGCGATCATCGGGTCCGGAATGCGGGATGTGCGGGTTCATGCGTGTCTCCATAGTGGGTCGGCTCTTGCATTGAGAGCCACCTCTGATGCTTGCACAGTCTGCTACGTGCAACGGGCATTGCCGGCAACCTTCCGGCATGGTGCGTTCAAAGTCAGGCGGACACGCCAGCAATGCGCCCTTGATGCATGCCGCGTGTGCTTCTGCAACGTGACAGTGCCCTGTCAGGGCACCAGGACGGTGGAGCCTACTGTCTTGCGCGACTCGAGCGCCCGATGCGCGTCGGCGGCATCGGCCAGGGCAAAGGTCTGCTGGGGCTCGCTCGCGATGCGCCCGGCCAGCACGTGGTCGAACAGTTCCTTGGCCATGTCCAGCATGTGCGCGCGCGGCTGGATATAGTGCATCATGGCGGGCCGCGTGAACCAGATAGATCCCTTCACGGCCAGCATCTGGGAGTCGACGATCACCGCTCCCGACGAGGTGCCGTTGCTGATCAGCGAACCGCGCGGCTGCAGGCAGTCCAGCGAGGCTTCCAGCGTGTCCTTGCCCACCGAGTCATAGACCACCGGAACCCCCTTGCCGTCGGTGATCTCCTTGACGCGCTGCACGATGTTCTCGCGCGAGGTCACGATGGTGTGCGCACAGCCGTTGGCCTTGGCGATCGCGGCCTTCTCGTCGGTACTTACGGTTCCGATCATGGTGACGCCCATCGCCCGCGCCCACTGGCAGGCGATCAGCCCCACGCCACCCGCAGCCGCGTGGTAGAGGATGGTCTCGCCACCCTGGAGCGGGTAGACCTGACGGAACAGGTATTGCGCCGTCATGCCCTTCATCATCAGCGTGGCGGCGGTGCGCTCGGAAATGCCATCGGGCAGCGGGATCAGCACCGCGGCCGGCATCACGCGCACCTGGGAGTAAGCGCCCTGCGGTCCGATCAGGTAGCCGACGCGGTCACCCACGCGGATGTCCGTCACGCCGGAACCCACGGCCTCGACCACACCGACCGCGTCGGAGCCCAGCCCGTTGGGCAGCGCCAGCGGGTAGCGGCCGGTGCGGAAATAGATATCGATGAAATTCAGCGCGATGTAGCTGTGGCGCACGCGGGCCTCGCCGGGGCCAGGCTCGCCGACTTCGACGTCCTCGAACTTCAGCACTTGCGGGCCGCCGGTTTCGTACAAGCGAATGGCTTTTGACATGATTGTGTTCCTGTGTATGTTCTGTGGGGCTTCGCGCCGCCGACTCAGTTGAGCCAGGGCGTGGCGGCGCTCAGGCGACCTTGCGCAGATGACCCTGCTGGCGACCGACGCGGTTGGGCGCGAAGCCATTGGCCGCCAGGGACTCCTCCACGGTGTCGTAGAACACACCGATCTTGGAAATCTCGCGCGCCTGCTGCGCGGTGGCGATCGGGCGGCCGAACTCACGTGAAATGCGCACCAGTTGCTCGATCTGCTGGACCGTGCTGAACTTACTGGAGCGCTGCTGATTCCAGAGGTTGTCCTCGATGCCGCAGCGCACGTGCAGGCCCATGGCGATGCCCATCATGTTGATCGGCAGCACGTTGAGCACGGAGCTTTCCACCGTCAGCACTGCGCCATCGGGCACGGCGCGCACGATGTTAGCCATGTTGTAGATGTTGGGCGCGTCCATGCCGCCGCTGATGGCCACCCAGTTCATGACCAGCGGGCCTTTGTAGATGCCCCTGCGCATCAGGCGCTCGACCGACTCGAAGCTGTTGATGTTGTAGCACTGGAAAGCGCTTTGGATGCCAGCAGCCGACAGGCGGCGGATGTGCTCCTCGACCCAGCCTGGCTGCGAGGGCACCGTCATTTCCTTGTAAGCCTGAAAGGTGGCCGGATCTTCCATCGACGTGCCACGCAGGTCTTCGTAATCGAAGTGCTCCAGCACATTCATCTGCGAGGTGTTCACGGTCACGGTGACCTGGTCGGGCTTGGGGTCGAGATCGGCCAGCATGTGGCGCGTATCGTCGGAGAGCCACTTGGCGGCAGCGCCATCGGTCTCCGGCGCGAAGGAGATCGAACCACCCACCTGGATGATCATCTCGGGCACGGCCTTGCGCACGCCGGCGACCAGTTCGTTGAATTTGGACAAACGCTTGGAGCCGCGGCCATCGAGTTCGCGTACGTGCAGGTGCAGCACCGTGGCACCCGCGTTGTAGCAATCCACGGCCTTCTGGATCTGCGCCTCCATCGTCACCGGGATGTCCTCGGGAAAGTCAGAGGGGACATAGGACGGCGCGTAGGGCGCGGCCGTGATGATGAGCGGCTGCTGGTTTTCGGGGAACAGGTGTCCGTCGAGAAAGTTCATGGCGTGTCTCCAGGGGGGAAAGAAGAAAGGGGATAGGGTTAGCGAGAGTGAGGATCAGAACACCAGGTCAGAACACCTTGTCGCCGATGATGCCGGCGCGCTCCATCTTGCGATGGCAGGGCGGGTAGTCCATCACGGCGTAGTGCTGCGTCGAGCGGTTGTCCCAGATGGCGATGCTGTTCGGCTTCCAGCGCCAGCGCACCTGATACTCGGGAATCAAGGCCTGGCCGATCAGGTACTGCAGCAGCGCCGATCCGCCTTGGGTGAAGTCCTGGCCGTAGCGCACGTTGGCCGCCGTGTGGAAGTTCGTGAAATGGGTGGCGAAGCCGTTGACGAACAGCACTTTCTCGCCGGTCTCGGGATGGGTGCGCACCACGGGATGTTCGGCATCCGGGTACTGGGCCTTGAGTGCCAGGCGTTTCTCAATCGGCATGGCCGCACCGAATGTGGCTTCGATGCTGTGCCGCGCACGCAGGCCGGCGATCTGGAGCTTGATCTGGTCGGGCAGCTTCTCGTAGGCCAGCGCCATGTTGGCCCACATGGTGTCGCCGCCCACCGGCGGGCATTCCACGCAGCGCAGCACGCAGCCCATTGGCGGCGTCTCGCGCCAAGTGGCGTCGCAGTGCCAGCCGTTCTCGTAACGGTCGTTGGGAGCCTCCGGCGATTTGTAGATGCGCACCAGGCCCGGGTGATCCGGGTCGCTGCCGACCACGGGGTGGTCCTCGAGCTCGCCGAAGCGGCGCGCGAAGCCCACATGCTCGGCGCGCGTGAGGTCCTGGTCGCGCAGGAACAGCACCTTGTGCTTGAGCAGCGCGGCCCTGATCTCGGCGAACAGCCCATCGTCGTGCACGGCGTCTGCCAGGTCCACGTTCACAAGCTCGGCACCGATGGCGCACGTCAGCGGTTTGATATGCATGGTTTGTCTCCTTCGTTTTTTTGTTCAAATCACCACCACGGACGGGCCCGTCGTCTTGCGGGACTCAAAGTCGCGGTGGGCACGCCCTGCTACATGCGGCGCGTAGCGCTGGCCGGGCCGCTCTTGCGTTGAGAGCTGCCGCCAATGCTTGATGCTTGCCCGGTCAGTGCTGCAACGCGGGCTCGGGACGGCTAGAGCGGCGCCCTGTGTCAAGCCGCTCGATCAACTGCGAGGCCATCGGCCAGGGCCCATAGCCAGATGCCGGGTTCAGATGACCGACCTTGCCCAGGTCCACCGTGTCACTGCCCCAGGCCTGCGCGAGTTCGATCACCCTGGGCAGATCGCCCAGCGGGTCGTTCTGGCTGGTAGCGACCAGGCTGGGAAACGGAAGCTGCTGGCGTGGTACCGGGAGCCAGCCGCTGGACCGGATCGTGGAGAGTGTCGGGTAGCCTTCCGGCATGGGGCGTTCAAAGTCAGGCGGGCATGCCAGCAATGCGCCCTTGATGCGTGCTGCGTGTGCGGTTGTCAGGGCCCAGTGGGCAAGCATGATGCAGCCACCGCTGTGGGCGACCAGCAGTACAGGGCCGCCAATGTCTGCCACCGCCCGCTCAATTGCCGCGACACGGCGAGAACAGTCCAGGTTCTCGCGTCCCATCGGCGGCACCGTGCATGCACCAGGCAGTCGCTCGGCCAGTAATGTCTGCCAATGGTCGGCAACCTGGTCACGCAGGCCGGGGACGATAAGCACAGTGGACGTTGTCATGATGGATTTCGATTTGAGGTTGTGCTGGAACTCGGGTCTGTCAACAGCTATCGGGGATCAGATCCACATCGGATCCACATCGCAAGACTATCTCTGCAAGACCAAATGCGATGTATTATTTGGGACATTCAATGTCTAAATTGGGACACACCCATGCCCGGATATACGCCCTTGATCCGAAGCGCCAGTCTTACCGGCTACATGGAACTGGCGCGCCACCATGGACTCAACCCTGAGGCAATGCTGCGCAAGGTGGGGTTGAGTCCTCGAAGCCTCCTCGATCCCGACATGCCGGTCACTTCCATGGCGGTACGCCAGTTGCTTGAGGACAGCGCATCGATGGCGGGCGTGGAAGACTTCGGCTTGCGGCTGGCCATGGACCGGCGGCTGGCCAACCTGGGCCCGATCAGCTTTGTGATGCGCGAAGCACCGAATGCCCGGCAGGCGCTGGACAACCTGTGTCGCTATATGCGCCTGATCAATGCGGCGCTGCTGACTAGCATCGAAGACTTTGGCGATGCCGTATTGATTCGCGAAGAGATCCTGGTCACCGGCAAGTACCCGGTGCGGCAGTCCATTGAAATGGCCGTGGGCGTGCTATACCGCACGATCCAGGAACTATTGGGGCCAACCTGGCGGCCCCGAAGCGTCTGTTTCGAGCATCGTCAACCGCACGGTGCTACGTGTCACAAAGCGCTGTTCGGCTCAGTGGTTGAATTCAATGCGAGTTTCAATGGCATCGTCTGTGCGGCAAAGGACCTCGCCGCGCCCATGCCGGCCAATGACTACCGCATGACGCCCTATGTCCGTCGCTTTCTCGACCAGGCCATGTCTGGATCCGATGAGAGTGCGTCGCACACCGTTCGGCAGGTCGTGATTGCCATGTTGCCCGGGGGCAGGTGTACGTCGGACCAGGTGGCAAAGCACCTTGGCGTGGATCGCCGAACTTTGCATCGCCGGCTCATTGCGGAAGGCACGAGCTTTTTGTCACTGCTCCAGGCGGTCCGGGCGGAACTCGCCTCCCGCCAGATACTCGACAGCGATCGCTCCCTCGCCGAACTCGCCGATCTGCTCGGCTTCTCAAGCCCCAGCGCTTTCGCATTCTGGTTCAGAAAGCACTTTGGCATGACGGTGTCGAGCTGGAAGCAAAGCGCACAGGCAGTCGCAAGTGCATTGCCGCAACCCGGCTGATCTTCGCCCTCTCCCACTGTAACCTGCGCACCGAGGCAGGCCAGTTTCTGGCCGGGCTCGCCGGTATGATCGCCTCATACCAAAGGGCAATAGACGCCCCCGGCCCCCTGCGCCTAGCCTTGCGCTGACCTGGCGGCAGGTATTCCCGGCCCCGGACGCAACGCAGAACGGCGCTTGGCCCGGCGCTGCGCCCATCTCCTTTCCGGGTCTTGGCCATATCGGCGTCAAGGGACGGGAATGCCACGGGATTCCCGCACGCGGGCGCATTGATCCGCGCCTGACCAGCAGCAGCCCGCCGTGCCAGCCCTGCCCATAACGCCCCACAGCGGCTGACTAATACGAAGAGACAATGGCGATGAGCACCATGCAGCTTTAACCTTCGTTCGAGGTGCTTGCGCAGAGCTCCGCCACACTCCCGCGCTGCATCCGACCAAGGATCGGCCGTCCGTCGCCTGTGCCGCGCCATGCCTGCACGATCCTGCCAACCCAACTTCAGGAGAGAACCATGACCAATCCCAAGCTAGAAGTGCTGACCCCGCAGAACAGCCAGCTGATCTTCATCGACCATCAGCCGCAAATGGCTTTCGGCGTGCAGTCGATGGATCGCCAGGCCATGAAGAACAATGCGGTCGGGCTGGCCAAGGCGGCCAGGATCTTCAATATCCCCACCACCATCACCACGGTGGAGAGCGAGTCGTTCTCGGGCTACACCTACCCCGAACTGCTCGACGTATTCCCCGGCCAGAAGACGCTGGAACGCACCTCGATGAACTCGTGGGACGACCAGAAGGTGCGCGACGCGCTGAAAGCCAACGGCCGCAAGAAGGTCGTCGTCGCCGGCCTGTGGACCGAGGTTTGCAACACCACCTTCGCCCTGTGCGCGATGCTCGAAGGCGACTACGAGATCTACATGGTTGGCGATGCCTCCGGCGGCACCAGCAAGGAAGCGCATGACTACGCCATGCAGCGCATGGTGCAGGCCGGCGTGGTACCGGTGACCTGGCAGCAGGTGCTGCTCGAATGGCAGCGCGACTGGGCGCACCGTGACAGTTACGACGCCGTGATGAAACTGGTCAAGGAACACTCGGGTGCCTACGGCATGGGCGTGGACTATGCCTACACCATGGTGCACAAGGCCGAGCAACGTACCGCCACGCCGCACGAGTCGCTCGCGCCGGTACCGGCCCGCTGATTCGCCGCCAACACCACCCTTATCTCTCGGGCAGACAAGCATGAGCGCGCAATCCAATCAGCAAGGCATGGCCCAGAACCCAGCGCGGCGCGAGCTGCTGGTTTCCGGCGCCAGCACGGCCGGTGCCGCCGCCCTCGCGGCCCTGGGCAGCACCGCCGCCGTTGCCGCCGGCAAGCCGCAGGGCCACGCCGCATCCCACCATACCGGAGCACGCAGCATGAACACCGTTACCACCAAGGATGGCACCCGGATCTACTACAAGGACTGGGGCACCGGCCGCCCGGTCGTGTTCTCGCACGGCTGGCCGTTGAATGCCGACGCCTGGGACGCGCAGATGCTGTTCCTGGTGCAGCACGGCTTCCGCGTGATCGCGCATGACCGCCGTGGCCATGGCCGCTCCGACCAGCCCGCCAAGGGCAACGACATGGACACCTATGCCGACGACCTGGCAGCGGTGATCGAAGCGCTGGACCTGAAGGGTGCGGCGCTGGTCGGCCACTCCACCGGCGGTGGCGAGGTGGCCCACTACATCGGCCGCCACGGCACCAGGCGCGTGGCCAAGGCCGTGCTGATCGGCGCGGTGCCGCCCATCATGGTCAAGACCCCGTCCAACCCCGGCGGCCTGCCGATGGACGTGTTCGACGGCATCCGCAAGAACACGGCTGAAAACCGCTCGCAGTTCTTCAAGGATCTGGCGGTGCCCTTCTTCGGCTTCAACCGTCCCGGCGCCAAGATTTCGCAAGGCACCATCGATGCGTTCTGGGCGCAGGGCATGACCGGCAGCATCCTGGGCCAGTACCTGTGCATCAAGGAATTCTCGGAAGTCGACTACACCGAGGACCTGAAGAAGATTGATGTGCCGACGCTGATCCTGCACGGTGATGACGACCAGATCGTGCCGATCGACGATGCGGGCAAGCTCAGCGCCAAGATCGTCAAGAACGCCACGCTGAAGGTCTACCCGGGTGGCTCGCACGGCATGTGCGTGGTGCAAGCCGACAAGGTCAACGCCGACCTGCTGGCCTTCCTCTCGGCCTGATGAACACGCCGTCTCGCGACCAGCAGACAGGCCGGGACGGCCTGTCTTCATCCGATGCCTCCCGGCCCTCCTCGCCTTCCGTCTCACTGACCCGCCGCCAGTTCATCGCCGGCGCCGCCGCGCTCGGCGCGGCTGCCGCCGGCCGGAGTTTCGCCATGACCCAAACCAGCACGCCCGAGCTCATCCTCGTCAACGGCAAGTTCGCCACGCTCGACCGCGCCAATCCGCAGGCCGAAGCCGTGGCCATCAGCGACGGCAAGTTCATCGCCGTCGGCACCCGGCACGAGATCATGCAACTGGCCGGCGCCGCCACCAAGGTGGTCGACCTGCAAGGCCGCCGCGCGATTCCCGGGCTGATCGACAGCCACATGCACATCATTCGCGGCGGGCTGAACTACAACATGGAGCTGCGCTGGGACGGCGTGCGCTCGCTAGCCGATGCCATGCGCATGCTCAAGGACCAGGTGGCGCGCACGCCCGCCCCGCAGTGGGTGCGCGTGGTCGGCGGCTTCACCGAGCATCAGTTCGCCGAAAAACGCCTGCCCACCATCGAGGAGCTGAATGCGGCGGCGCCGGATACGCCTGTGTTCATCCTGCACCTGTACGACCGAGCCATCCTCAACGGCGCCGCCCTGCGCGCCGTGGGCTATACCAAGGACACGCCGAACCCGCCGGGCGGCGAGATCGTGCACGACAAGGCCGGCAATCCCACCGGGCTGCTGCTGGCCAAGCCGAATGCGACCATTCTCTATGCAACGCTGGCCAAGGGCCCGAAGCTGCCGCCCGAATACCAGAAGAACTCCACGCGCCATTTCATGCGCGAGGTGAACCGTCTTGGCGTGACCGGCGTCATCGACGCTGGCGGCGGCTACCAGAACTACCCCGAGGACTACCACATCATCGAGGAACTGCACAAGGACGGGCAGCTCACGGTGCGCCTGGCCTATAACCTGTTCACGCAAAAGCCCAAGGACGAGCTCAGCGATTTCAGCGGCTGGTCCAAGCAGATCAAGCCTGGCCAGGGCGACGACCTGTATCGCCACAACGGCGCCGGCGAGATGCTGGTCTACAGCGCCGCCGACTTCGAGGACTTCCGCGTCGAGCGGCCCGACATGCCGCCGTCGATGGAAGGCGACCTGGAGCCGGTGATCCGCCTGCTGGCGGAGAACCGCTGGCCCTGGCGCCTGCACGCCACCTACAACGAGACCATCTCGCGCGCGCTGGATGTCTACGAGAAGGTGGCGAAGGACGTGCCCTTCGACGGCCTGCACTGGTTCTTCGACCACGCCGAGACCATCACGGACCGCAACATCGACCGCATCGCGGCGCTGGGCGGTGGCATCGCCGTGCAACACCGCATGGCCTACCAAGGCGAGTATTTCGTCGAGCGCTACGGCGCGCGCGCGGCCGAGGCCACGCCACCGATCAAGCGCATGCTCGAGCGCGGCGTCAAGGTCGGCGCCGGCACCGACGCCACGCGCGTGGCCTCATACAACCCGTGGGTGTCGCTGTACTGGCTGACGACCGGCAAGACGGTGGGCGGGCTGTCGATGTATCCGCAAGCCAACCTGCTCGACCGCGACACGGCGCTGCGGCTGTGGACCGAAGCCAACACCTGGTTCTCCTCCGAGGAAGGCAAGAAGGGCCAGATCAAGGCCGGCCAGCTGGCCGACCTGGCGGTGCTCTCCGCCGACTACTTCAGCGTGCCCGGAGACGATATCCAGGACATCACCTCGGTGATGACCGTGCTGGGCGGCAAGGTGGTGTATGGCGACGGCGATTTTGACAAGCTCGCGCCGGCGCTGCCGCCCGCCATGCCGGACTGGTCGCCGGTGCGCCACGCTGGCGGCTACCAGCCACGGCCGCAGGCCAAAGCGCTCGCGCTCAACACCGCGTGCGCCTGCGCCAGTGCCTGCGGCGTGCACGGCCACGGCCATGCGAACGCGTGGACGGCCGGCGTGCCTGCGTCGGACGAAAGCACATTCTGGGGCGCGCTCGGCTGTTCCTGCTGGGCCTTCTGAGACGCGCGTCCGATCCACGCATCCTGCCAGGGAGACTCCAAGATGCGCCCTTCTGCCTCCACCCACCCTTGCGCGGCGGGCGCCGTCCCGCTCCCGTCCTGGCTGCGCTGGCTTGCACTGCTGGCGCTGTGCGCCGCCTACCTGCAAGGTGGCCTGGTCAAGGCCATGGACTTCGCCGGCGCCATCGGCGAGATGCAGCACTTCGGCCTCGCGCCGGCGGCGCCGCTGGCCGCCGCGGTGATCGCGCTGGAGCTGGGCGCGTCGCTGATGATCCTGTGTGGCGTCTACCGCTGGCTCGGCGCGCTGGCGCTGGCGGTCTTCACGCTGCTGGCGACCCTGCTGGCCAACCGCTTCTGGGCGGCGCCGCCAGCCGAGCAGTTCATGATGGCCAACGCCTTTTTCGAGCATATCGGCCTGGTCGGCGGCTTTGTACTGGTGGCGTGGGAAGACCTCTGCCGCCGCGCGGCCGGGCAAACGGCATGAGGCTGGCCATGCCGCGAGCTCGGCAACCCACGCTGAACACTGAACACTGAACACAGAACACTGGAAATGCGATGAAGCTCTATATCGTTTCGCTTGGCGCCGGCATCCTCGTCGGCATCATCTACGCCTTGCTGCAGGTCCGCTCGCCCGCCCCGCCCGTGGTCGCGCTGATCGGGCTGCTCGGCATGCTGATCGGCGAGCAAGTCGTGCCGCCAATCAAGCGCATGCTGGCCGGCGAGCCCGTCACCGCCGCCTGGTTCCACACGGAGTGCGTACCCAAGATCACCGGCGCACCGCCGCCGGCAACCTTGGCCGCGGCCCGCAACGACATACCACCAGCGCCGAGCGGCCCCATCGATTCGCGCTGAGCCCGCCTCACAAGCCAAGCCTTCCGGCGATTCAAGGCTGCACCTGCGCTGCTCCCGCAGCCATCCGCTGCAAGCGCAGACCTTCTGCGCGCGCCTCGGCCAGTCGCTGATTCCAGTCGTCCGGAGGGTGGCCACTCTCCTGCATCTTGCGGAATACGCGGTAGGCGTCGTCGCTGCTCTCGCAGGCGCGCTTGGTGTCTTCGTCGCTAACCCAGGCAAATACGATTACCTTGCTTTGCGCGTGGTAGCGAAAGAACAGCCGGTACTGTTGAAAGAACTTGGCCCGGAACCAATGTTTGTGATCGTCGCCGAGAGTGCCGCCCTGCCGGTATTCCGGCCGTGCCGGCTCCTGCGCGATCACCTCGAACGCCAACCTGGTGATCGCCGCCAGCCGCTTGCTGGCGTTCTTCTTCACGTACCCGGTTGGGTCTCTTTGCTTGAGCGCTTCGACTTGTTGGGTCAGCCCCTCAAGCTGAGCAAGAAACAGGGGATGGGCAAAAACGGTCCAACCGTTGATGACCAAAGGCGCAGGCTGACTCGCGCTCATTCATCGTCTGCCGAAAGGGTGGCATCAAGATCAACTTCGATGCCACCGACCAGCGACTGGATGCGCCGCACAAAACCGGCATCGACGGCCTGCAGGCGCGCCGCCAGAACAAGAGCCGAAATGGCCACAATGCACAATCCCCAAGGCTAGGCCGGGACGAATGCGAGCCTGGCTCACCGCTGCATGCGCGGAAGCTAGACCGCGTCCTTCCTCTCCATATCGCCCACCGCTTCGCCGACGATGCGGCGTAGCCACTCAAGCGCGGCATTACCCAGCACGCGGCGGCTGCAGACCATGTCTATGCTGAACGCGTTTTCGCCCAGTTCCGGCGGCAGCGCATGCAGCGCGATCTGCCGGCCTGCCAATGGCAACGCTGCTCGCCGCGCGAGCGTTGCGACGAGGTCGGTGTTCTGCACGGCATAGGGCAACGCAATAATGTGGGCGAAGGTCGCCGCCACGCGTCGCCTGACTCCCAGCCTGGCCAGGTTCTCATCGATCACGCCGCGGGTGGAACCGTCATCGCTCGGCACGAACAGCGCATGCGGCAACTCGATGAAGGTCTGCAGATCCAGCGCGTGCCGGCGCAGGCGCGGATGGCGGCGGTCAGCGATGCAAACGAATTGCTCCTCATACAGATGGGTGACAAGCATGCGTTTTGGCGGCGCCAGGTGGCCGCCGATGGCCATGTCCAGCACGCCTTCATCCAGTTGCTTGTAGATGGCAGCGCGATCAAGCTTGGCGACGCGCAGGTCGGTGTGCGGCGCCAGGCGACGCAGCCGCGCCAATATATGTGGCACGACTACAATATCGGCATAGTCGCTGGCGGCGATGGTGAAGCGCTTGCCCCTGGCCGTCGCGGGATCGAAGCCGGCGCCCTGGTCCAGCACCTCGCGGATCTGCGTCAGTGCCTGGCCGATGGACGGCATCAGGGCCATGGCCCGTTCGGTAGGCACCATGCCGGCCGCGGTCCGCATGAACAGTTCGTCTTGAAACAGCGTGCGCAGGCGGCTCAGCGCGTTGCTGACCGACGGCTGGGCTCTGTGCAAACGCTGCGCGGCTAGCGTGACATTACCCGTCTCGAACACTGCCTCGAAGGCCACCAGCAGGTTCAGGTCGATGGAAGCTAAATTCATGACTCCAATACTACGGATATTGATTATCCATTTCAAGAATTCATACCAGCAGATCTATGCTTGCGGATCTACCAGCTAACCAGGTTTGGAGCCTGCAATGACCAAGATCTTGCTCACCGGCATCGAGCCCTTCGATGGCGAAACAATCAATCCGTCATGGGAAGCGGCGCGTGCGCTCGACGGCGAGTCCATCGATGGGGCGAGCGTCGTCGCCCGTCAACTGCCGTGCGTGATCGGCAAGGTGAACCAGGTCCTGCAGCGCGCCATCGAGGAGCTTGATCCGACCGTGGTCATTTGCCTCGGACAGGCCGGCGGCCGCAGCGATATCTCGATAGAGCGCGTCGCGATCAATGTGGTCGATGCACGGATCCCCGACAATGAAGGGCGCCAGCCTGTCGACGAACCGGTGGTCAGCGACGGGCCAGCGGCCTATTTCTCCACCCTGCCGATCAAGGCCATTGTCAGCGCACTCCGTCAACATGGCGTGCCCGCCTCGGTGTCGCAAACCGCCGGCACGTACAACTGCAACGCGATTTTCTATGGGCTATCGCACTACATTGCCGAGTGCCGGCCCGGCCTGCGCGGCGGCTTCATACACGTACCCTATTTGCCTGAAATGGCGGCGCGCCATCCAGGCGCTCCCAGCCTTGCGCTCGATACGCTGATTGCCGGCGTCCGGGTAATAGTGGCGACTACGCTAGCTGTGGAGCAGGACATCCGAGAAGGCGCGGGCGCGCTGCACTGAAATGGCCAGGAACTCGGCATTGCCGAGCCTGCGCAGAGACCGGCACCGAGAGTCAGGATGGTCTCGGCCTGGGTGCGCAGGCTTTCTGCGCTGTAGCGATTCTCTGCCATGTGCGCGTCGCCTCAGGCGGGAGTCTTGCGAAACTTCTCGTGCAGCTGGCGCAGCAGCGGCGTGGGCGTCATGCCGTTCTTTTTTTCTACGGCAATCAGCCAGCCGGTGCGATGCCAGTCCTGCACGATGCGGTCAACGGCGGCCTGGGTATCGGTCTCGCCCTTACGCACCCAGATCACCGATGGCGATGGGATCAGGTCGCGTGGCGAAACGATCTCGTAGTCCTTCCAGTCGGCGTTGTTCTCCACCAGGTCGCGCAGCGTCGGACTCACATGCACCGCCGCCACGCAATTGCCGCCCCTGAGCGCCAGCAGCGACTCCGGCTGGCCGCGGAAAGCCTTGATCTGCGCGCCATACTGCTCGGCCAGCGGCTTGGTGAAGTTGCTGCCCTGCGAAACGCAGACCGGCTTGCCTTTTGTGTCTTCCCACCTGGCGATGCCACTCCCCTTCCTGGCGATGGCCGCGCCACCGACCTCCTCAAAGGGCGTGGGCACGAAGGACAGGATCTCGCTGCGCTCCTGCGTCCATTGCATGTTGGCGATCAGGATGTCGACCTTGCCCTGCTGGAGGAACTGCACGCGGTTCGAAGGCTGCACCTGGATGGTCTCCAGTGTTACGCCAAGGCCCCTGGCCACGCCTTCGGACAACTCCACGTTATAGCCAATGTGCTTTTGCGTGGCCGGGTCGATGGTGCCGAAGGGCGGGCCGGACAGGATCACGCCGACCACGAGCTTGCCGCGCTGCCTGATCTTGTCGAGCGTGGCATCGGCATGCGCGGCAGTGGCCACCAGGGCAAGGCCGGCCAGCAGCGCGGCACGCACGCCACGCGAGGGGAGACGGAAACAGAAAGGGAAACGGGAATGGGAGTGGGAACGCAAGGTTTTCAGCATCTGCAATGTCACTTCCTGGATTGCTCGAAGGGCGCATGGTCGAATTCGCCCTGCTGTGCCTTCTGGTTACGGGTCTTGATGTAGGCATCCGGCACGCCATACTTGCGCGCGGTCCGCAGCAGCAGGCCGGAGCGGTGCCAGTCGCGGATGGCCTGGTCGACGAACGCCTGCGCATCGGTCTCGCCGCGCCGCATCCAGACCACAGTGGGTGACGGGATCAGCTGGTCCTGCGTGGCAAGCTCATAGTCCTTCCATTCGGCAGCGCCCTGGCCATGCAGCGTCTGGTAGAGCGCCGGCTGGATATGCACTGAGGCAGCGCAGGAGCCTCCCTTCAGGGCCAGCAACGATTCGGGAATGCCACGCAGCCCCTTGACGATGGCACCGTAGGTTTCCTGCAGCGGCCTGGCGAAATTGCTGCCTTGCGATACGCACGCGATCTTGCCGCGCAAATCCTCCCAGCGATGGATGCCGCTCGATCTGGCCACCATGGCGGCGCCACCGATGAGGTCATAAGGCGTCGGCGCGAAAGAGAGGATTTCGCTGCGCTCCTGTGTCCACTGGATATTGGCGATCAACAAGTCAACCTTGCCGGTATTGAGAAACTGGACGCGCGTGTTGGCGGTAACGGATACGGTCTCCAGTTGCACCCCCAGGCGCTTGGCGATATCGCTCGCCAGGTCGGTCTGGTAGCCGCCAACCTTGCCGGTAGCCGTGTCCATGAAGCCAAACGGCGGGCTGGCGCCGTCGATGCCGACGCTGATCCTGCCGCGCTGCTTGATCTTGTCGAGCGTGGCATCGCCATGGGCGGCGCCCACCGCCAGGCAAAGCAAGGCGGCGGCTGCGATTTGGGGAAAGAACGGGAAGCGGAAAACGGAATTCATGCGGGCTACGCACCGAGGCAAGTGAAGGGGAAGCGGGGATCTTGCTGGATCGCCCAGACGATCACAAGAAAGGGTTTCGGATATGGATATGCGCGACTCCAGGTAGGGCCCGGAACCCCGCCCGGCTTAGCTAGGCCGCGCGCGCCCGGCGTGCAGGCGCGGGCTCGGCCGCAATCAGTGCGCGCGTGTAGGGATGCACCGGAGAATTCCAGAGCTGCTCCTGCGGCGCGTTTTCGACGATCTGCCCCGCCTGCATCACCATGACGCGGTCAGCCAGATAGCGCACCACGGCGAGATCGTGCGAAATGAACAGGTAGGCCAGGCCGAACTCGCGCTTCAAGTCAACCAGCAGGTTCAGGATCTGGGCCTGGATCGACACATCGAGCGCCGACACCGGCTCGTCGCAGACCACCAGGTCGGGCTGCAGCAGCAAGGCGCGCGCGATACCGATGCGCTGGCGCTGGCCGCCGGAAAACTCGTGAGGATAGCGCCCCAGCGCCGACAGCGGCAGGCCCACCCGGCCGATCATCAGCGCCACCTGCCGCAAGCGCTCCCTCGCGTTGGACACGCCATGCACACGCAGTATCGTCTCCAGCGTGTCGCGCACGCTGCGGCGCGGGTTGAGGGACGCGTAAGCGTCCTGGAAGATCATCTGGACGCGGGGACGCAATGCGCGTAGCGGCCCCGGTTTCAAGGCGCCCAGGTCCACACCGTCGAGCAGCACGCGTCCGGAAGTGGCGGGCACCAGTTGCAGCAGCGTCTTTCCGAGGGTCGATTTTCCGCAGCCGGACTCGCCTACCAGCCCCACGGTTTCGCCTGCGGCAATGTCAAAGGACACACCCCTTACCGCATGGGTAACGCCCGCGCGGGTGGCGTAGCGGGTATGCAGATCAATGACTGACAACAGCGGCATGAGAATCCTGTTTCTCGCTCTGATAATAGCCTGGCGCGGCACCGCGGTGAGCGGGCCCGCAGGCCACGTGGTGCAGCGTTGCGCCCGGCGGCGCAACGCGGGACTGTTCGTATACCGCTGAGCGCAGCGGTTCTGGCCTTGGCGGCCGTACCAGGCACTGCGCCTGCGCCTGCGCGCAGCGCGGCGCGAAGGGGCAGCCAGCAGCCTGCCGCGCGGACTCCACGCCGCCGGGAATCTCGGCAAGCCGGGTGTCGCGATAGAACCTGCCCTGATCCAGCCGCAGCGAGGCGTCGAGCAGGCCGCGCGTGTATGGGTGGGCCGGGGCTGCGAATAGCTCGCCCGCCTGCGCCTCTTCCATCTTTCGACCGGCGTACATCACCACTACGCGGTCGGCCCATTGCTCCACCAGGCCGAGATCATGGGTGATCAGCAGCAACGCCATCGACAATTCGCGCCGCAGCGTATCCAGCAGGGCCAGTACCTCGGCCTGGATGGTCACATCGAGCGCGGTGGTGGGCTCGTCGGCAATCAGCAGCTGCGGCTTGCAGGCGATCGCCATGGCGATCATCACGCGCTGGCGCTGGCCGCCCGACAGATTGTGCGCATGGGTATCCACGCGCTGCGCCGGGGCGGGAATACGCACCAGGTCCAGCAGCTCGATGGCCTGCGCGCGCGCCGCGCGGCGCGACAAGCCCTGATGCCGGCGCAGCACTTCGGCAATCTGGTGGCCCACCGGCATCACCGGATTGAGCGAACTCATCGGTTCCTGGAAAATCATCGACATGGCGCGCCCCCGCAGGTCGCGCAGCGCCGGTGGCGGCAAGCCCAGCAAAGACTGCCCGGCAAAGCGGATGCTCCCCCCGCTGATTCTCCCAGGAGCTGGCAACAGCTGCATCAGTGCCAGCGCGGTGGCCGATTTGCCGCAGCCCGATTCGCCCACCAGCGCGAGGGTCTGCCCGGCTTCGATGGCAAAGCTCAGGTCATGCACCACGGGCTGGGTACCGAAGCGGATCTCCAGTTTCTCGACTTCCAACAGTGCGCTCATGCGCTCTCCCCTAGTGCGCCCGCATGCACGGCGGCAAGGCCACGGCCGGCCTTTCTGGCATCGGTCACAGTCATATCTCAGTCATACCGCAGGCGAGGGTTGAGCGCATCGTTGAGTGCATCGCCCACCAGGTTCAGCGCCAGCACGGTCAGGATGATGGCGGTCCCCGGCAGCGCGCTCAGGTACCAGGCGCTGCGCAGCACCTCGCGGCCGGCGCCAATCATGCTGCCCCAGCTCACGACATTGGGATCTCCCATGCCCAGGAATGAGAGTGCCGATTCGATCAGGATGGCGCTGGCCACCATGACCGAGGTGGTGACGATCACCGGTGGCAGCGCATTGGGCAGGATCTCGGCAACGATGATGCGGCTGCTGCGGTAGCCCACGCTGCGTGCAGCCAGCACGAAATCCGCCTCCCGCAGGGTACGGAACTCGGCGCGCACCAGGCGCGCCACCGTGGGCCAGGAGGCCAGCCCGATCGCCAGCGCAATGGTGGTGACAGACGGACTGCCGATGGCCACGATCACGATCACCAGCAAGAAGCTCGGCACCGTCTGCACCAGCTCGATCAGCCGGCTCAGCACGGCGTCGGCCGCGTGCCCGAAGTAGCCTGCCACGGCGCCCACCAGCATACCAATCAACAGGCTCAGCGACGCCGCCGCCAGCCCCACCAGCAGCGACACGCGCGCCCCGTGCACGATGCCGGCCAGCACATCGCGGCCGAGCGAGTCGGTGCCGAACGGGAAGGCGGGATCTGCGCCGGGCCACAGGAAGGGCTGGCCCACCATGTCAAGCGGATCGCCGGGAAACAGCACGCCGGCGAGCGCGGCCATTGACACCATCGTCAGCAGCACCAGTACGCCGCCCAGCGCGGCCGGGTTGCGCAGGAAAATGCGCAGCGCGCGCATGCGCGCAGTGCCCGCCTGCGATACGTCCACGGAGGTGGTGTTTGCGGTGCCAGCCGCGCCGGCCGGCCCGGAGGAAGACATGGAACTCATATCAATACGCGCCTTGTATGGCGCTCCGCGATTCGGTTGATCGGCGATCCCGCCATGCCGTGCTTGGTGCGTCAGGCATTCTTGATGCGCGGGTCCAGCCATGCTTGCAAGAGGTCGACCAGCACATTGGCAAGCACCACCAAGAAGGACGACAGCAACAGCACGCCGAGCAGCACGCTGAAATCCCGCGCCATCACCGCCTCCAGCGCCAAACGGCCCAGCCCGGGCCAGCTGAATACCGTCTCGATCACCACCGTGCCGCCCAACAAGGCGCCAAAGTGCATGCCGGCCACCGTCGTGATCGGCATCAGCGCATTGCGCAGCACGTGGCGCACGGATACCCGCAGCGGATGCAGCCCTTTGGCAGCAGCGGTGCGCACGAAGTCCTGGCGCTGTACCTCGAGCATGGCGGCGCGCGTCAGGCGCGCGTAGATGGCGATGAAGAACGTCGACATTGCCAGTGCCGGCAGCACCAGGTGGCTGGCCACGTCGCCAAGCCGCGCCCACCCGCCCAGCTCCGCGCCGATGGTGCCGGTGCCTTCGCTGGGCAGCCAGCCCAGATGGACCGAGAACAGCACGATTGCCATCAACCCGATCCAGAAGCCTGGCACCGAGTACAGCAGCAGCACCGCGAGCGAGAGTGCGCGATCCACCCAGGTGCCCACGCGCGCGGCCATGGCAGCGCCGCAAGCCACGCCGAGCGCCAGCGCGATGCACAGCGCGGCGCCCGTCAGCAGCAGCGTATTGGGCAGGCGCGCCAGGATCAGGTCCGCCACCGGCATGTTGTAGCGTGGCGAGAAACCCAGGTCGAAGCGTGCCAGGTGGCCCAGGTAGGCCAGCAACTGGTGCAGCACCGGCTGGTCCAGGCCAAAGCGGGCCCGTATCAACGCCATGGTCTGCTCGGTAGCCGAGCCGGACTCGCCCGCCAGCACGTCGGCGGCATCGCCGGGCACCAGCTGCAGCAGCAGGAAGTTGAAGACGATCACGCCCAGGGCGGTGGGCAGCGCGCGCCATAGCGTGCGCCGCAGGGCCGATCCGATTCGTAGCAAGGTTGGCATGGTGTGGCGCCCGGTCGGCCGGACTATTTGTCCAGGTAGACGTTGGCGAGGTTGGACTCGACCCCGTCGGCAGTCAGCGAATGGTCATGTACCCGCGTGTTGGCGATGGTGATGAACTGCGGCGACACGAGGTTCAGATCGGGCACCTCCTTGCCGACGATCTGCTGGAACTGCTTGAACTGCGCCACCCGCCTGGCGGGGTCGATCTCGGAAGTGGCGTCCTCCAGCAACCGGTCCACCTCTGGATTGCTGTAGTGGGTTGCGTTGGAGAACGGCACACCCTTCTTGAAGTTCTTGGACCAATACAAACGCTGCACGCCGACGGTGGGATCGAACAGGTTGCTCGCGCCATTCACAGTGAAATCGTAGTCGCGCTCGGTATAGATGCGCTTGACGAAGGCCGGCAGGTCTTGCGAGCGGATGGTCACGTCGATGCCGACCTTGCCCAGCGCCGAGCGCAGGTAGTCGGCCAGGCGCTTGCTGTCCTCGCTGATGGGGTTGTAATCCAGCGTGACGCGAAAGCGCGGAGCGCCGCCTTTGCGTGGATAGCCGGCCTCATCCAGCAGCTTGTCGGCCGCTTTCGTGTCGAATGGGTAAGGCGTGGGCGTATTGTCGTGGAACGCGCTTAGGCCGGGAGCGATCGGCGATGCGGTTCGGGTGCCGTAGCCGTAGTAGACCGTGTTCAGCACCACATCTCGATTGACGGCCTGTGCCACCGCCTGGCGCACTTTCAGGTTCTTGAAGTACGGATTGTCGAGATTGAACTCCAGTCGCGTCACATTGAAGGAGTAGCTGTTGCCCTTCGTCTCGAACATCAGCTTGGGCACCTTCTTCAGCCGCGCCAGATCGGACAGCGGTACCGGTGTGCGGTAGCCCAGGTCCACCGCGCCGGTCTCGAAGGCAATGGCGCGCGCGGCCGGATCGGGGATGAACTTCACCACGACGCGGTCCACGTAGGGCTTGGGCTTGTCCCAATAGTCCGGATTGCGCTCATAGACGATGTGGCTGCCGCGCACCCATTCCTTGAAACGGAAGGGGCCGGTGCCGATCGGGGCATTGTTGTTGGGATTGCCGATGGCGTCCGTGTTCTCGTAGATGTGCTTGGGCACGATCGGTGATTCGGTGGCCACCAGCGCCTTGATCAGGTAAGGCGCGGGCCTGGACAGCACGATGATCGCGGTGTAGGGATCGGGGGTCTTCACCTCCGTCACGTTGGCGAAGGTGCTGCTGCCGCGCGGGTGGACCTTCTTGAGCAGCAGGATCGAGAACGCGACATCGGCCGAGCTGAAGTCCTTGCCGTCGTGCCACTTGACGCCCTTGCGCAGATGGAAGGTGTACTGCTTGCCGTCCGGGCTGATGCTCCACGAGGTGGCCAGTTGCGGGCGCGGGGTCAGGTCGTAGTTGTATTCCAGCAGGCCTTCCGTCACCTTGGCACTGACGCTGAGTGCGGGCGTGGCCACATTGGCAAGCGACACCAGCGTGGGCGGCTCGTAGTTGAGCAAGAGGTTGAGCGTGCCACCGTGAGCTGGCGCGGGCGCGGCGTGCGCGACCGGTATCGGCAGCGCGGCAATGCCTAGCGAGACAACCAGCACTGCCGACAACACACCGGACAGCAAGCGTTCATGCAGTTTGGGCAACGAAGGCTTTGAAGACATGAGTGGGAGATCCTGATGAAAATGCGGATGGATGGCGGTGCCGGGCACCGCCGGGCCGGCGGCAGCGCCGCGAGCCGGCGTAGGGAGGTGAGGCAAATCCTTCATGCCAATGCGGCATTGCCCGGCGCGGCATCCAGGCCATAGCTGGCGCTCGCCTGCGCGGCGCTGACCAGGCCGTTGCGCAGATCCGCCGCCAGTTTCTCCGAATCGCGCGCCGCGGGGTTGCCGATGCCACCGCCGCCTGGCGTTTCCACCACCAGTCGCTCGCCACCCGGCACCAGTTGCCGGCCCTTTCCCCTCAGGGCCTGGCCAGAGGCAAGCGAGACCCGGCCGGGCGCGCCGGCCAGGCCGCCATCGGCGCCCCGCGCCGGAAACAGCAGGCGATCCCACGCGGCAGCCAGCACCATGGGCGCACCTTCGGCGTTGGCCACCTCGATGACCTGCCCCAGGCCGCCGCGCTGCTGCCCGGCGCCTCCCGAATCCGGACGGTACTCTTTGCGCCAGAACACCAGCGGGCTCACCGTTTCCAGGATTTCCACCGACACATTGCGCACCCCGCTGGGGAAAGACGTGGTGGACAGCCCGTCCTTGCCTGGACGCGCGCCGGTGCCGCCAGTGGAGAAACTGGTGATGGCGAAGCGCCGGCCTTGCAGCAGCTCGCCTGCGCCAGCGCCGGCCAGCGGCTGGCCGCCCGAGAGCTGGATATTCCACAGACTCGACGAACCTTCGGCCGGCACCACGCCAGCGCGCGCCTGGCGCAGGCAGCCAAACACAACGTCCGGCAGCATCTGGCCGATGATGTGGCGCGCGGTCACGGCGCAAGGAAACGGCGCATTCAGGATCGAACCCTCGGGCGCATGCACGCGCACGGGAGCCAGCGAGCCGGCGTTGTTGGGAATATCAGCGCCGATCAGGCAACGGATGCCGAACGAGGTATAGGCGTCGGTATAGGCCTTGGGCACATTGATGCCGCGCGCCACCACCGGCGACGAGCCGGTGAAGTCCACGTCGATGCCGTCCGGCGAAATGGTCAGGCTGGCCTGCAGGGTGATCGGCGTTTCATAGCCGTCGATGGTCATGCCGTTGTGCCAGGTGCCGTGGGGCCACGCGGCGATCGCGGCGGTCATGGCCTGGCCGGCCTGGCGGATGATGTACTCGCCCACCGCATGCAGGTCGCCGAGTCCGAACTCATCCATCATCGTCCGCAAGCGGCGCCCGCCGATCTCGTTGCAGGCAACCAGCGCATGCAGGTCGCCGATCACCTGCACCGGCTCGCGCACGTTGGCGCGCACGATGTCGAACACGGCTTCATTGGGCTGGCCTGCGTCGAACAGCTTCAGGATCGGCAGGAACAGGCCTTCGTGATAGACCTGGGTGCCATCCGGACCCGCACCGATGCCGCCGATATCGACCACGTGCAGGGTCGAGGCGAACAGCGCCACCACCTGGCCCGCGCGCACCACCGGCGTGACCATGGTCATGTCGAACAGGTGGCCGGTGCCCTTCCATGGATCGTTGGTAAGGTAGACATCGCCCTCGGCCATGGTTGCGGCGGGAAATGCAAACAGGAAGTGCTTGACCGATTCGGCCATCGAGTTGACGTGCCCCGGCGTACCGGTAACCGCCTGCGCGATCATGCGGCCATCGGGCAGGAACACCCCGGCGGATAGATCCCCGGCTTCGCGCGTGGAGGTGCCAAAGGCCGTGCGGATCAGGGTCTGCGCCTGCTCCTCCACGACCGACAGCAGCCGGTTCCACATCAACTGGGCGTGGATGGTGCAGCGCAGCGCGGCATGGGTGACTACGGGATTGGCCGGGCTCATTGCGCCACCTCCACAAGATCGGTAAGGCCCGCTTGGGCCGGGACAGGTATCGACGCCGCGAGCACCAGATGGCCATCCGGATCCAGCGAGAAGGCAAAGCCAGCCGGCACCACGGTCGTGGTTTCGTCCTCCACCACCAGCGCGGGGCCGTGTATCGGCGAGCCGCCGGACAACGCGGCACGTTCGTACACCGGTACTTCGCGCCCCGCACCGTGCTCGCCGTCGAACAGGATCCGCTGGCCACCGCTGGCCACCGCCGCGGCGCCCGCCGCCACGCTCTGCCCCGCGCGTGCAATCGCCGGCTGCGCGGTACTCACATTGATCGACCAGCTGATGATCTCGACCGGGTTGCCGGGCAAGGTGCGGCCGTACAGGGCGGCATAGGCACGCTCGAAGCTCTCGCCCAGCGCCGCCGCATCTGCCGCGCGCAGAACCTGTGCATGCAGGGGCACGGGAATTTCGTGCCCCTGGCCTGCATAGCGCATGTACGCCAGGCGCTGTTCGCCCAATGCCTGGCCGGGTGCGGCCTGGCTGACGATATCCCGCGCGCTGGCCGCCAACTGCCCGAGCACGGCATTGACTGCCGCTGCGTCGAAGGCGTCAAGGCGTTGATAAAAGCTGCGCACCGCCTGATAAGCAATCGGTGCCCACAGGAAACCCAGCGCCGACCCCACCCCGGCGGATTGGGGAACGATCACGCGGTGGATGCCGAGCCGCCTGGCCAGTGCCGCCGCATGCAACGGCGCGGCGCCGCCAAACGCGATCAGGGTGTAGTCCTCCACCGTCTTGCCGAGCTCGGTGGCATGGACGCGGGCAGCGTTCGCCATGTTCTCCGTCACGATCTCGGTCACCGCCAGCGCGGCGAACTCCGGTGTCGTACCCAGTCCATGCGCGATATCGGTGCCAAGCGCAACACGCGCGAGCTCCGGCTGCAGCGCCACCTTGCCCACGGCAAAGCGCTGCGGATCCAGCAGGCCCAGCACGCAGTTGGCGTCGGTCACCGTGGCGGCGCTGCCACCCAAGCCATAGCTGGCCGGGCCGGGCTCGGAACCGGCACTATCCGGGCCGACCTGCACGCGGCCCAGCGCGTCGATGCGGGCGATCGATCCGCCACCCGCGCCGATCTCCACCATCTCGATCACCGGGATGCGGATCGGCAAGCCCGATCCCTTGAGGTGCCGGTGCATGCGGCCGAATTCAAAACTACGCGAGATCTGCGGCTGGTAGTCGTCGATAAAGCAGATCTTGGCGGTCGTGCCACCCATGTCGAAGGACAGCGCGCGCCCGATGCCACCCTGCTCCGCCACCCGGCGCGACAGGATGGCGCCCCCGGCGGGACCGGATTCGACCAGCCGCACCGGCTGCGCGATGCCCGCTTCGATATTGGTAATGGCGCCGCCCGATGTCATCAGGAAGAGCGGACTGCGCAGGCCCAACGCGGCCACGCGCTCGCGCAGGCGTCCGAGATAGCCCGCCACCAGCGGCTGGACATAGGCATTGGCGCTGGTGGTGGACAAACGTTCGTACTCCCGGATCTCCGGGCACACGTCGGAAGACAGCGAGACCCACAGATGCGGTGCCAGCTCGCCCAGGATGGCGCGCACTCGCTGCTCGTGCGCGGGATTCACATAGCTGTGCAGGAAGGTGACGGCCACGCTTTCCACGCCCTGCGCCTCGAACTGCGGCACCAGCGCGGCCACGGCCTCCTCGTCGAGGGACAGCAGCGTGTTGCCGCGGCCGTCGACGCGCTCCGGTACGCCAAAGCGCAGGTAGCGCGGCACCAGCGGTGCTGGCTTGTCGAGGAAGATGTCGTACTGCGCGAAACGATCCTCCCAGCCGATCTCGACCAGATCACGGAATCCCGCCGTGGTGATCAGCGCGGTACGCGCGCCCTTGCGTTCGATCAGCGCATTGGTGGCAAGGGTGGTGCCGAGGATAAAGAGGTCGACTTGAGCCAGCGAGAGCCCGGCGCTGGCCAGGAGGTCCTGTACGCCGTGGATCACGCCGTTCTCGGGCGCGGCCGGCGTTGTCAGGACTTTGCTGGTGTAGCGGCGCGTGCCGGCCAGCAGGACGGTATCGGTAAAGGTGCCGCCAACGTCGACAGCGAGCCGCACGCTCGCCTGATGTGAATTCTGGTTGTCTGCAGGCATGCCGTTGTTCATGGAGTGGGAATATCTGGATTCAGCCCTCGCGGCGGGGTGCCGCAGCGCACTCGACAAACGACGACCATCGGGAACTTCCCCTGGATAGATACATCTCCCCTGCCTGAAGGCAGGGAGCAAGCGCCGGACTTCGCTGAAAGCCAGCGCGCAGCATAGTCGGCCGCGGCGGCACATCGGAACGAAGGATTTCGCGCTTGCTTATGTTGTGTCAATGGCTATGGATAGACGCAATCCATCCTTGCGCCAACGCGCGCGCGAGACTATGTCGCGCCCCGGCCGGGCCTTCGCACGTCGGCAAATACCCATATGAGCGAACCTTCGTATGCAAGGCATTGCGGCGCGGCTAGGATCGTCGCCTATTGCCGTGCCGGGTCCGCGCAAGCCGGCCTGCCCGCCATGGCGCTCACTGGAATCCACCTTGACTCTCGCCGTCCCGCCCTTCTCTCCCAACGCTTCTCGTACCGCTTCTCGCACTTCCCGACGCACCTCCCGGCGCATCTTCCTTCTCAGCACCGCGCGCGCCGGGGCCAGCCTTGCCGCATTGGGCGCGCTGTCGGCATGCGCCACGGTATCGGGCACCGCCGAGCCGGTCGTCGATACCACATCGGGCCGCCTGCGCGGCACGCGTGCGCGCGGCGCGTTCGTCTTCAAGGGCGTGCCCTATGCGGCGACAACAGCTGGCGACAACCGCTTCCGCCCGCCCGTCGCGCGGCAACCGTGGGCAGGCGTTCGCGATGCCCTGGAAGGCGGTGCTTCCGCGCCGCAGCCGCAAGTCGGCAGCCCGGTCGAGTTCGCCTGGTACTGGTCGGGCATTCCGGCGAGCGAGGACTGCCTGTCGTTGTCGGTGTTCACGCCCGCGCTGCGTGACAATCAGCGCCGCCCCGTGCTGGTGTGGCTGCACGGCGGGGCATTCGCCATCGGAGCCGGCACGTCGGCGGGCTTCGATGGCAGCCATCTGGCGACATCGCAGGACGTGGTGGTGGTGTCCGTCAACCATCGCCTCAACGTGTTGGGCGGGCTGTTCACCGGCGAGCATCCCGAACAGTTGTCCGCCGAATCGGGAAACCTCGGCACGCTCGACCAGCTTGCCGCGCTGAAGTGGATCAAGGCCAATGCCGAGTCGTTTGGCGGCGACCCGGCCAACCTCACGGTGTTCGGCCAGTCGGGCGGCGCGGCCAAGGTCACGGCGCTGCTGGGGCTGCCCGCCGCGCGCGGCTACATCCAGCGGGCCATCGTGCAGAGCGGCTCCGGCGCCTGGAAGCTGGCAGGGCCGGATGCGGCGGCACGCGCCGCGCATGCGTTCCTGCGTGAGTTCGGCTTGACCGCCGCCAACGCGGGCCGCCTGCGCCAGTTGCCGGTGGAGCAACTGGTGGCCGCATTCGCCAAGGTGTCCGGCGCCGCCGGCGGCGTCAGCGAGTTCCGGCCCACGCTGGACGGCAAGGTGTTCGTCGATGATCCGTTCGACCCGGTGGCATCGCCGCTGTCGGCGGACGTTCCGGTCCTGATCGGCAATGCCGCGCAGGAGGCCACGTTCTTCCTCGCCGCCGACCCGCGCAATTTCTCGTTGAGCGCCGGCCAGGCCCGCCAGCGCATCCAGCGCTTCCTGAAGCTCAACGACGCCGGCACCGCTCGGCTGATCGATGCCTACCGCGACCTCGACGGCAAGGCTACGCCCAGCGAACTGCTGATCCGCATTGCCGGCGACTACAACTACCGCCTGCCGACGCTGGCCGTGGCCGAGCGCAAGGCCGCGCAGAATGGCGCGCCGGTCTATGCCTACGAATTCGACTGGCAATCGCCGGCGCGCGGCGGCGTCCTGGGGGCTGCACATACGTCGGAGGTGCCGTTCATCTTCGGCACGCTGGACGCGGCGAGGCCTCTGGTGCAAGACAGCGCCGACCAGCTGGAGGTGCGCGACCACATGGGGGCAATCTGGGCGCAGTTCGCACGCACCGGCAAGCCGGGCAGCGGCGTGGTAGCGGGCTGGGCGCCTTACGACGGCTCGGCGCGCACCACCGCGCTGCTGGGCAAGTCATGGGAGGCACGGCGCGACCCTGCCGCGCGCGCACGCGCCGCGTTTGCGGGTATCCCGCTATACGAGTACAGCTTCCCGGTGTCGTTCACGCGCGACTGACGCCCGGCGCGCGCCGGCAAACGCGCCTGCGTGCGCGACGCGCATCAGGCGGCGTTGATCCGCGATCAGACCAGCCGCGCGTAGCCGGCCGCCACCGCGACGCGGGCCATCTGCGCCACCGGCTCGTAGTGCGCCAGTCCGGTCCGCGCAATGCCCCGCAAGCGCAAGCGGCGCGCCAGTGCCGGCTCGCCGGAAAGCACCTGGGCCAGCGCCGCGCCAACGCGCGCGCTATGCGCCGGGGCGGCGTGGCGCGAAGACACCAGCGGCAGTCCGGGGGCGGCCTCGGTGCGGCCAATCTGACGCAGCGCGACAAGACGCTCGGGCAGGTGATCGCGCGCGAACGCCAGCGTGACGCAATCGATGGCGGCGACATCCGCCGCGCCGTTGGCCACGGCGTCAAGCGATGCCAGATGCGAGCCGGTGCGCACCGTGCCGGAGAAGAAGCGGCCGTCCCGCGCCAGCGGCGCCACCGCGTAGCGCAGCGCGTTCATGCCGCTGTGCGAGCCCTCATCGTTGTAGGCCGCGCGCAATCCGCGGCATGCGGCGAGCGTGGCGGGCCCGTCATTGGCGCGCACCACGATGGCGCTGGTATAGCTGGCGCCGTCGCAGCCCGGCGCATTGAACCGAGGCGTGCCAATGATGCGCACATGGCGCCGCAGGCCCTGCACCAGCGGATAGCCGCAGGTTTGCGAGAGCAGCAGGTCCGGCCGGCGCCAGAAGTCGTGCAGCGCCTCCACCGTCGCGGCGGGTTCGACGATGCTCAGCTGGAGCGGGTCGCGTTGCCGCGCGAGCACGTCGGCCACGCGTGCGATCAGCGCCAGCCAGTCCGTATGCAGCGCGGGTGTCAGGTTATACATGGGTAGCGCGGCCACCCAGTGCTTGCGTTCGGTCATCGGCCGGTCTTCCACGTTCACCCCGCCAGTTGCGCACGGGCATCGTTGCTGGCCTGCCCGCTTCCTGTTGCAACGGGCACCGCGTCACGTACAGGACCGTGAAACAGCGGATGCACCACGGGCGCGGCCGGACGCAGCGAGAAGCGCGCCAGCCGTTCGCCGTAGCCATCTACCACGAAACCGCCGCTGCGCCGCTGGTAGTCGGCCGCGCGGCGACGATAGATACGCCCCAGCGCGAACCAGGGCACCGCGGGCAGATCATGGTGGACGAGGTGATAGTTGTTGTTGAGAAAGAGCAAGCGCCATGGCCACGCGGCCTCGTTTATCACGCTGCGGCATGCCGGCAAGGCATGGGCACGGTGCTCCTGGAAGGAGCGTACCGCCGACAGCGACAGCGCCGGATAGGCCACGCCGCCCAACATCAGCCACGGCGCTATGCCGCAAATGCGGTCGAGCCAGGCCAGCAACGCGCCCAACGCCAACAGGTGCGCAAGCCACATCGGCAGGTCGCGCAGATCGCCGTCGCGCACCTTGCGCCCTGCGCCGGCCGCAGTCTGCGCAATGGCAAAGGCCGGGCCGATCAGCACACGCCCCGCCAATGTATTGCGACAGCGCAGCAGCACCCGCCCTAGCGGACCGGCCGCCTGCCAGTCACCGGAGAGCATGAAATAGCTCTCCGGATCGGCGCCCGGATGGGTGAGATCATCGGCCTCGTGATGGCGCAGGTGTTCGCGGCGATACAGCCCGTAGGGAAACCATACCGCCAGCGGCGCCATGCCGAACAGCGCATTGAACCAGGCCAGCCGGGTCGGATGACCATGCAGCAACTCGTGCTGCACAGACATATACCAGGCGGTGACAAGGGCCAGCAGCGCAACAGCCAGCGGCAGGCCGATGCGGGTGGCGTTGAAGGCAATGCCAAACCACGCGCCATAGACCGCCGCGATCAGCAGCCAGGTGGGCGCCTCCGCTCGCCATAACCAACGGCGGGAGGCGCGCGCAATCTCGGCGCGTTGAATGTCATCCAGGTAGATTGCCATGGCTTCGTCATCGTCGATCGGTGGCGGGCTGGTCGGCAATCGAGGCGATGCGAACACCCAGGGCATCCCGCGCCCAGCGCTCCGCCATGTGCATGGCTCCCGGCGCGAGGGATGTCACTCCAGCTTAGCGCCGACGGAAAATAAGGGAACGAAGGAATGCCGATAAGGATATGCGCAGCGCAGGGCCGGCTAACCGCTGCTGTTGCTGGAGTGCTCGCCGGGCCCGCAGGCATCGGGTTTACCGCCTCGGCAGGCGTTCGATAGCTTACTTCTGCAGCGAGCGCACGCACGGAACCGAGTAAGCATCTACAAAAAAATTCGTGGGAAAGAGCCGAGGCGCCATGCTGCAATGCGCGAATGGTTTACTTAGCGCATCCAGCCTCCAGGCCGGGCAGCCACGCTGCTCCGTCGCCCTCCCCAGTCACGCAAACCGGCACACGGGCCGGCACGGTGACCCTGCAGCCATTACTGGACATCCATGGCCTCAACGTGCACTTTCCCGGCAATCATGCGCTGCGCGACCTGAACCTGCAGGTCGCTGCCGGAGAGATGCTGGCGTTGGTCGGCGAATCCGGCTGCGGAAAATCGACGACGGCCCTGGCGTTGATGCGCCTGCTGCCGGCGCATGCACGGCTGTCGGGCACTGTCCGCTTCGACGGCGTGGACCTGCTTGCGCTGCGCGAGGCGGAGATGAGCGCCATGCGGGGGCGCGCTGTGTCGATGATTTTCCAGGAGCCGATGACTTCGCTGAACCCGGTGCTAAGCATCGGCCAGCAGGTCGCCGAGGCCTTGACGCTGCACGCACCGCTGTCACGCCGCGCAGCGCGGGCACAGGCCATCGAACTGCTGCACCTGGTCCAGTTGCCTGACCCGGCGCGCCGCTTCGATGCGTACCCGCACCAGTTCTCCGGCGGGCAGCGCCAGCGCGTGATGATTGCCATGGCGGTGGCCTGCAAGCCGCGCCTGCTGATCGCGGACGAGCCGACCACCGCGCTGGACGTGACCATCCAGGCGCAGATCCTCGCGCTGATCGACAGCCTGCGCCGTGAACTCGGCATGGCCGTGCTGCTGATCACGCACGACCTGGGTGTCGTGGCCCGGTATGCAGACCGCGTTGCGGTGATGTACAGCGGGTGCAAGCTGGAAGAAGGCGCCACGCAGAGCGTATTCGCCGCGCCCCGGCACGCCTACACGCGTGGCCTGCTTGGCGCATCGCTGCACGTCGCGCAGGGCCTGCACTACACCACCGACCGGCTGGCGGAGATCCGCGCAGATGGCCAGGATGGCTTCCAGCTTGTCAAGCCGCCGGTAGCGCCTTGCGCGGCCGCGCTGCGCACGCCGGCCGCCAACGCTGCACCGCTGCTCTCGGTGCAAGGCCTGCGCGTCTCATACACCAGCGGCGAGCATCGGGTGAGCGCGGTCAACGACGTCTCGCTCGACATCGCCGCCGGCGAAACACTCGGACTGGTGGGGGAATCGGGCTGCGGCAAGTCCAGCCTGTCGCGCGCCATCCTGCGGCTGGCGCCTGCCGACGCGGGCAGCATCTCGTTTGCCGGACAGGACTTGCTGGCACTGGCGCCCGGTGCGCTGCTGCCCTGGCGCCGCCGCGTGCAGCTGATCTTCCAGGATCCCTACGGTTCACTCAACCCGCGCCACCGCGTGGAAGACATCCTTGGCCATGCCCTGGCCATCCATGGCGTGCGCGAGCGCGCCGAACGCACGCGCCGCATCGACGCCATCCTCGACGACGTCGGGCTCGGCACGGGCGCACGCAGCCGCTACCCGCACGAGTTCTCGGGCGGGCAGCGCCAGCGCATCGCCATCGCACGCGCGCTGGTGCTGCGCCCTGAGCTGGTGATCTGCGACGAGCCCGTATCCGCGCTGGACGTTTCCATCCAGGCGCAGATCCTGAACCTGCTGGTCGACCTGAAGGCAGAGCACGGCCTGACCTACCTGTTCATCTCGCACGACCTGTCGGTCGTGCGTTATATCGCCGACCGTGTGTGCGTGATGCAGGCGGGGCGGATCGTCGAATCAGGCGATCCCGATGCCATCTGGACGCGTGCGCAACATCCCTACACCCGCACCCTGCTGGCGGCCATGCCCGGCCATGCGCGACCGGCCTGTCCTCCGGACGCTGCCGCCGAAGCGCCGCTGCCTGCCCTCGCGCACAGCTGAACTCTTGCTGTCTTTTTTCCGCAGTTACCGCATCACCGGAACCTCAACGCCCCATGAACGAACACGATTTCCCCTTCGCCAAGCCGTCCGACACCCTTGCCCAGGACAACGCCGCGCCGCATAGCGCGCAACGCCGTCAGCTGCTTGGCGCCACCGGCGCCCTGCTTGCCGGTGGCCTGTTCGCCGGCCTGCTGCCCGAGGCCAGCGCGCTGACCAAACCGCTGCCGAATACCGAAGATGGCGCCCAGCGCGGCGGCGCTCTCGATGCCGTGGTGCACCCCGAGCCACCCACGCTGGCGTTCTTCATCAACACCTCCACGCCGGGCCGCACCGTGGTCAGCAAGATCTTCGACGGCCTGCTGGACTACGGCCCCGACCTCAAGCCGCGCCCGCAGCTCGCGCAGAGCGTCGACGTCTCACCCGATGGCCTCACCGTGCGGCTCAAGCTGCGCAAGAACGTACTGTGGCACGACGGCAAGCCCTTCACCGCCGCTGACGTGAAATTCTCCGCTGAAGAAATCTGGCGCAAGCACGCACCCACCGCACGCCGCGTGTTCCAGCACCTGGCCAAGGTCGATACGCCGGACAGCCATACGGTGGTGCTCACGCTCGGCAAGCCAACGCCGGTGATCCTGAACGCGCTCGACGTGGTAGCCGCGCCGATCCTGCCCAAGCACCTTTACGAAGGCACGGACATCCCGAACAATCCGTACAACAACAAGCCAGTCGGCACCGGCCCCTTCGTTTTCAAGGAGTGGGTGCGCGGCCAGCATATCGCGCTGGAGCGCTTCGACAAATACTGGGCGCCGGGGCTGCCTTACCTCGACAAGCTCACCTTCAAGATCATCCCGGACGTGGCGGGCCGCGCCACTGCGCTGGAGACCGGCGCGGTGCAATACGGGGAGCGCAACCCGGTAACCTTTGCCGACGCCGACCGCCTGGCCAAGTCGCCTAACCTGGTGGTGAGCACCGAGGGCTACAACGGCTTTGCCGGCTGGCTGTGGCTGATCCCCAACCTGCGCGACCCGGTCATCGGCAACCTCAAGGTACGCGAGGCCATCCTGTATGCGATCAACCGCGATGCGCTGGTCAAAACGGTGTGGGGCGGCTACGCGGTGCCAGCCACCGGGCCGGTGTCCTCCCTGCTCAAGACCTTCTATACCAAGGACACACAGCAGTACCCGTTCGACCGCAAGAAGGCCGAAGCGCTGCTCGACGAAGCCGGCTTCCCACGCAAGGCGGACGGATTCCGCTTCAAGCTCAATCACGACTTCATTCCCTTTGGGGACGACTACCGCCGCACCGGCGAGTTCGTGCGCCAGGCGCTGCGCGCTGTCGGCATCGATGTGAACCTGCGCGGCCAGGATCTGCCCACCTGGACCAAGAACGTCTTCACCGACTACAACTACCAGCTGGTCAGTTCCTGGGGCATCAACTGGCAGGATCCGCAGATCGGCGTGGAGCAGCATTACTGGTCCAAGGCCGAGTCCAAGGGCACGCCGTGGCAAAACGCGTCCGGCTATGCCAGCCCGGAAGCAGACAAGCTGATCGAAGCGGCACAGGTCGAGCGCGATCCCGCCAAGCGCGTGCAGCTCTACCAGGATTTCCAGAAGCTGGCGCAGAAGGACCTGGCGCTGCTGAACCTGTTCGAGTTCCGCTGGTTCGGCGTCTGGGACAAGCGCCTGCGCAACGTCACGGATACCTTCGACCACAGCCAGAACAATTTCTCCCGTGTCTGGCTCAGCGCCAAGTGAGGTTGCCGTGCGCATGACCCGACGCCTGCTGCGCCGCCTGCTGCAACTTCTTGGCGTGATCGTCGCCACCGCCGTGCTCAACTTCGCGCTGCTCAAGGCGCTGCCCGGCGACCTGGTGGATGTGATCGCCAGCGAGAGCGGCAGCGTGCCGCCGGAGTACGTGACGCAGCTGCGCCAGCTCTACGGGCTGGACCGCAGCCTGCCGGAGCAGTTGGCAAGCTATCTCGGACGCATCGCGCATGGCGACCTGGGCTACTCGTTCCGCTTCGGCGAGCCTGTCCTTGATCTCGTGCTCGGCCGGCTTGGGCCAACGCTGGCGCTCGTCGGTGCCGCGCTGCTGCTGTCCACCGTCGGCGGCGTGCTGCTGGGCGTGGCGGCGGCACGGCGCCCGCATGGCCTGACCGACACCGTGCTGTCCGCGCTGGCTACGGTGGGCTACTCGGCGCCGATGTTCTGGACCTCGCTGATGCTGATCGTGCTGTTTGGCGTGCAGCTGGAATGGCTGCCGATCGGCGGGCTGCGCGAAGTCAATGCCGGCTACCACGGCCTGCGGCTGTTGCTCGACTACATCCATCACCTGGTGCTGCCGGTGCTGACGCTGGCGATCTACTACATCGCGGTATATGCACGGCTGGCGCGCGCGTCGATGATCGAGACGCTGGCGGAGGACTTTATCCGCACCGCCCGCGCCAAGGGCGCGCGGGAGGCGCGGGTCATCTTTGGCCACGCGCTGCGCAACGCCGTGCTGCCGGTGATCACCATGCTGGGCGTGCAAAGCAGCGCGCTGCTGGGCGGCTCGATCGTGGTGGAAACGGTGTTTGCGTGGCCCGGGCTGGGCCAGCTCTCCTTCGAGGCCATCAAGAGCCGCGATATCCCGGTGCTGCTGGCCGTGCTGATCTTCAGCGGCGTGCTGGTGGTGCTGGCCAACCTGCTGGTGGACATGGCACAGGCGGTGCTTGACCCGCGCGTGCGGGCCGGTTCGGCCCCCGTGCCTTCGGCAACACAAGGAGGCGCGGCATGAAGCGCTGGTACCTGCAACCTTCCATCTGGCTCGGCGGCACCATCCTGCTGCTGGTCTTAGCCGCTGCGGCGCTGGCCGGCGTGCTGTTCCCGGCCGATCCGCTCGACATGGTGGGCGCGCCCTTCGTCTGGCCCGGCACGGACCCGGCCACGCCGCTCGGCACCGACCTGATGGGCCGCGACCTGCTGGCCGGGCTAGCACACGGCGCGCGCGTTTCACTGCTGGTTGGCGTGTCGTCGGCCGCGGTAGCACTAGCGATCGGCGTCACGATCGGCGCAGCGGCGGGCTTCTATCGCGGCGCCGTGGACGCGGTGCTCAGCCGCATCACCGAGTTCTTCCAGACCATCCCGGCCTTCCTGCTGGCGATCATCCTGGTGGCGGTGCTCAAGCCCAGCCTCGGCACCATCGTGTTCGCGCTTGGCGTGACCTCATGGACCAGCGTGGCCCGGCTGGTGCGCGCGGAGTTCCTGACGCTGCGCGAGCGCGAATACGTGCGGGCCGCCGTGGCGGTGGGCGCCAGCGACGCGCACCTGATCTTCCGCGAGCTCCTGCCCAACGCCTGGACGCCGATCATTGTCTCCACGGGCCTGCTGGTGGCCAGCGCGATCCTGTCCGAAGCCGGGCTGGCCTTTCTCGGGCTGGGCGACCCCAACGTGGTGAGCTGGGGTTCGATGATCGGCCTGGGCCGGGACGCGCTGCGCACCGGCTGGTACATGACCGCGATCCCCGGCCTGGCCGTGGTGCTCACCGTGCTCTCGCTCAACCTGCTCAGCGACGGCCTGCAGGCCGCGCTCAACCCGCGCCTGCGCCGCGCGCGCCGGGCTGCTTTGCCAACCTGAACTGCCAGCCTGACCCGCGCCGACCCGACACACGACTGCCATGACGAAACTGAACGATCTCCCTTCCACACCCATTTGCACACCCATTCCCGCGCCACCGGCACGGCTGCCCGACCCGGAGCGCGTGCGCCGCATCGCCAGCGATGCCGAGGCGCTGCAAGCCGCCCGCGAGCTTGCAGCGGTATTCGCCGACGGCGCCTCCGAGCGGGACCGCGAACGCCGCCTTCCCTGGGACGAGCTGGACCGCTGGTCCGAAAGCGGCCTGGGCGGCATGACCGTGCCGCGCGAGTACGGCGGCGCCGATGTGTCCTACGCCACGCTGGCCGAAGTCTTCACCATCCTCTGCGCTGCCGACCCGGCGCTCGGCCAGATCCCGCAGAACCACTTCGGCTTGCTGGGCGTGCTGCGCGAAATTGGCAGCGAATCGCAGAAACGCCGCTTCTATGGCGAGGTACTGACCGGCGCGCGCCTGGGCAACGCCGGTCCCGAGCGCCGCTCCGAGACCAGCCAGACCATCCTCCAAGGCACCACCCGCCTCACCGGAACCGCCCAGGGCCTGCGGCTCAACGGCCAACGCTTCTACGCCACGGGCGCGCTGTTCGCGCATCGCGTTCCCGCACGGGCGCTCGACGACCAGGGCCGCAGCGTGCAGGTGTGGACGCCGCGCGAGGTGCGCGGCCTGCGCATCGTCGACGACTGGTCCTCCTTCGGCCAGCGCACCACGGCCAGCGGGAGCGTGGTGTTCGACAACGTGCCGGTGGCGCCCGAGGACGTGTTGCCGATCTGGCAGCTGGCCGACCGTCCGGGCCTGTATGGCTCCACCTCGCAACTGATCCAGGCCGCCATCGACCAGGGCATCGCCGAGGCTGCGCTGGCCGATGCCATCGCCTTCGTGCGCCAGTACGCCCGCCCGTGGATCGACTCCGGCCTGGAGCACGCCACGCAAGACCCCTACATCATCCAGGACGTCGGCCGCCTGCAGATCGACGTGCACGCCGCGCGCGAAGTGCTGCTGGAAGCCGGCCGCACGCTTGACGCGATCGCCGCGCAGCCACTGGATGCCGAAGCCAGCGCGCGCGCCTCCGTGGCGGTGGCCGAGGCCAAGGTGCTGACCACCGAGATCGCCCTGGAAGCCAGCCAGAAACTATTCGAAGTCGCCGGCTCGTCCGCCACGCGCGCCAAGCACAACCTGGACCGCCACTGGCGCAACGCGCGCGCCCACACGCTGCACGACCCGGTGCGCTGGAAAACCCACCTGATCGGCAACTACCACCTTAACCACGTGCTGCCCGCGCGCCACTCCTGGAACTGATATGTCCGTGCTCCTCTCCCCGGTTCCCACCGATAGCCGTCCCGCGCCAGCCGCACCGCCCGCCCAGCCGCCCGAACTGATCCGCGACGACGCCCACGCCATCCTGAGCGCGCGCCAGCTCGCAGCCCGGTTTGCCCCCGAGGCCGCATTGCGCGACCGCGAGCGCCGCCTGCCCTGGGCCGAGCTGGACGCCTTCAGCGCCAGCGGCCTGTGGGGCATCACGGTGCCGCGCGAATACGGCGGCCCCGGCGTGTCCAACGTCACGCTCGCCGAGGTCATTGCCACCATTTCCGCCGCGGACGGCTCGCTCGGGCAGATCCCGCAAAACCATTTCTACGCGTTGGAAGTGCTGCGTGTGGGCGGCAGCGAGGCGCAAAAGCGCTTCTTCTACGAGCGTGCACTCGCCGGCGAGCGCTTTGGCAACGCCCTTGCCGAAATCGGCCACAAGGACTTCAAGCGCCGCACCCGGCTGGCGCCGGACGGCGACGGCTGGCGCGTGGACGGCAAGAAGTTCTATTGCACAGGCGCGCTCTTCGCCCACTGGATCCCCACGCTGGTGGTAGCCGAGGAGCAAGGGCGCGAGGTCACCTACCTGGCTTTTGTGCCACGCCGCGCCGAAGGCGTGTCCATCGTCGACGACTGGGACGGCTTCGGCCAGCGCGTCACCGGCAGCGGCTCGGTGTCCTTCGACAACGTGCGGGTCGAGGCCGAATGGGTAGTGCCCTTCCTGGCCTCCTTTGAACAGCCGACCACCATCGGCCCCGTGGCGCAGCTCCTGCACGCGGCGATCGACCTCGGCATTGGCCGCGCCGCCTTCGAAGCCACCCTGCCCTTCGTACGCGAGCGCGCCCGCCCCTGGGTGGACGCCGGCGTGCAACGCGCCAGCGACGACACCCTGACGATCCACCAGGTGGGCGAGGTCTCGGTTAGGCTGCGCGCAGCCGAAGCGCTGGTGCGCCGCGCCGGGCGCATCGTCGATGCCGCCCAGTTGGCCCCCACCGAACGCAGCGTGGCAGAGGCCTCCATCGCCGTGGCAGAGGCGCGCGTGCTGACCACCACGGCATCGCTGCTGGCGGGCAGCAAGCTGTTCGAGCTGGGCGGCACCGCCGCCACGCTGGATCACCTGGGCCTGGACCGCTTCTGGCGCAATGCCCGCACCCACACCCTGCACGACCCGGTGCGCTGGAAGTACCACGCCGTCGGCAACTTCTACCTCAACGACCGGCTTCCGACCCGGCATGGAGCGCTGTAATGGCACGCAAGGAAATCCTGCTCAACGCCTTCAACATGAACTGCGCCGGGCATATCAACCACGGCCTATGGACGCACCCGCGCGACCGCTCGGCTGACTACAACACCCTGACGTACTGGACCGGCCAGGCGCGCACGCTGGAGCGCGGCTTGTTCGACGGGCTCTTTATCGCCGATATCGTCGGCGTCTACGATGTGTACCAGGGCAATGTGGACGTGACGCTGCGCGAGTCGATCCAGCTGCCGGTCAACGATCCGCTGCTACTGGTGCCTGCGATGGCCGCTGTCACGCAGCACCTTGGCTTCGGCGTCACCGTGAACCTGACCTACGAGCAGCCCTACCTGCTGGCGCGCCGCTTCTCCACGCTGGACCACCTGACGCGCGGACGCGTTGGCTGGAACATCGTCACCGGCTACCTGGACAGCGCCGCGCGCGCCATGGGCCTCGCCGGCCAGATCGCGCACGACGAGCGCTACGACCGCGCGGACGAATACCTGGAGGTGCTCTACAAGCTCTGGGAAGGCAGCTGGGAGGACGATGCGGTGCGGCGCGACAAGGCCGCCCGCGTGTTCGCCGATCCGCGCAAGGTACATAAGGTCAGGCACGAGGGCAAGTACTACAAGGTCGATGGCTATCACCTGGCCGAGCCCTCGCCGCAGCGCACGCCGGTGCTGTTCCAGGCCGGCAGCTCCGGGCGCGGCCAGCAGTTTGCCGCGCGCCATGCCGAGTGCGTGTTCATCTCGCCACCCAGCAAGGAAGCCGCCCGCCATACCGTGAGGGCACTGCGCGACCAACTGGTGGCCGCCGGACGCAGGCCGGATGACATCAAGATCTTTGCCGGCACCGCCGTGGTACCGGGCAAGACTGCTGCAGAAGCCCGCCAGAAGCACGCCGAGTACAAGGACTACGCCAGCCGCGAAGCCGGCCTGGCGCACTTTGCCGCGAGCACGGGCGTGGATTTCGGCCGCTATGACCTCGACGCGCCGGTGGACTACGGCGGCGGCAACGCCATCGAGTCGGCCACGCGCACCGCGCAGCAGCATGGGTGGACCCGGCGCAAGCTGCTGGAGCTGTTCGAGCTCGGCGGCCGCTATCCCGCCATCGTGGGCGACGCGCAGCAGGTTGCGGATGAACTGCAATCCTGGGTGGACGAGACCGGCATCGACGGATTCAACCTCAGCCGCACCGTGGTGCCGGAGAGCTACGAGGACTTCGTGGACATGGTGGTGCCCGAGTTGCAGAATCGCGGCATCTACAAGACGGCCTATGCCGAAGGCAGCCTGCGCAAGAAGCTGTTCGCCGAAGACGATCGGCTGCCGACGCGGCACGCGGCGGCGGGATTTCGCCATGGCCGGGACTGAGCCCCGCGCACCCCATTGAAGGCACCGAAGGCACGCAAGGGCGAGGAATCCCCCCGGAACACCTCGCATCGAGGCGCTGTCCAGCGGGCTCAGCCGGTCGCGCCGAATGGCCGCAATATGCTTGCCAAGGGCCCCTCCCAACTGCTATCGGCATGCACCTGGCGCCAGGCAGCGGTACATACAGAAATACAAGCCCCCCCCGATAGTAGGGTCAAGTTTTCCCCCAGGGGGTCGATAGAAAAGACCACGGCTTCAGTCTGTGACCGGCCAGGCGCGCGCATGCGCATGCGCATGCGGATCGCTTACGATCATAGGAAAAGACAAACACGGAGCTAGTAGTGAGTATCGATAGCATCATGTCCAAAAAGCTCGTCACCGTCGTGTTCGACGACACGTTGGCAACGATCAAGAATATCTTCGATGAGGCTAAGTTCCACCACGTGCTCGTCGTAGAGGACGGAAAGCTGCATGGTGTTGTATCGGACCGCGATCTGCTGCGCGCGATGAGCCCGTTTATAGGCAGCACGGTAGAGTCGGCCAGGGACGTCAATACCCTCAAGAAGCGCGTGCACCAGATCATGACGCGCAAGCCGGTAACGCTGCGCCCCGAGGCCGGGATTGCTGATGCCATTGCACTATTTCTTGCCCACCAGGTCTCGTGCATTCCCATCGTCGACGAGCAGTTCCGACCGGTTGGCATCGTGAGCTGGCGGGACATTCTGCGATCGTTGGCGGCAAGTTCCACGCCGCCGGATAGCGCCGCCTAGGAAAGACATGGCATCCGAGATATCCGGGCGGGGAGTACTGTCCTCCCCCTTGCAGGGCGGCCGCTACGCGTAGTGCACCGTTCCGATGCCGACGCGACGGGATCCGCCAGCCTCGTCGGGCATCGGGTCGCTTTCGAGTGCCTCGATCGCCTCCTCCAGCGCTTGCCTCACATCCTCGCGCCGTTTTGGCAGAGCCGATAGCAGGTCGCGCAGTTCGGACACATCGCAGATCTCGGCCAGCGCCTGGACAGCCTGCTGCCGCACATGGGGATCGCTGTCGCCGAAGCTGCCCGTCAGCAGCGGCAGCACCTTGCCGGGCGTGAAGAAGCTCAGCGCCCAGACGACCCGGCGCCGGACATCCGGCGAAGGCTCCCGCTTGAGCCGCGACGCCAATGGCGGAACCGCGTCATCGTCACCGATGGCCGCCAGCGCCAACGCCGCCTCGCCACGCACCGCATCGTCGTCATCACTCAGCAGTCCAAGCAGCAACGGCATCGCGCGCGGATCGGGTTGCTCCCGCAAGGCTTCGACGAGGCCAGCGCGCGCATCTGCCTGCGCGGTGGCGAGCACGTCGATCAGGTGCGCAATGGCTGCGGGGTCGCCATGCCGCGTCAGCGACTTCGCCAGCGCCCCCTTTACTTGTGCATCCGCATCTGGGGCGCGCAGAAAGGCCAGTGCTTCCGGCGGTGTGACGGCACCACCGGGGAGCCAGAGTGCTTCGGCTGCGCACTGCTGAACGCGCCGGCTCGGATCCTGGAGGCAACCCAGGATCAGGGCGGCATGGTGCTTCGCGTCGATGCGGCTGATGGCCTCGATGATCTTGCACCGAACCTCGTCGTCGCCGTCGCGCAGCGCACCGGCAAGAAACGGGACGGCCCGCGCATCGCGCAAGCTGGCGAGCGCGTCGCAGACGCTGCGCCTGACGTTCGGCTCGGCATCGCTCAGCGCACGGCAGAGGCTTTGCAGCGTGGCCGTGGTGTCGGGATGCGCCTCCCACGGGAGGCTGCCGAGCGAGTCGGCGGCGCGCTCCCTGAATTCGGGGTCGGGATCCTGCAGGGCCGCATGCAATGCCGGCAGCGCGCCAAAGTCGTTGTTGTCGCCCAAAGCCCAGAGCACCGCCCAGCGGACCCGACGTGTCTCGGCAGGATTGTTGAGCGCGTCAATCAGATGCTGCGTGGCGCCCGCGTGCCGCATCTCGCCCAGCGCATTGACCGCGTAATAACGGACCTCTTCGTCCGGATCGCTGAAGATGCGGTCGGCGAGGGTGTCGATGGCTTGATGCACCTGCATCGAACCCAGCGCGATGACGGCCTGCAGCCGCACGCCAGCCACCTCGTCGTTTGCCGCAAGCATGAGCGCCGGGATGGCCTCCGGCGACGAAAACCGCAAGGCTTCGGCTGCCGTTTCCCGGACGATTGCCGAGGTGTCGGACAAAGCGGCCAAGAATACGATGCACAACGCCGGCCCCGCCTCGACGCCGGCGCACTCCCTGAGCGCGGATAGTACCGTGGCCCGTACACCCTCGTCGCTGTCGTTGACGGCCGCGCGCAGATCCGGGATCAGGTCGGCACACTGTAATTCACCGAGCATGGAGGCGGCAGAGGCGCGCACCCCGGCGTCCTGATCGTGGCGCAGGCGGTCTTTCAGTGCCTCGACTGCCGGCTCCGTGCGAAAGACGCCGAGCGCCAGGACGGCTTGCCTGCGGACCTCGGCACTGGCGTCATCGAGCGCCTTCACGAGCGCATGCACGAGCGCATGCACGTGCTTCGGCGACTGGCTCGCCAGGGCTGCCGCCGCGGCCGCCCGGATCGACGCGTCGGGGTCGCCCGCCAGCGCCCGATGCACGGCCTGCGCCGCTTGCGCATGCGTCTCCATGTCGTAGTGCCCGAGCGCATGGATCGCGCTGGCGCGGATGTACGGGTCCTGGTCCCGCGCTGCGGCCAGCAACGGCGCAACGAACGCATCGGCCACCCCCGCATCGGTGAGGCTGACGTTCGCGCCGCGCCGCTCGTCAGGGGGCTGCGCCCTCAAGGACGCGATCAGGTCTTCGATTTCGCTCGGCGCACGCATTCCTTCTCCGGCCGAATCGTCAGCAGCGGCATCTCGATGGCCAGCAAGGGCCGCTTTCATGCGCATCATCAGTGCCTTCAGCCGCATGTGCCGGCCCCCGGACCTTCCCACGTGTCGTAGTCCGCAACCGGCAACGCGCGCGGTTGCCGCCCGTCGAGCAGCGCATCGGACGCGCAGTCAATGCGCCGGATTTCCTTGATATCTCTCATGATGTCCATCGCGGTGCGTAAGCTTCTCTCCCCATTGCACGGTCGCGAGGCCTACGCATTGTTCGCCTGCCGTTCGCCAGCTTGACGGATTGGTGACCAGCTCGCCCGTCGCCCGGCACACACTGCTCGCTTCGAGCCTCAACGCAACCATTTCGCGTCGAACCGGCGCGACACGTTATCACAGGCGCATCGTGCATCTCAAGTGCAGGCGCAACCCGGCAATGTGGACAATCAGGCCGCCTTCGCCCCAACCGACCAGTAGTAAGTCGGCGCCGTGCCGTTGATGACGTGATCGCCGACAACTCTGCTCTTGTAGAGGGTCGGATTATGCGAAGCCAGTGTCCGCGCATTGCGCCAGTGGCGGTCCAGCCGGCGGTCTTCATCCAGCGCGGAAGCGCCGCCGATGTCGAACAGCCGCGTGGCCGCCGCCAGCACCTGGTCCGCGATGCCGACCTGCGCCTTGGCGGTACGCAACTCCACGTCGTCCAGCAAGCCGACCGGAACGGCTTCGCCCCGCTGGCGCAGGCGATCGATCTCGCCAAGGCCTTGCGCCACGGCTGCGACGGCGGCAGCCGCAACGAACGCCGTGCCGGCAAGCTGGCCCACCACCTGCTGCACCAGCGGATCCTCGGCTGGCGTGCGTGCGCTGCCGTGGCTGTACACCCGCTTGCGCGCGCGCACAAAGGCGGCCGCGTCGCGCTCGATGGCCCGGGCGATGCCGGCCAGCGTCGCCAGATGCACCAGCTGGAAGTAAGCCGTGATGGATGTGGGCACATTGCGCGGGAAGCTCAGCACCTGTTCGCCGGACACCGCCACATCGCGAAAGCGTGTCGTGCCGGAGCCGGTGAGGCGCTGGCCAAAACCCCGCCAGTCGTCGATGCGGTCGATGCCCGGCGCATTGGCCGGCACCAGCACATAAACCGGATCGGCACTGCCCTCGCGGCTGGCGCTGACGGCAATCCAGTCGGCATAGAGCGTGCCTGTGCTGTAGAACTTCTCGCCGTCGAGCCGCCAGCCTTCGCCATCCGGCGACAAGGTGGTCTTGTGCTTGCCTGGCGCGCCGTCGCCAAGCTCGGTAGTGGCGTTGCCGAAGATCGCGCCCTGCGCGACGAGCTGCAGCCAGCGCTCCCGCAGTTCGGGCGCTATCTCCGCATAGAGCCGCTCGACAAAGCCAAAATGCGCGCGCAGGATCTGCGGCAAGTTGGAATCCGCTTCGCCCAGCTCGATCAGCAGTTCGAACAATTGCTCGACCGACGCGCCCAGCCCGCCGAGCGCCACCGGGACGCGCAAAGCGCCGAAGCCGGCATCGCGAAGCAGGGCGACCGCATCGAAAGCAAGCTCGCGCTCCTGTTCGCGCTGGGCCGCGCGTTCGGCGATCTGCGCAAAGATCGGGCGGAAGCGCGCAAAGAGAGCCGCCTGGGAAGGATTGAGTTCTGGCATGCGTTTGTTGTCTGGGTTTAGATAGCGATGGCAAACACGGGAGGCTCGCCAGCGGCGGCATCTGGCTCTTCCGGCTCGCCGGGCTTGGGCCGGCTCTCCCGCAGCTCGCCGATCTGGATCAGGCGCGAGCGCGTGAGGTTGCGGCTCAGGCCGCAGCCTTCCTGCCCGGCAGCACGTCGTTGGCGATCATCTCGCCGAACGGCCCCGTCAGGTTGGTGGCGCCGCCGCGGCCCAGGCTGGCGTACGGCTCCGGCAGCAACGGGAACACCAGTTCGGCGAAGCGGTACGCTTCCTCCAGGTGCGGGTAGCCCGAGAAGATAAAGCTCTCGATGCCAAGATCCGCGTATTCCTGGATCCGTGCGGCCACTTCCTGTGGATTGCCCACCAGCGCGGTGCCGGCACCGCCGCGCACCAGGCCCACGCCGGCCCAGAGGTTGGGATAGATCTCCAGCTGGTCGCGGCGGCCGCCGTGCAACGCGGCCATGCGGCGCTGGCCGACGGAATCGAAGCGCGAGAAGGACTTCTGCGCGGCGGCGATCGTTTCGTCCGAGATCTGCGCGATCAGTTCATCGGCGGCCCGCCAGGCTTGCTCGCTGGTACGGCGCACGATCACATGCAGGCGCACGCCAAAACGCACTTTGCGGCCAAGGCGCGCGGCGCGCTCGCGAACATCGGCGATTTTTTGCGCTACGGCCTCGGGCGGTTCGCCCCAGGTCAGGTACACGTCGACCTGCTCGGCTGCCAGGTCGTGCGCTTGCTCGGACGAGCCACCAAAGTAAAGGGGCGGGTAAGGACGCTGCACCGGCGGATACAGCGCCTTGGCGTTATCCACCTTGATATGCTCGCCATCGAAGTGAACCGCCTCGCCCTCCAGCACGCGGCGCCAGACGCGCAGGAACTCGGCCGATGCCGCGTAGCGCTGGCTGTGGTCGAGGTACAGCCCATCGCCACGATTTTCGTCCGGATCGCCGCCGGTCACCACGTTGATCAGCAGCCGGCCATTGGTAATACGGTCAAGCGTGGCGGCCATGCGCGCCGACACGGTCGGCGAGATGATGCCCGGGCGGATTGCCACCAGGTAGCGCAGGCGCTCCGTCCAGGGCGCCACTGCGGAGGCAATCACCCATGAATCCTCGCAGGAGCGGCCGGTGGGAATCAACACGCCGTAGTAGCCCAGGTTGTCAGCCGCCTGCGCGATCTGCTTCAGATAACCCAGCGAAACGGGGCGCGCGCCCTCCGTGGTGCCGAGATAGTGGCCGTCGCCGTGCGTGGGAAGAAACCAGAAGACATTCATTGCCGCGGTTCTCCCCTTCAAGCCGCGCGCTGCAGCGGCGATTTGCGGCTGGCTTCGAACAACGGCGCGCAACGATCCGCGGCCAGGCGGATGCGTTCGGCCAGCGCGGTGCTGCTGACCTGGTCATTGTGGAAATCCCCCGGGCTGCCGTACACGCCGATGGGCAACGTGAGCGCCTGCAGGAAGCCGAACAGCGGCCGCAACTGATGCTCCAGCACCAGCGCGTGGCGGTCGCTGCCGCCCGTCGCCCCCAGCAACACCGGCTTGTCCACCAGCGCTTCCTGCCCCACCAGGTCGAAAAGGTGCTTGAAGTGGCCGGGATAAGAACCGCGATACACCGGCGCGGCCACCACCAGCAGGTCCGCGGACTCGATGGCGACCAGTTCGTTTTCAATCTCGGCCGGCAGCTCTGCGCGCGACAGCGCCGCGCCCAGCGGACGCGCGATATCGCCGAGGTTGACGATATGGCTTTGCAAAAGCAGCCGGCTATCCAGTTCCGTGAGCAGTGCCTGCACGAGCGCGAGCGTGCGCGAGGGCTGCTGCGCGCTGCCGTTGACGGCGACCACTTTCAGCGGTGTAGCCATGGGAAGAACCTCCTGTCGATATCGATGGTTTGTGGATTCACGCGCGGGGCGCATTTCGTTGCCGGCAATGCATCAGGCAAGAAGCAAGCCCGCGTGAATTGCCATGTTCTTTGCCTGTGCGCCATTCCTGGCACGGATCCGCGCCGTTCTCCCAGAGCACACTGCTGATGATGCAACTGCGTGGAGATGGGGGGCGTTGCCACCGCAGCCGTCTTAGGCAAGCGCTTACAAGCCCCTCACGATAGCGCAACGGAATTGGCCGTCGAAGGATGAATTTCGTCTATATATAGACACGCGAAACGCATATAGGCATGCGAGCTTTGCATCCCCGCCAGGACCCTGCAGAGGGTGCCGAAGATTGGTGCTGCTCCAGCCCGAATGCGCAGCGGCGATGCATGCAAAGCGAAGGGGGCCCCGCTTGCGGGACCCCCTTCGTTCATGCCTTGCCGGACGCGTCTTCATCCAACGGCCTCAGAAATCCAGCCCACCGCCTCCGCCAGCCGCGCCCTGCGCGCCGAGCTGTCCCTCATCCTTCGGCAGTTCGACGATCGCAGCATCCGTGGTAAGGATCAGGCCTGCCACCGAAGCGGCATTCTGCAAAGCGGTGCGTGTGACCTTGGTCGGGTCAACCACACCACCTTCCACCAGGTCACCATATTCGCCGGTCGCCGCGTTGTAGCCAAAATTGCCCGTCCCTTCGGCCACGCGCGCTACCACCACGCTGGCCTCTTCGCCGGCGTTGGCAACAATCTGGCGCAACGGCTCCTCCAGTGCCCGCAGCACGATCTTGATGCCTGCCTGCTGGTCCGGGTTGATGCCCGTCAGATCCTTGATGGCCTGGCGCGCACGAATCAGCGCTACGCCGCCGCCGGCCACGATGCCCTCTTCCACCGCGGCACGCGTGGCGTGCAGCGCGTCTTCCACGCGGGCTTTCTTCTCCTTGACCTCGACTTCCGTGGCGCCGCCGACCTTGAGCACTGCCACCCCGCCGGCCAGTTTGGCCACGCGCTCCTGCAGCTTCTCGCGGTCATAGTCGGAGCTGGCCTCGTCGATCTGGGTGCGGATACGCTTGACCCGCGCCTGGATCTGCGCGGCGTCGCCGGCGCCATCGATGATGATGGTGTTCTCCTTGCCGATTTCCACGCGCCCCGCCTGGCCCAGTTGCTCCAGCGCGATCTTTTCCAGAGACAGCCCGACCTCTTCCGACACCACCTGGCCGCTGGTCAGGATCGCGATGTCTTCCAGCAGTGCCTTGCGGCGGTCGCCAAAGCCGGGGGCCTTGACCGCGGCGGCCTTCAGGATGCCGCGGATATTGTTGACCACCAGCGTGGCGAGTGCCTCGCCCTCCACGTCCTCGGCCACGATCAGCAGCGGACGTCCGGCCTTGGCCACCTGCTCCAGCACGGGCAGCAGGTCGCGGATGCTGGAGATCTTCTTGTCCACCAGCAGCAGGTAGGGTTGCTCGAGCACCGCCACCTGCTTGTCGGGGTTGTTGATGAAATACGGCGACAGGTAGCCACGGTCGAACTGCATGCCCTCCACCACTTCGAGCTCGTCTTCCAGCGACTTGCCGTCTTCCACCGTGATCACGCCTTCCTTGCCGACCCGGTCGATGGCCTGGGCGATACGCTCGCCGATGGCGCTTTCGCCGTTGGCGGAGATGGTGCCGACCTGCGCGATCTCGCGGCTGGTGGTGGTGGGCTTGCTGATGCGGCGCAGCTCTTCAATGGCCGCCGTCACCGCCTTGTCGATGCCGCGCTTCAGGTCCTGCGGATTGAGCCCGGCCGCGACGTACTTGACGCCCTCCCGCACGATGGCCTGCGCCAGTACGGTAGCGGTGGTGGTGCCGTCGCCGGCGTTATCGCTGGTGCGGGAAGCGACCTCCTTGACCAGCTGCGCGCCGATGTTCTGCAGCTTGTCCTTGAGCTCGATCTCCTTGGCCACGGAGACGCCGTCCTTGGTCACGGTAGGGCTGCCGAAGCTGCGCTCCAGCACCACGTTGCGGCCCTTGGGGCCCAGCGTCACCTTGACCGCATTGGCGAGAATATTGACGCCTTCGACCACCTTGGCGCGGGCCACGTCGCTGAACACTACATCTTTTGCTGCCATTGCTGTCTGTCCTGTCTTGATTGTCGGGTTCGTTCGGGAAACACTGGATCGATGCTGGCGGACACGCGGCGATTCAGCGCTCGACCACCGCCAGGATGTCTTCCTCGCGCAGCACCAGGAGTTCGTCGCCGTCGACCTTCACCGCCTGGCCTGCATACTTGCCGAACAGCACCCGGTCGCCCGCGCGCAGGTCCAGTGCAATGCGTTCGCCGGCTTCGTTGCGCCGGCCCGGGCCGACGGCGATCACCTCGCCCTGGTCCGGCTTTTCGGCGGCGCTGTCGGGAATGACGATGCCGGATTGCGTGCGGGTTTCGTTGTCGGACCGTTTGACGAGAACGCGGTCGTGCAGTGGGCGAAGGCTCATGCTGGCTCCAGAAGGAAAGGAAGAGAGAAGTTCGTTGGCGGCGGATGCCAGTGCCGACGGTGGCACTGCGGGCTGGCAATCAGCACTCGATGCCGGTGAGTGCTGAGTATAGAAAGCACCGCCATGCGCGGCCAACTGATCGTTTCGCATTTGCTTAGAATGCGCGCCTGACAGCGCGCCTGACGTGGCGAGCACATCGGGTTCCCACCCACGCTGCCTTGCGCGACCCGCATGATTTACCCGGGTCCACGACGTCGGCATGGAGCGGGCCGGGCACGGCCAGCCGGCCAGCCTTAAGCGTTTCTTAAGCCGTTGTGCCCTATCCTTGTCGCATCGCCAGAATCCAACGTTCCCGATGCCGACGCTCCTTGCCCTGAACCTCACGCTGTTCCAGCGCCTGAACGCCCCCGCTGGGCTGTCTGGCGCCGGCCTCTGGGTGGCCGCTTTCCTTGCCGAGGGACTGATCGCAGCCGCGCCGCTGGTGCTGGCCGCGGGCTGGCTGCGCGCGCGGCCGGGCGAGCGCCAGATGGTGATGAGCGCCCTGGCGGCCGTGGCGCTGGGCGGGCTCTGCTCGACCCTGTCCGGCCTGCTGCTGCCGATGCCGCGGCCCTTCATGGCGGGCGTCGGGCATACCTACCTGGCGCATGCCGCCGACCCCTCCTTCCCGAGCGACCACGTCACGCTGCTGGCCACGCTGGCCTTCGTCCTGCTGCGCGCGCCCGGCAGGGCCCAGCGCCTGAGCGGGACCGGCTTGCTGGTAGCCGCGGCACTAACGGGCTGGGCCCGCGTCTTCCTCGGCGTACACTTTCCACTGGACATCGTCGGCGCATTTGCGATAGCGGCATGCTGCGCGGCCGTGACTACGTCTGCCTTCACGCGCCCGCTGCTTGCCGCTGTCACTGTGCGCGCGGAGCAGCTTTACCGGCACCTGCTGGCCTACCCCATCGCACGCGGATGGCTCAACCCATGACAATGGCTGACACGATGCCGCCCCTTGCCACCGTTGGCGCCCTGCCGTCAACGCGCGGTGCCGACGCCAGCCTGGACATCAGCGGCCTCGAAGGCGCCGGCCGCGGGCCGTTCAGCCTCACCGTCGCGCCCGGCAGTTGCGTGATCCTGTCCGGCGCATCCGGCGCGGGCAAGAGCCTGCTATTGCGCATGATTGCCGATCTCGATCCCAATCGCGGGCAGGTCCGGCTAGGCCATACCCCGCGCGAGAGCATGAGCGGTCCGGCCTGGCGGCGCCAGGTCATGTACGTGGCGGCCGAGTCCGGCTGGTGGGGCGACGACGTGCTTGAACATATGACGGACGTGCCGGCTGCCCAGGCGCTGCTGGCGCGGCTGCGCTTGCCCGCGGACATCCTGCAGGCGCCCGTGAGCCGCCTGTCCACCGGCGAGCGCCAGCGCCTCGCGCTGATCCGCGCGCTGGTGCGCCGTCCGCGCTTCCTGCTACTGGATGAGCCAACCTCCGCGCTGGACGCCGAGACCACGCTGGCCGTCGAAGCGCTGCTGCACGACTGCAAGGCACAGGGCCTGGGGCTGCTGATCGTCTCGCACAATCCCGCGCAGGCGGCACGCCTGCAGGACCGGCACTATCGCCTCGGCGCCGCCGGGCTGGAAGCGGTGCCGGCATGAGCCCGATCCCGCTCACAGCCTATGACCTGGCGCTGGCCAGCCTGCTGGTGCTAGCCGGCGCGGGCGCCTCGCTGGTGATGTCGCTGGACGTGCACCGCAGCCTGCTCTGGGCCGCCGGCCGCATGGTGGTGCAACTGCTGCTGGTCGGGCTGGTGCTGCGCACGGTGTTTGGCTTGTCGTCGCCGCTGGTGACCGCGTTGACGGTAGCGGCCATGATCGCGGCAGCCGCCCGCGAGGTGGGCAGCCGGCAGGAGCGCCGCCTGGCGGGGCCCTGGCACGCGCTGATCGGCGCCGCCGCCGTGAGCCTGCCGACGCTGCTGGTGACCGTGCTGGCGCTGACCACGGCCTTGCGCCCGACGCCCTGGTACGACGCCCGCCACGCGATCCCGCTGGCCGGCATCATCCTGGGCAATGTGATGAACGCCGCGAGCCTGGCGCTCAATGGCGCCTTTACCGCGGTCTGGCACCAGCGCGCCGCCATCGATGCACGCCTGGCGCTTGGCGATGACCGCCAGGCGGCGCTGCGCGTGATCGTGCGCCAGGCGGTGCGCAGCGGCATGCTGCCCACCATGAACACCATGGCGGCGGCCGGCATCATCACCATGCCAGGCATCATGACCGGCCAGATCCTGGCCGGGATGGACCCGATCGCCGCGGCCCGGTACCAGATCCTGCTGATGTTCCTGCTTGCCGGTGGCAGCATGCTGGGCGTGATCCTGGCCGCCACGCTGGCGGTCCGGCGCCTGACCGACCACCGCCACCGCTTGCGCCTGGACCGGCTGCAACGCCGTTGACCCCAAGGCACCCACTCATCACCAACCAAGGAATCCATGCCATGCGCCTGCTGCTGGTGGAAGACGACCCGATGATCGGCGAAAGCGTAGAGGAAGGCCTGCGGGCCGAAGGCTACGCGGTCGACTGGGTCAGGGATGGCCGCCTCGCCGATGCCGCGCTGGCCGCCAATGCGCCCGGCACCTACGACGCCGTGCTGCTCGACCTTGGCCTGCCCGGCCGCTCCGGCGAGGCGGTGCTGCGGCAACTGCGCGCCCGCGGGCTGGCGCTGCCGGTGCTGATCCTGACCGCGCGCGACGCCACCGCCGACCGCGTGCGCGGCCTGGATGCCGGCGCCGACGATTACATGGTCAAGCCGTTCGACCTCGACGAGCTGTTCGCGCGCATCCGGGCCTTGCTGCGCCGTAGTGCCGGGCGCGTCAGCACCGAGCTGGCGCATGGCCCGGTGCGCCTGGACCCCGCCACGCGCGAGGTGCGCTGCGACGGCGAGATCGTGGCGCTGTCGATGCGCGAGTTCATGGTGCTGCAGGCCTTGATGGAGCAGCCGGGCCACGTTGTGACCCACGAGCGCCTGCGCGAGGCGGTCTACAACATGAATGAGGAAATCAGCAGCAATACAGTGGAAGTCCATATCCATGCGCTGCGCAAGAAGCTTGGCGCCGACTTTATCCGCAATGTGCGCGGTGTCGGCTACAAGCTGGGCGGCCCGGCATGAGAACGATCCGCGCCCAGTTGCTGGCTGGCCTGCTCGGGGCCATGCTCGCATGCGCCCTGGTGGCAGGCGCGGCCGCCTATTTCAAGGTGCGCCGCGAAGCCAACGAGGTCTTCGATGCGCAACTGCAGCAAGCGGCACGCATGTTGCCGACACATCTGGAGCGCGACGCCACGCCGCCGCTGAACGGCAGCGAACTTGACGAGGAGATCGTGGTGCAGGCCTGGGATGTGCAGGGCCGCCAGATCTACGCCTCGCACCCGGTCACGCTGCCGCGCGCGGACCTGCCGGGCTTTCATGACCTGCAGGCGCGCGGCAGCGAATGGCGCATCTATGGCGTGCTCGCCGGGGATCGGTATGTGCAGGCCGCGCAATCGGTCGTGTTCCGCCGCAAGCTGGCGGCCTCGCTGTCGCTTGGCGCGTTGCTGCCCATCCTGGCGCTGGTGCCAGCGCTTGGCTTGCTGATCCACCTGGTGGTCAGGCGCTCGCTACGCCCGGTCGAGGAGATCGCGCGCGCGGTCGGCAGCCGCTCGGCAGATGCGCTGGCGCCGCTGGACGCGCACGGCTGGCCGCCGGAACTGGTGCCGGTGGTGGAAGCCCTCAATGCCCTGCTGGCCCGCCTGCAGCAATCCATGGACACCCAGCGCGCCTTTGTCGCCGACGCCGCGCACGAACTGCGCACGCCGCTCACCGCGCTCAAGCTGCAACTGCAGCTGGCCCTGCGCGCCGACAGCGAAGACAAGCAGAAACTGGCGCTCGCCAAGCTGGGCGAGCGCCTGGACCGCACCACCCACCTGGTGGCGCAGTTGCTGACGCTGGCACGCAGCGAAGACGGCGCCCCTGCCACCCAGGCCCCGCTCGCCGACGTGCGCTTGCGCGATGTGGCGGTGCAGGTGGTGCGCGAGCTGCTGCCTATGGCCGAAGCCAAGGATGTGGACCTCGGCCTGGACGCGAGCGCGCCCGAATGCCGGGTGCGCGGCGTGGGCGGCGATCTCTTCATCCTGCTGCGCAACCTCGCCGACAACGCGATCCGCTACACCAGCCCGGGCGGCCGGGTCGACCTGCGCATCGAATGGCGCAACGGCGCGCCCATGCTGGGCGTGAGCGACAGCGGCCCGGGCATCGCGCCGGCCGAGCGCGACAATGTGTTCCGCCGCTTTCATCGCGGCGACGCCAGCGACGCGCATGGCAGCGGACTCGGCCTGGCGATCGTGCAGAGCATCGCCGCGCGCCATGGCGCCACGGTGTTGCTGGAGGACGGCCCGGCGGGCCGCGGGCTCACGGTGGCCGTGGTATTCCCGGCGCAAAACGGTGCCTGAAAGGCAACGCCGGTCGTGCACGGCTAGACTTCATTCTTATTCGGAGTTCCGATGCATCCCCAATCCGACTCTCGCTCCCCTGCATTCTTCGCCCGGCGGGTGGCCGGCCTGCCGACAGCCCTGTGGCTGCTCGCCGGCCTGCTGATCCTGCTGCTGTGGTTCGGCACGCTAGATTTTCGCCATCTGCTCAGCTCCGATGAAGGCCGCTACGCCGAGATCTCGCGCGAGATGTTCGCCAGCGGGGACTGGGTAACGATCCGCTACAACGCACTCAAGTACTTTGAGAAGCCGCCTTTCCATATGTGGGTGACGGCGCTGTCGTATACCTTGTTCGGCGTGGGCGACTGGCAGGCCCGGCTATGCGTGGCGCTGTCCGGCATGGTTGGCCTCATCGCGTCGATGTTTGCGGCAACGCGCTGGTACGGCATTCGCGCTGGCCTGCTGACCGGCCTGGTGCTGGTGGCCGCGCCGATGTGGAGCGTGGCCTCGCACTTCAACTCGCTGGACATGACGCTGTCCGGCGCCATGGCCTGCGTGCTGGCCTTCATGCTGGTGGCACAGCATCCCGACGCAACGCCTGCGGCCCGCCGCTACTGGATGTGGGCCTGCTGGGTGTCCATGGGCGTGGCGATCCTGAGCAAGGGCCTGGTGGGCATCGCCCTGCCTGGGTTGGTGCTGGTGATTTACACCCTGATCTCGCGCGACTTCGGCCTGTGGCGGCGCCTGCACCTGATCTCCGGCATCGGGCTGATGCTGATCGTCACGGTGCCCTGGTTCTGGCTGGTGTCGGCGCGCAACCCCGAATTCCCGAATTTCTTCTTTATCCACGAGCACTGGCAGCGCTACACCTCGACGGTGCACTCGCGCGGCGGGCCGGTCTGGTACTTCGTGCCATTGCTGGTGGCGGGCTTCGTGCCCTGGCTGGGCCTGGCGCCGCGCATGTGGGAGGTGGTCCGCGACGATGGCGCCGCGGCGCGCGTGGCGACGGTGCGGCGCCTCCGGCCGGCGCTGTTGCTGGCTGTGTGGGCCATCGCCATCTTTGTCTTCTTCAGCCTGTCCGGCTCCAAGCTGCCCGGCTATATCGTGCCGGTCTTCCCGGCGCTTGGCATGCTGGCAGCCATGGCACTGGAGCGCATCGGCGAGCGCGGCTGGCGCCAGCAGCTCAACGCCATGCTGGTGATCATGGCGATCGGGTTGCTGGCCAGCCCGGTGGTGGCCACGCTGCATTCCAACCACACCGCGACCGCCGACTACCGCCGCTACGCGGTCTGGGTGGCCGCCGCGTTTGTGGTGATGCTGGCGGGCACGTGGCTGGCGCGCCGGCTGCTGCGCACCCACGGCCTGATGCCGAGCATCGTGGTCTACACGCTAGCGCTGTTCACGGGCTTTACCGCCGCGCTGCTCGGGCACGAATCGATCGGCGGCCCGGCCTCGGGCGCCAGCCTGGTGCCGGCCATCCGGGCGGTGCTCAAGGACGACATGCCGATCTACGGCGTGCGCACGCTGGACCACACCCTGCCGTACTACCTGCGCCACACCACCGTGATGGTGGAACACCCCGACGAACTGGAGTTCGGCACCCAGCAGGAGCCGCAGAAATGGCTGCCCACGCTCGACAGCTTTGTCGCCCGCTGGCGCGAGGGGCCACCGGCGCTGGCGATCATGTCCGCCGATACCTACCGCGAGCTGACCACGCGCCAGGTGCCCATGCACCTGGTTGCGCAAGACCAGCGGCGCATCGTGGTAGCCAATTTTCCGGTGCCGCCTTCGCCTGGCCGCTAAGCGCGGCCGGGGCAAATCCAGCACGCCGCAGCATCTAGCTCCTCATGGGTGGCCGACGAAAAACGGTAACGATTGTCATTTGCTATCCGCACCCACCCCCCCCTTGTTCCACGCGCCGTCTCACGTAAGGTGCCTCCTGTTCCTTGCCGGTGCATCCCCCGCCCGGCGCTACGATTTATCCCGGCCGGTACTGCCGGGACCGGCTACACCAGTGACTTCCCGCATCCATTCCAAGCAAGAAATCGACCTGACATATACCCTGTTTTCGAATTACTTAATCAACGATTCCAATCAAATATGACGGCACGTTCAATAGCACATTTAAGCTGTCAATTTAATAGATCGCCTTACCCCACCAAAGCATGGGACACCATTCCTTGACAGCCCCCATCGCTCTTTTTCCGGACGCATACCGATCTGATTCCGTGCACCCTCACGGCCCCTTTCTTCCATCCACCCTTAAAATTCAAACAACAATCATTATCAATACATGCAATATTTCTCGCAGCAATTTGTCAATAACTGCAGATAATTGGGGCGAGAACCTTACGTTTTCATTTCAATGCCCTCCATAATTATCCTGATCAGGCAGAGTGCCTTTCTTTCCAGTACCGTATGATTGAGCCTCGTCGGAATCGACGTGCGCGGACCACGGTGAATGAATCGGGAGTAGCCCATGCAAATGATGTCTTCCCAGTTCAGTGGCTTCCGGTACGAGGAGCCTGCAGCTCCCGTCATCTGCCTGCGCGACGTCGCCCGCCCGTGTCTTCGTAAGCGGGCCACTGGCAATGCACCCGAAACGCAGGGCCAGGCCAGCGTCGCTGCCAAGGGCTTCTCCAGATGAATTGGGGCGTGCTTGCCTACACCGTGCTGGCGTGCCTGGTGACCGGGTATGCCGCTACTGCGGCCTGGGCAGCATGGCGGCCACCGGCTGCCAGCCACGATCCGGAAAGCACCGGCCTGCGCCCGGTGAGCGTACTGAAGCCGTTGTGCGGCGCCGACCCCCGGCTCTATGACAACCTCGCCGGCCTGTGCCGGCAACAGCATCCGGCGTTCCAGTTGGTGTTCGGTGTGCGCGCGGCAGACGACGCGGCCATCGCCGTGGTGGAACGCCTGCAAGCGGAATTCCCGGATTGCGATATCGTCCTGGTGATCGATCCTCGCGTGCACGGTAGCAATCTCAAGGTCAGCAACCTGATCAACCTGCTGCCGCAGGCACGCTATACATGGCTGGTCGTGGCCGACAGTGACATCGCGGTGCAACCGGATTACCTGGCCCGCGTCACAGCGCCGCTGTCCGATGCCACGGTTGGCGTGGTGACTTGCTTGTACCGGGGCCGACCGGCGAGCGGATTGTGGTCCTTGCTCGGCGCACAATTCATCGACGACTGGTTTGCGCCATCGGTACGTGTAGCCCATGGCTTTGGCTCGAGCCGCTTCTCATTTGGCGCCACCATCGCGCTGCGGCGCGACCTGCTCGATGCCATCGGCGGTTTCTCCGCACTCTCCAACCGGCTTGCAGACGACTTCTGGCTGGGCGAACTGACCCGCCACCAAGGCTTGCGCACGGTACTGTCGGACGTCATCGTCCTTACGGATGTCACTGAAACGCGGCTGGCTGCGCTGTGGGCGCACGAGGTTCGCTGGCTGCGCACCATCCGCTCGCTCAATCCGGCAGGCTTTGCCTTCACCTTCATCACCTTTACGTGGCCCATGCTGGCACTCGCCTGCTGGCTGGCACCCACGCCCATCGTGCTTGGCGTGTCGCTGGCCGGCATAATGGCGCGCTGCATGCTGGCCGGTGGTGCCGGCGCGGCCATGCGGGCACCGCTGCGCGATACGCTGCTGCTGGCCGGATGGGCTACCGCCAGGTTTGGCCAGCACGTGCGCTGGCGCGACCAGGTGCTGTCGGTACACGACCACGCCTCGTCGGCCGAAGCCCATCCGACGGCATCGCCGGTGGCACCGCCCGGCGCGGATCCGCCGCCGGTCACCAGCACGCATGCCCAGCCTGGCATTGCAGCCGGCTTCACCGGGCTCCCCCGATCCATGCAGACCGAGGGGACACAGATCTCCGATCACGACGGCTCGTCGCCACTGCCTGCTAACGGCATGATTTCCTAGATAAACGCCATGAAAACCCTCTTCCTCCAGATGCCTTCCTTCGATGGCTTTGACGGCGGCGCTTAGGGCAACAGGGCCGTCACGAGCTTCGGTACATACGTCGCCACAAAGGTCAAACATGAAACGTGCTGCACTACTTGCCACGCCGTTCGCCTTGTTGCTGCCCGTTGTGCTGGCATCGTCCGCAGACATGGCGCACACCGCCCACGCCATCCATGCGGGACTCTCGCTGTTCTGCGCTGCCGCCGCGGTCATTGGCATTGTCTATATGGCGTCGGCGGGTGTCCTCATCCGGCGGTTCCTCGCTCGCGCACCCGCAGAGCCCGATAGCTTCCCGCCGGTTACCATCATCAAGCCGCTGCGTGGCCAAGAGCGGATGCTGCTCGATAACCTGGCGAGCTTCTGCAGGCAGGACTACCCGGGCCCCGTGCAGTTCCTGTTCGGCGTGCAGGACCCAGGCGATCCCGCGCTGGAAATTCTGAAGCAGCTTCGGCTTCTGCACCCAGAAGCCCACATCACGGTGGTAAGCGATTCCCGCTTGTCCGGCCCCAACCGCAAGATGAGCAATATCCTCAATATGCTGCCGCAGGTGCAGCACGACGTGCTGGTGTTCGCAGATAGCGATGTTGGCGTCGACCCTGGCTACCTTCGCCATGTCGTCGGCGAACTGCAAAAACCGGACGTTGGGCTCGTGACCTGTCTCTACCGGGGGCGGCCTGCCCCTGGCATCTGGCCTCGGCTATCGGCGATGGCCACCAACTATCAGTTTGTTCCCGGTGTGGTGACCGGCCTCGCGCTCGGGCTCGCGCGCCCCTGCTTTGGCCAGACCATCGCAACGCGCCGGGCGACCGTGGAGAGGATCGGTGGCTTCTTGCAATTCGCGCATCACCTGGCCGAAGATCACGCCATCGGCAAGGCCGTGCGGGAGGCCGGCGAGAAAGTCGCGATCCCGCCATTTGTCGTCACGCATGCTTGTGTCGAAGCCGACGCAACCGAACTGCTGGCACACGAGTTGCGCTGGAGCCGAACGATTCGGACCATCGACCCGGTTGGACATCTGGGCTCCGTGCTGACCTATCCTCTGATCTTTTCCGCGCTCGCCACTCTCGCATCCGGCGGCGCGGCCTGGTCATTGGCGCTGGTACTGACAGCGGTATTGGCAAGGCTGCTGCTCAAGTGGCAAATCGACCATGCCATGTGCCAGCCATACCGCGACGCCTGGCTGCTACCGATCTGGGACCTTTTATCATTCGGCATCTTTGCTGCCAGCTTTTTCTCCAGACGCGTGGTGTGGCGTGGACTCAGTTTCGAGGTCAGTGGCAATGGCCTGCTACACCCGATCAAGAAGGACTGATTCGCGATGCCGGTGCCCTGTCCGGAACGAACAGCTGTGTCCCGCCAGGCGGCGGCATCCGATTTCGATCCTCCTGTCGTCATTGACGCTATTCATCCTAGGAGCGGCAATCGCATCATGAAGTATCTCGGTTCCATAGCGGCCTTTGTCGGCCTGGTGGCTGCGCTCTGGCTCGTCTGGCACGAAGACCCCGGCCAGGTGTTCTCCTTGATGCGCGCCGCGGGGGGCGGACTTGTTATCGCCGGGCTTGCGCATTGGCTTCCCATGCTGTTCAACGCGTGCGACTGGCAGACACTGATTCCAGAAACGAAACGGCCCGGGATTGGCTCGATGCTGCGCCTGGTCTGGATCCGGGAGTCGGTGAACGGCTTGCTGCCTGTCGCCCGCGTAGGGGGCGAGATCGTCTCGTTCCGGCTGATGCGGCACTGGGGACTGCGCGCGTCGACGGCATCGGCCAGCCTGATCGTCGATATGCAACTGACCTTGCTCAGCCAGCTGATTTTTACGATGGTGGGAATCGGCTTCCTGCTCTCGGCACACTCGGACTCGAAGGCACTCCAGCTCGCCGGCAGTCTCGCCTGGGGTGTAGTCGCGCTCTTGCCGCTGCTGGTGTTGTTCGCATTGGTGCAGCACGCTAGCCCATTCGAACGGGCCAGTCGTGCTCTCAGCCGGTTGACCAGCGGCAAATTTGCCGCGCTGACTGGCCAGTCGGCCAGGATCGATCAATCGATCAAGCTTGTCTGGCGCCGCCGGGCCGTCATCATTCGCTACCTGTTCTTCTGGCAGCCGCTGCAGTACATGGCGACTGCGCTGGAGCTATGGCTAGCACTGTATTTCCTTGGGGAACCGGTGAACATGATGGATGCCCTGGTGCTCGAAGCCCTGGTTCAGGCACTCAGCAGCGCGGCTTTTTTCGTGCCTGCGGCACTGGGAGTCCAGGAGGGTGGCTTTGTCCTGATCGGGACCGCGCTGGGTCTTGAGCCCACGACCTGCATTGCGCTGGCCGGTGCCCGTCGCATCCGGGACTTGATGATTTACCTGCCCGGGCTGCTTGCCTGGCAAATCTCGGAATCGCGCAGCCGCATCGGCCGGCTTCGCTCCTGACTCGATCTGCAGCGATGCGGTATATGCACCAACTCATGAAAAAGACGCGCCGCGCGCGCCTGAAATCCCGGCAGGGTGACCGCGAGCCACTAACTGGGCTGCCCGGAACGCGCGCCAAGTCCCACTCGTGCGCCGCCCTTTGCTTGTGTTCCGCGTTGCTCGGTTTGCTCAGCGCACCGGCCTCGGCGGTGCTACCGGATGAAATCCAGGTGTACACCGGCGATATCAACGCGCCGGGAGAGTTCGGACTCGAACTGCATCTGAACACCACGCCAAGCGGCCATTCGCGGCCAACTTATCCCGGGGAAGTCACCACGCCGCACGGCTGGCGCGCGACCGCCGAGTTCTCCTATGGCCTCGCGCCTGCCTGGGAACTTGGGCTTTACATCCCCACCATGCTGTCGCGAGACAACAGCTATTACGTGACCGGTCCAAAGCTTCGCGTGAAGTGGATGCCAATCCACACTGTCGATGGCGCTGGATACTTCGCTGGCGCCAACGTTGAACTCGCGCGCGTCGGACAGAAATTCGAGAGCGCGACCAAGACCCTGGAGCTGCGTCCAATCATTGGTTATCAGGACAGTAATTGGCTCTTTGCCTTTAACCCCGTGCTGGGATGGGATCTTGCTGGCCCGGACAAAAGCGCTGTCCCCAGCGCAACCCCTAGCTTCAAGGTGGCCCGAACAGTATTGCCAGGGTTGCGCGCGGGCGCCGAATACTACATGGATCTGGGCCGCGTCAATCATCCAGCCACGGGGCCTTGGCAGGCGCAGATCATCTATCTTGCTTTCGATGTGAGTCGCGGCCCCCTGGTCTTCAATTTCGGCATAGGCCGCGGGCTATCCCAGGCAGCTGACCGCTGGACACTGAAATGGATCTTCGAAATACCGTTCTCCTGAGCCGCCAGCCTGGGAGAGAACCGCGCCAGGATAGGCGCCAGGAGGTTCTTGAGTCTGGTGCCTTCACGCGCAAATCGGTCATCGACCTATGACCGTCGGGTCCGATTCCTTTGCCCACCCAACAATCACAAACAAGATACGACTGAACCTGAATCCGAATCTGAATCCGAATCTGAATCTGAATCTGAATCACTTGGATTGCAGATAGGTTGCAACGGCGTTGGCTTGATCGTTGTTCAGATTGTGTGCCACCGCACTCATGACCGGTGCATTGCCGCGCGACTTGTCCCTGAAAGCCTCGATCTGACGTAGCAGATAGGATCTATGCTGCCCGGCAAGTCGCGGGAATTGCGCAGCCCCCTGCCCCTGCGCGCCATGACAGGACGCGCAGGCTGGCACCCCGTCATCGGGAGCGCCATACTCGAAAATGGTCTGCCCCTTGGACATCAGTGCCGCGTCTCCGGCCGCACCGGGTGCCGCCGTTTGACCTGCATAGTATTCGGCCAGCGATCGGATGGTTGCGTCGTCAAGTTGTGACGCGATACCCCACATGAATGAACGCGCCTCCGATTCGCCACGCGCATGCTCCCGGAAACCTTTGAGCTGCGTCTCCAGGTATTCAGGTGTCTGAGCGTCAAGCCGGGGGAACATTGGCGATTCGCTTCGCCCGTGAATGCCATGGCAAGTTGCGCATAGCTGGGCGGCGAGCTTGGCGCCATCCTCGCCATAAGCCCGCATGATCGCCATGCTCATGCCTGCAAAGGTAAGCAGCGCGAACAACGGTACACGGATGGTCAGCGTCATTTTCATAGTCGTACCAGGCCCGGAAAATCTCCAGCGGCAGATGTTGCCGGTGGCTCGTTCAGAACAGAAGCCAGCCGAGCAGATATAGCGTGTTGTTATCGCCGGCATTCCTGCCGTTACCGTCGTAGTTGGAGCGTGCGCCATTGAATTTAAGGAACCACGTGTACTGCACCGCAAACTTGACTTGCGGGTGAGGCAGATAGTTGAGCTCGAAGATCAGCCCGCGCGAGTCGGGATATCCATTGGCGCTGCCTGTGACCGGCGCCGGAGTGTACAAGCCCGTATCCGCGTTTCCGGTGGTCGAGAAATAGGCCAGCGTGCCACCATACTTGCGCTGGTAGATATAGGACGCCTTGGCCTTGAAGGTCGTAAGGTGGTCGGTCGGGTTCGCCGGTGTGGGGCCAGCGCCTATGCCGCCGCTGGGAAAGCTCGCGCGCCAGTCCTGTTTCTCGTAGATCCAGGCTGCCTGGGCAGCAAAGGCATGGGGTAGCGTGAGGTACTGGTACTGCGCGTCCAACGCATAGTCGCTGAAGCGGTCCGTGGGCGTGCCGGGCAAGGTGTTGTCCGGATACCGGCCGGCTATCAGGCCAAAGGTGCCCGCCATGATGGAGTGCGGGCCCCACTCCCGGTTGTACGCCACGCGCCAATATGGGTTCGCGCCACTCAAGCGTGCCACGCCCCCGGGTGTGTTGCTATCTTGTCCGGTCCGGAACACCGAGAATGCCTGGTCAGCTGTCCGATAGAGGCCAAACTCGATATAGAGGCTGCGCTGCCAGAAGAGGTACGCGGACGCGCCCGCCACTTGTTGCGCCAACCCGCCATCGATGAGCGTGCTCGCCATTGGCGTTAGCGAAACACTGCTCGACGCGTAGGGATAACCGAAGGCTGGCGTGCTGTTCCACACGTCGGAGACCGTCGGGTTATTGTTGACGGTCATGCCGTAGATGAAGTCGACATCGTTATCTGTCAAGTGCCACGCGGCGCGGATGTCTGTGTTGTCGAGCGCGGCATGATGGGCGATGCCATCGTAGGTCCATTGCGCAAAGGCGCCCACATGGTCAACGATGCGGCCGGCATAAAAGAGGCTCGCCTGCTGCAGCGTAGTGTCGCCATCGCGCAGGAAGTCGTAATTGGCCCGGTCAAGGGTCCTGGTATGTGTTTTTGATACCTGCACCATGGCCGAGACCGGAATGGTGGTGTTGTTCGTCAAGGTGTAGCCAGTCAACTTGAAGAAGCGGCCGAACGGGGTCAGTTCGGGAAAATTGACATGGCAGGCCATGCAGGCCATGCCCGTCTGGCGGGCAAAGGCGGGAACCGCCTCCGCCTGCCTCGGCAGCAGAGCGACCACGCAGGCAAGCGTCAATAGCGCCTCTACCGCGTACCTTGTGTGAGCTCTCATCATGTCCCCCCGCCTTCCCCTCGGATTCCGCTCTTAGGCTGGCACTTTTTCCCAGCCTAGAAAATCAAGTAACCTTTGAACAGGAACTTCGACGCAAAAGCTTGCGCTGCGTCAAGTTGAGCGGATGCGGGCGGCCAGCCGCTACTTCGGCGTTCCCCTTTGCCGCCGTCCAGGCGATTCTGCCAACCCCCTTGATGAGGAAATATGCCCAGGCGACATAAGGAACAGCATCGTGTTGAGGCCATTGGGTGGCTGCGTGCCGCGGTGCTCGGCGCCAATGACGGCATCGTATCGACCGCAAGTCTCGTTATCGGCGTGGCATCGGCACACACCGCTCACGAGAATATCGTGCTCACGGCCGTAGCAGGTCTGGTCGCAGGGGCCATGTCGATGGCAACAGGGGAATACGTATCAGTTTCATCTCAGGCGGATACCGAAGCGGCGGCCTTATCCGAGGAGCAGGCTGAACTCGACGCCGATTTTCCACGCGAGCAGCAAGAACTGACCGCAATCTATATGCATCGTGGCCTGGATCTTTCGCTTGCCAAGCAGGTTGCCGAAAAGCTGATGGCGCACGACGCGCTTGGCACGCATGCACGCGATGAACTGGGGCTTTCGATTGCGACCTCTGCCCGGCCTTTGCAAGCCGCGCTGGCTTCCGCCTGCAGTTTCTCGGTCGGCGCTGCCCTGCCGGCTACCGTCGCAGCGCTTGCCCCCGAATCAGCAGTGATCCCGTGCATAGTCATCTCGGCGTTGATATCGCTGGCTGCCCTGGGCGGCCTGGCCGCAAAAACCGGCGGTGCCAAAGTCGGCCCGGGTGTTATCCGCGTGGTCTCCTGGAGTGCCTTGGCCATGGCTGTGTCATCAGGCATCGGCCTGTTGTTTGGCAACATAGGCTGAGACGCCATAGCCCGCTGGCGCGCAGCTCGAGGCGCCGCTTGAAAGGCTCCCGCTCAAGCTCGCGCAAGCCGACTGCGCAGCGTCGTGACGATGTGGGTCGACGAACGCGTACTCAAAGCGGCTACCACCGGGCCTCGCGCGTCGATCACTGCATGTACCGACTCGAGACGTTTACCGTCGATCGCCTCCGGGCTCGCCACTTCAGTTCCCAGGCAACCGAAGGCCGGTCCGTGCGGGAGTGCTCAACCGCGCGTCCGCTGCCTGTCCGCCGTGCGTCCGCATCACTTGGTGCTTACTACTGTTCGCACACCGGGCGCCGCAATGAGGAATGTACATTGCACAGTTTCGTTCTTTACACTAGGCTCAATCGAATTGAGGAGCTTACACTCTTCGCTTGGAAGCGAGATCGATCAGCGTGCACTCAACCCGATGGATGCCTCGCTTTATCCTTGCCCTGAGTTACGTGATGGCTTCGCTCTCAGGTTTCTATGCATCGCAAAGCGAGGCACAGGACACCGTGGATGCCGATCAGGTCAAACGAGGCCAATACCTGGCAACGGCAGGCGACTGTGTGGCCTGCCACAGTGCCCCTACCGGGAAGCCCTATGCAGGTGGGCTGTCGCTTCCAACGCCCCTGGGTGCCATAGTTTCGACGAATATCACTCCATCGAAAACCCACGGCATCGGCAACTATACGCTTGCACAGTTTACCGACGCGTTGCGCAAAGGCGTGCGTGCAGACGGGCAACGTCTGTATCCGGCCATGCCATACACGTCCTATGCGCTGGTGACCGATGAAGATGCGGCAGCGCTCTATGCCTATTTCATGCATGGCGTAGCGCCTGTAGATGCCGCGCCCAACGCCACTGCCCTGCCCTTCCCCTTCAATATCCGTATGTCGATGGCGGCCTGGAATCTGCTATTCCTCGACGACAAGCCATTCCGCACCGACCCGGGCAAGAGCGCTGAGTGGAACCGCGGCGCCTACCTGAGCCGCGGGCTGGCGCACTGCAGCGCCTGCCATACCCCACGTAATGTCATGATGGCCGAAGATAGCGCTCGTGAGTTCGGTGGCGGGGATGTGGGGACATGGTATGCACCGAATATCACTTCGGATGCGATCAGCGGCATCGGGAGTTGGAACGAGCAGGAGATTGCCGCCTATCTGCGCAACGGTGATGCCGTGAATAAATCACAGGCCGCCGGGCCAATGGCCGAAGCCATTGATCACAGCCTGAGACATCTGAACGACGCCGACCTGCATGCTATTGCGATCTATCTGAAGAGCGTGCCCCCGATTCACGATGTCGCGGATACCCGTGCAGCCTCTGCATGGGGTGCCAAGGCGGACGATCTGATCAGTATTCGCGGGGTTGCCTTGCCCACTGACCTGAACCGGATGAGCGGCCCCCAACTCTATGATGCCCATTGCGCGACTTGCCACCAGGCACACGCGGAGGGAAGTTTTGACGGAGGGTTGCCCTCATTGTTTCACAATGCGGCGCTTGGCAGGTCCAAGGCCAACAACCTGGTCATGGTGATACTGGACGGCGTTCAGCGCCAGGTCGATCCGCCTGAACTGCGGATGCCCGGATTCGCCCATTCACTCACCGACCAGCAGATCGCGACGCTGGCGTCCTACCTGACGCAACGCTACGGTAATCCCAAGGTGATCGTCACGGCCGATGAAGTCAAATCGCTGCGGCAGGGCGGAGCGCCGTCGAATCTTGTCGCCCTCGCCCGTGCCGGCATGGCGGTAGGTCTGCTTGTGGTCATTGGCCTGGTATTTTTCGTCGTCCGACGCAAGCGCAGAAGGTCAACCTAAGCGGATGCAGGGCCGGCATGACGGCTGTGGGGCGAACCGTCAACCTGAAACTGGCATATTTGCGGAGCCACCTGGAGAGATGATGAAGCCATCCCATTTTCTCAAGGCTACAGCTATCCCGTTGCTCTGGCTTGCTGGCGCGTCGGCCAGCGCGCAAAGCAGCGTCACGCTGTACGGCATCGTGGACGATGCGCTTGTCTATGCGAACAATCAGCAAGGCCACTCCAATTTCTATACCCGAAGCGGCAATGTCTCGGCTTCGCGTTTCGGCCTGCGCGGTAGCGAACCCCTCGGCGGGACAACCTCAGCCATCTTCGATCTGCAGGAGGGTTTTGATATCGACTCGGGCAAGGAATCCAGTTCCGGCCTGATATTTAACCGGCAGGCCTTTGTCGGCCTGCAGGACACACGTGCCGGGACGCTGACATTAGGTCGCCAGTACTCAGCCTATTACCAAATACTCGGCGGGATCGGGCCCGTTGGGTATCTGACCGGCGCGACGGGCGCACACCCTGGCGATCTCGACGCCCTGGATACCACGGTCCGCCTCAACAATTCTGTCCAGTACGTCACCCCGCTACTTTCCGGCTTTAGCGCGGCCGTGCAATACGCCTTTGGGGAGATACCTGGAACCTTGCAGCGCGGCAGTTCCTTCAGCTCGGGCATCAAATACGCAAATGGGCCGTTTACCATCGGTGCAGCCTATCTGCGTTTGTACAACACCGGAAACGTGCGGGCGCTCGATCCCAATGCGAGTGGCAGCTATGGTTCCTCATCGGTCACTACCGGCTTTGTGTCCGCGCATGATGTCCAGCACGTTGGCGCGGCGGCTACGTACAAGCTGGGGCTGGCGCTCCTTGGACTTAATTACACCAACGTGCGGTTCAAGCCAGGTAATAGTTCGCTATTTACCGACACCGCTGTATTCAACACTTACGGCGCCATCGCCCACTTCGATATCGCCCCGCAGTTCGACGCCGCCGTCGGCTATAGCTACACGCGCGCCAGTACCTCAAACGGCATTTCCGATAGCGCCCGCTATCACCAAGTGTCGCTCAAGGAGTCCTATCACTTCTCGAAGCGCACTGCGCTATACGCGCTGCAGGCCTACCAGCACGCAAGCGGGCAGACGCTCGGTGCTGCCGGCGGTGCGCAAATCGTCAATGCAACGGCGACCGTGGGCGATTCGCAAAATAGTACGCCGGCTTCTGGCAGCAATCAGTTTGTTGGCATGTTTGGCATCGTGCATAATTTTTGAGCAAACCGGGCGTCAACCGCTTCCGCAGGAGGCGACGGCATTTCTTTCCTGGACGGGTATCGCTATGGAATCTCGCGAACAAATAACGACGAAGGACGCTGAGCCAAATCGCGCCCGCCGGGCGTTGCTGGCCGGCTTGCTCTCCACCTATACAGCCTCGCTGATTCCCTGGGCGCTGGCCCAGCCCGTAGCCAATGGCGATCAGGGTGCGTTTCTCGCGCTCTCCGCCATCATAGCGGGGCGACAGACACTTGACGGCGCACTGGCAAAGCGCCTGTATCAGGCGCTGACCGACGACGATGCCAAATTCCCCGCGGAGGCCCGCCAGTTGCTGGCCCTCATCGACGAGCGCAAGATCGACCCACTTCAATTACAGCAGGTGCTCGACAGTGAGCAGTCGCCGCTGGCCACCTTACCGCGCAAGATTGCGACGGCGTGGTTCATGGGCATGGTTGGCAGTGGCGACAACGTGCGGACTATCGCCTATGAAAACGCACTCAATGCCGTCATCGTCTCGGATGTCTTGAAACCCCCGACCTACTGTTTTGGCGTCTATGGCAGCTGGGCAGCGAAGCCGAACGCAGGAGCGAAGAATGGCTGACCAGTCATCTGCTGATTTTGTCGTCATTGGATCGGGAATCATCGGTTCGCTGACCGCGCGAAAACTGGTCACGAGTGGCGCCTCCGTACTGATCCTGGAGGCGGGGCCGCGTATCACTCGCGCCGAAATCGTTGCACGATTCCGGAACTCCACGCGCAGGAGCGACTGGCTGTCGCCCTATCCGCCCGCCCCATGGGCACCACACCCGATCTACCAGCCTAAGGACAATGGGCATCTGATTCAAGCCGGACCCTACCCATATCCCGCTGAATACATGCGGATCTACGGTGGCAGCACCTGGCACTGGGCGGCACAAGCCTGGCGCAACGTACCGAACGACTTCCGGATACAGAGTTTGTATGGCGTCGGAGTCGACTGGCCTATCACCTATGAAGAGCTCGAGCCGTTCTACCAGGAAGCGGAAGAAATCATGGGCGTGTCGGGAGCGCCCAATACCGGCTCGCCACGCACCAAACCGTTTCCGATGGAGCCAGTAGCGGAAGCATGGGCCATGCGCCGGATTCGGGAGCGGCTCGCCCCCGCCTATGAAGTGGTCAGCAACACCACAGCGCGCAACAGCCGAACCTACGACGGCAGACCGCCGTGTTGCGGCAATAACAGTTGCCAGCCGATCTGCCCGATCGACGCGCAATACAATGGCGGCGTCGCCGCAGCCTCGGCGGAGGCTGCTGGCGTCACCATCCTGACAAGTGCAAACGTCTACAAGCTGGAGCACGACGACAAAGGGCGAATCACCGCAGCCCTGTACTATGATCCGGACAAGCGATCTCATCGTGTCACCGGCAAGATCTTTGTCGTCGCGGCCAACGGGATCGAAAGCCCAAGGCTGCTCTTGCTCTCGGCGAGCGACAAGTTCCCCAAGGGCCTGGCGAACAGCAGCGACATGGTCGGCAGGAACCTGATGGATCACCCGAGCACCTCGCTCACATTCGACGCCGATGAAGACCTGTGGCTGGGACGGGGACCACAGAGCCCCACCTCCATCAACACCCTGCGCGATGGCGCCTTCCGTTCCGAGCACGCCCCATACCGGCTGGACTTCACGAATATCTCCCGCATCGATGGCACCACGAGAGCATTGATCAGCGCGGGAGTCTATGGCGTGGAATTCGAACAGCGTTTGCGCTACAGCGCGGCACGGGAGATGAGCCTGAAGAACGTCCTGGAAGTGCTTCCGCACCCGGAAAATCGGATTACCCTGAGCGACCAGAAAGATGCCATGGGTATCCCGAAACCCCAGGCTCACTATTCCATCGACGACTACACACGCCGGGGAGCCGAACGTTCAAAAGATGATTTCAAGCGGGTTGCAGAACTGATGGGGGGCACAAATCTGCGCCAAAGCAAGGACGGTGATTTCGCCAATAACCAGCACATCTGCGGCACGCTGAGCATGGGTAACGACCCCGCAAAGTTCGTTTGCGACCAATGGGGGCGCACGTACGACCATGAAAACCTGTTCCTCGCGAGCACCGGGGTGTTACCGACCGCAGGTACCTGTAACTCGACGGAGAACGGCCTCGCCGTGGCCTTGCGGACAGCCCAACACATTCTGTCGGAACAGGCAGGCCGGCCAACACCAAATGGAGATCAATCAAAGCCCTCTGGGTGAAGTGACTGTTGCACACGGCAGTGAGCCGCACCCTGGTCATGGCGTACCAGTTCGGCACCAACATGCGCTTCTTCTGTGAATTGATTCAAAAATCACTCACGCTGATTCTCCTACCGCCATGACGCGTAGCAAGCCGCTGCTGAGCATGCATCCGGAGCTCTCCTCTGTGCGTGTCTATCTGATCGGGCTGGCGCTCGGCTGCGCGACCGGCGTCGACTTTTGGGCATCGGCGATGATGGGGGTCGCGGGCACCCACATTCGCGGTGGGGTACATGCCTCGCCAGAAGATTTCCTCTGGAGCATGACTTCCTATGCCGCGGCTGCGGTAGTCGCCAACCTGATGCTGCGCCGCCTGGCCCGCGACATTAGTTATCGTGGTTTCACACTTGCGGGCCTGGCAATAGCCGGCTTCGGCGCGGTGTTGTGCGCACTCTCTCGAAATTCGCTGGAATTGAGCCTTGCGCGTGCCGTCCAGGGGTTCGGGGCGGGGGGCCTGTTTGCCGCTTCGCGCATCATCATTCAGATCGCTGCGGCGCGCGAGGAGCGGCGCCCGCTCTTTATCGGCTTCAGTATTGGCTCCATGGGCCTGGTCGCCCTGGCTCCATGGATTACGGCAAAACTCGTAGAAAGTGCGGACTGGCAGATGGTCTTTGTTCTGCAGGGGGGGATCGCGTTGCTGACGCTGATCTTTGTGCTGGCGACCTATCCGAAGCGGCTTACCGCCACACGTGCGCCATGGGAGGTCGATGTCCAGGACATGGACTGGGTGACGGTCGTCCTGCTCGGCGCCGGTGCGCTAGTTCTGCTGCACGGACTGGGCGACCTGCGCTTCTATGAACTGACCAGCTCGCCCTCGGTTGCCCTGACCCCGATTGTCGGCCTGATCTTCTTCGCAGCTGCCTTCGCTCACTTGCACGGGCATCCCGACCCCTGGCTTGACCCCAAGCTGCTGCTAGGTCGCCGCTTTCTGGTCGGGCTGACCTTTTACGCGATTTATTACTTCCTGAACGGGCTGTGGACCTATGTGGTGTCCACAATGCTACAGGGCGGGCTAGGTTTCACATTCCAGACCACCGGCACGGTACTGACAACAACTGGCCTGATCGGCTTTGCCGCAGCCATGGCCTTCACTTTCGGCAGCACGCTACTGGTCGGGACAAGGCGCTATATTGCGATTGGCTATCTGTTGTTCGCGGGTTCCGCCTGGCTGCTCTCTCAGCGCATGATGCCTGGCGCATCCATTGCGGTGCTTCTGCCCGCGCTCGCCATGCAGAGCCTAACGGTCCCGTTCATCCTGATGCTGGTAGCAGGCCTGACGTGGGCGGACTTTAACGTGGACGATTTCGCCCATGGCTACCAGTTCAAGAACATCGTGCGACAGATCGCCTCAGCAGGAGGAACAGGACTTGCAAGCCTCTGGCTGCAATTTGGCGAGGTCCTGGCCCGCACGCAACTGATTGCCAAGGTGACGCCGTTTGACTTCCCACAGGGGATCGACCAGACCGAGCTTGCACGGTTGTCGCAACTGATCGACCAGCAGGCGACGCTAGTTTCCACCAGCAATCTGTTTGCGCTGCTGGCATTCACCTGCGTTGTCATTGCCGCAATAGCCGTTGTCCAGCATGCGCTGCGATGAAGTGATCACATGCCCCTGCTAGCCGCTAGCGCGATGGCATGAGGCATCCCACATATTCACGATCTGGAGGTTGCCATGAATCCGCTCATCCAAGCCCTGACTACCTGCGGCGCAGAGCTGCTGGCGGAACTCGAAACGATCTACAAGGATATCCACCAGCACCCAGAACTGTCGATGCAAGAGGTTCGCACCGCCAAGCTCGCGGCCGATTACATCGAAACGCTGGGCTACGAGGTGACGCGCGCGGTGGGCGTCACAGGCGTCGTTGGCGTGTTGCGCAATGGCGAAGGCCCTACCGTGATGCTGCGTGCCGACATGGATGCACTACCCATGGCGGAGAATACCGGCTTGCCCTATGCCAGTACCGTCAAGGCAAAAGATGAAGATGGTGTGGAGGTAGGCGTGGCCCACTCCTGCGGGCACGACCTGCACGTGACCTGGCTGATGGGGGTGTCGCGCATTTTTGCAGAACATCGCGACGCCTGGAGAGGCACTGTCATGCTCGTGTTCCAGCCCGGCGAGGAAGTGGGCCGGGGTGCAGCGAGCATGGTTCAGGATTGGGGGGAGGGGCGCTTCCCCAAGCCTGACATTATCTTGGGGCAGCACGTGATGGTAGGACTGAGTGGAACGGTCTGCTACCGCCCAGGTGTCATCCTGTCAGCCGGTGACAGCTTGAAGATCAAACTATTCGGTCGCGGGTCACATGGCTCACAACCGCAGACCGCCATCGATCCGGTGATCATGGCTGCCGCCACCACATTGCGCCTGCAAACCATCGTTTCGCGTGAAATCTCGCCACTGGACAATGCAGTGTTGACCATTGGCTCGCTGCAGGCCGGCACCAAGGAGAACATCATTCCCGACGATGCCACGATCAAGCTCAATATGCGCACCTTCGACGAAGATGTGCGCGAGTACATGCTGTCATCCGTCAAGCGAATTTGCTGCGCCGAGTGCGATGCCTCCAATGCCGAGCGGCCGCCCGAGTTCACCACGCTCAGCAGTTACCCGCTAACCGAAAACGACGATGCATCGACCCAGAAGATCGCGGCAGCCTTCAAAGCACAGTTTGGCGACAAGGCCTTCGAGACTTCTCCGGCGTCGGCAAGCGAGGACTTCAGCATCTTCGGGCGTACGTGGAATGTGCCATACGTTTTCTGGTTCGTCGGCGGCACCGACCCCAGTGTGTATGCACAGGCCAAGAAGGAAAAGCAAATCAATAAGATACCTAGCAATCATTCGCCCAAGTTTGCACCGATCATCCACCCAACACTGGAAACGGGGCTGCAGGCCATGTTGACAGCGGCGTCTGCCTGGCTTTGCGGTCATCAAGCGCCATGATGGAACACAGTCTCTTTGTCGTGGTCGACCTGTTTGGTACCTTCGCCTTTGCAGTCAGCGGTGCTCTTGCCGCTGAACAGAAGCGCCTCGATCTGTTCGGTGTCGTCGCGATCAGCTACATGACAGCCTGTGGCGGAGGAATCGTTCGGGATCTCTGCCTGGGCTCGTTACCGCCGGTGGGCATTTCAGATTGGCGGTATCTCGCGACCTCGGTGTTTGCCTCGGCAATGGCAATCTGGGCGCGTCCAATCGTTGACTACCTCAAGCATCCTGTCGTTTTTTTTGACTCGCTTGGACTGGGTTTCTTTGCGGTCGTTGGCGCACACAAGGCGCTGCTGCTTGGCCACAACATCGAGGTGGCCATCGTGCTCGGCATGGTGACCGCTGTCGGCGGCGGCATGGCGAGAGATGTGGTGCTCAATCGCGTGCCGATCATCCTGCAGAAAGAAATCTATGCACTCGCCGCACTGGTCGGCGCAGCCATACAAGTTCTTGGACAATTCATGGAATGGAGGGTGGCAGTTACGCCTTGGTTTGCGGCGTCGATCTGCTTCGCAATCCGCCTACTTGCCCTGCGCTATTCCTGGAGCCTTCCAGTTTTTCATAAGACGGACGCCGCGTAGTCAGCGAGAGCGTCCGACGCCAACCGTGTAGACGCAAGCGCCGCACTTGACAGACCATTCGCGTGATGGGCGTGTGACTGAATCGCGCTCGCGACAGGTGATGTGGACGGACACGATCCTCGCCCTCCCCCCTCCGATCACCGCGTGTTCGCTGGGCACTGACAAACGAGGAGTCTGTCTTGCGTAGATCTGCGGGAACGTGCGCAAGGGATGGTTTGACAAGGAGGCCGTGCTTCCGACGATTCGCGAGCAGATTGCCGACCGTGCGTGCACGACTTGAGTACTGAATTTCCTTGGCACGCTCCGATACGTCAAGAAATGACGACAGTATCGTCATCCCTGGGCAACGTGACTGCGCGAAAAAAGGCCGGCAAATCTGCCGGCCAAGCGTCCTTGCACCCAGTGAACAAAGGCAAGGTCGATATGACTTGTCTCCAGCGCACCCCGACAGCACGCTGGCTGATATCGCGAGCGGTATTAGAAGCGGTGACGCACACCAACCATGGCGCCGGTCTGGTTCTGGCCGGGCAGGGTGTTCATTGCGTTGGTCACGCCGTAGGTTGCCTGCCCCTTGTTCTTCACGTAGCCGAGCAGCACGTAGGCGTCGGTGCGCTTGGACAGGGCATAGTCGGCATTCAAGACGTACATCCACGAACTGTTGCTGTCCTTGCGGGCGTCGGTGTAGTAAGCCGCGCCGGTCAGGCTGAAGGCAGGGGTGAACTTATACAGCGCGCCCAGCCAGTACAGGTTGTCCTGGCGGACTACGGTCGCACTGGTGACCTCATCGCGCATCCAGCGATAGCCGGCGAACACCTTGGCATCGCCGAACGCATACGCGCCACCGATTGCGGCGCGCTTGGCCGCAGCGCCGGACGTGGCAATGGTGCTGCCCTGGTACTGGTCATAGGCGACACCCACCGAGACCGGGCCGTTCGCGTACGCCAAGCCGCCACCGAAGTTCTTGCCAACCCGGAAGCTACCCGGCACTTCCCCACCGTTGGTGATGTTGCTATCGCGGCCGAAGCTGTAGAAACCGGTGGCGGTCAGGCCGCCGAACTTGCCGGTGTACTTGACGGCGTTGTCGGCGCGGCCGTTGAAGCCCTGGGTATCGACCGAGTTGAGCGAGTAGCTGCTGCCGACCGCCATCGGGTCGTAGGCGCCGAACAGGTCATACAGGGCGTTTTGCTGGCGGCCCAGCGTGACTGCGCCGAAGTTGCTCTGCAGGCCAACATAGGCTTGACGGCCGAACAAGCGGTTGCCTTGGGCGGACTTTCCCGTGTCGAGGTCAAAACCGCTTTCCAGCACGAAGATGCCCTTCAGGTTATTGCCCAGGTCCTCCACGCCGCGAATGCCCCAGCGCGAACCGGAGAGGCCACCGGACGTCAAGCCTGTGACCGAGCCGCCACCGTTAGGGCCTTGCACGTGACTCTGGAAGCTAACGCCAGCATCGGCAATGCCGTAAAGCGTCACGCCAGACGATTGCGCTGAAGCAGCGGTGGACACGGCGCACGCAGCGACTGCTGCCAAAACGAAGAGAGGTTTTTTCATGATCATTTTCGGTTTCTGATTGATCCGGTAGGGTCACGCTACCGGGGAAGCCTGCCTTGGCAAGAAAGCGAGACAGCCAAGGCCAACTCCATGCGAGTGACGCATCGTAAGGCACTTATGTGACAGCAATAAGTAAATAGTTATCCAATCGGAACATCTATTGTTCCTGATACGGGAATAACTGTTCGAGCAGGCAGCCAAGTGAAGCGTCGCCCTGAGGGCGTGCGTGGCGCTGAGCGGGGGACGAGACTCACGCGGTTGAGTCGCAGTAAGGCAGTGAGTTTGGCAATAGCCCCGAAGGACCTGCCAGGCTATGCCGCCAGGCCATGGAATTGCCGCACCGCGGCGGTAGTGCTCCCTCCGGGCCGGTGGATTTGCCCCTTGGCAAAACAGCGATCCACGCAGCGATCGCTGCGCGGCCAGAGCAGCACCACGGTGAACTGCGCGGGCCTCAGGCCTGCGGCCCGCCCTGCCGCTTCAGCGCCATCGCCAGCACACGCGCCACGTGCATGGCCTCGGTGTCGGCGCCGTCCAGGATCTGGTGGCGGCAGCTGGTGCCGTCGGCCACCACGATGGCATTGGCGGCGCGCTTGCGCACCGCTGGCAGCAGCGACAGCTCGGCCATGGCCTTGGACGCCTCGTAGTGCTCGGCCTCGTAGCCAAAGCTGCCCGCCATGCCGCAGCAGGACGATTCCACCGGGGAGACCTTCAGGCCGGGGATCCAGCCCAGCACGGTCTGCACCGGGGTGAAGGCGTCGAATGCCTTCTGGTGGCAGTGGCCGTGCACCACGGCCTCGCTCGTGTGCAGCGCATCAAGATCGAGCGAGAGGCGGCCGGCTGCCTTCTCGCGCACCAGGAACTCCTCGAACAGGAAGGCCTGTGCGGCCAGCTTCCTGGCCTCGTCGCCGTAGCCGTAGCTAAGGAACTCATCGCGCAAGGACAGCAGGCACGAAGGCTCCAGGCCGACGATGGGGATGTCGCGATCGACATAGGGCTTAACCGCATCCAGCAGGCGCCGCGCCTCCTCCCTGGCCTGGCCCACCAGCCCCGCCGCAAGGAAGGTGCGGCCGCAGCACAAGGGGCGCTCGCCTTCGCGGCGGTTGAAATGCACCGTGTAGCCCGCCGCCTCCAGCACCTGCTGCGCCGCCAGCGCGTTCTCCGGCTCCATGTAGTTGCTGAAGGTGTCGACGAAGAGCATGACTTCGCGGCCCGCCCCGCCTTGGCGCGTTGCCTTGGCTTTTGACAGGAACGCGGCCTTGAAGCGCGGCAGCGAGCGTTGCGGCGCGAATCCCATGGCCCGCTTCACCACGCCGGAGATGCCGGGAATGCCATCGGCCAGCGCTAGCAGCGCGGCAAGGCGGCTCGCCACGGGCGCATAGCGCGGCATGAACGCCACCATGCGCTCGCGCACGGTGATGCCGTGCCGCTGGGCCCAGGCATGGCGCGCTTCGATCTTGAACCTGGCCATGTCCACGCCGGTCGGGCAATCGCGCTTGCAGCCTTTGCAGGAGACGCACAGGTCGAGCGCTTCCTTGACTTCACGGCTGGCAAGGCCGTCATCGCCCAGCTGGCCCGACACTGCCAGCCGCAGCGTATTGGCACGGCCGCGCGTGACGTGCTGCTCGTCCTTGGTCACGCGATAGCTCGGGCACATGGTGCCCGCATCGAACTTGCGGCAGTGGCCGTTGTTGTTGCACATCTCCACCGCCGCAGCCAGGCCGCCGGCGCGGTCGGTGCCCGTGCCGGGCGCCGTTTCCTCGCCGGTCAACGGGTTGCGGCTGACGTTCCATGCGGACCAGTCGAGCGCCGGCGTGAGTGGCAAGGCGGCATAGCCCGGCGCAAAGCGGAAGTTCTCGCGCGCGTCCATCCTGGGCGGGCGTACGATCTTGTCCGGGTTGAAGCGGTTGTCCGGATCGAACAGCGCCTTGATCTCGCCGAAGGCGGCGTTGATGCGCGGGCCATACTGCCAGGCCACCCATTCGCCCCGGCACAGGCCATCGCCGTGTTCTCCGGAGTACGCGCCCTTGTACTCGCGCACCAGCTCTGCCGCTTCCTCGGCGATCTCGCGCATGCGCACTGCGCCGTCGCGCCGCATGTCCAGGATCGGGCGCACATGCAGCGTGCCCACGCTGGCATGGGCATACCAGGTGCCTTCGGTCTCGTGCTTGTGGAACACGGCGGTAAGCCGGCGGGTGTACTCGGCCAGGTGCTCCAGCGGCACGGCGCAATCCTCGATAAAGGAAACCGGCTTGCCATCGCCCTTCATGCTCATCATGATATTGAGCCCGGCCTTGCGCACATCCCACAACGCCTTCTGCGACCTGGCGTCGGCCATCTTGACCACCGAGCCGGGCAGCCCCAGGTCGCTCATCAGCGCTGCCAGGTCGTCGAGCTGCGCCAGCAGCGCGCTGTGTTCCTCCCCGGCGAACTCGACCAGCAAGATGGCCTGCGGCTCGCCGGACAAGGCGCTCTCGATGACGGGGCGGAACGCCGGGTTCTCCATCGACAGGTCGATCATGGTGCGATCCACCAGTTCCACCGCAACCGGCTTGAGCCTGACGATATGCTGCGTCATGTCCATGGCCTGGTAGAACGTGGGGAAATTCACCACGCCCAGCACCTTGTGCCGCGGCAGCGCAGACAGCTTCAGCGTGACCTGCCGGCTATAAGCCAGCGTGCCCTCCGAACCCACGAGGATATGCGAGAGATTGGCGTGGCCGTCGTCGGTATAGGCACGCGGATTCTGGCATGCGAACAGGTCGATGTTGTAGCCGGCCACACGGCGCAGCACCTTGGGCATGCGCTCGGCAATCTCGTCGCGCTCGCGCGTGGCGATGCGTTGCAAGCCCTTCAGGATGCCCGCTGCGCGCGGATCGGAAACGGGAGCCTTCAGCGAGCCGAAATGGCATTGGCTGCCATCTGCCAGCACGGCATCGATGCCCAGCACGTTGTGCACCATGTTGCCGTACTCGATGGAGCGCGAGCCGCAAGAGTTGTTGCCGGCCATGCCGCCGATGGTGCATTGCGCCCCCGTCGATACATCCACCGGGAACCACAGGCCGTGCGGTTTCAGCCAGGCGTTGAGGTGGTCCAGCACAATGCCGGGCTCAACCGTGATGGTGGCGGCCACGGGATCGAAATCCACCACGTTGTTCAGCCACTTGCTGTTGTCGATCACCAGCGCCTCGCCAACCGTCTGTCCGCACTGGCTGGTGCCGGCGCCGCGCGCCAGTACCGGGGCTTTTTCGTCGCGGGCGATCTCCAGCGCCAGCAACAGGTCCGCCTGGTCCCGCGGCACCACCACGCCGATGGGCGTGATCTGGTAGATCGAGGCATCGGTGGCGTAGCGGCCCCGGTTGGCGCGGTCGAAGAACACGTCGCCGCGCAGTTCCTTGCGCAAACGGGCCGAGAGCGGCGACAGCGCCGGGCCGGCGCGGCCCGGCGACGGCACAAGATGGATCGGCTTGACGAGCATCGGGGAGGAGGATGGGTTCATGGCTTTCTACCAGGGCTTGTGTGGAGGGGTGCCGTGCCGGCGCGCCGTGTCATGCGAGGATCAGTTCAACTGGCGGCAGGCCCGCGATCCGGCCCAGCGCCACGCCTGCCCGGGCGGGAAAATGCATGCCCGTGTACGACCCGGCGAGGGATAGAGATGGGCATAGGGCTGGCGCATGGTTTGCGGGTCGGTTGGCATGTCTGCGTGGCTCAGGCGCGCAACGGCTTCGAGGCATCCGCGGGCTCGGCTTCGAACTTGCTCTCTGGCTGCATGCGCAAGGCCAGGATCACGCCAATACCCATCAGCACCATGCTGCCGATAAAGGGCAGCTCCCAGCTGCCGAAGCGATCGATCAGGTAGCCCGAGAGCACTGGCGAGATGATCGCGGCCAGCGCCGAGCCGGAATTCATCATCCCGCTCGCGGTGCCGGAATGCTCCGGCGCGATGTCCATGGGAATCGCCCACATCGGCCCGATCGTCATCTCGGCAAAGAAAAAGCCGCCGGCCAGGCAAGCCATCGAGACATAGAGGTTGTGCGTAAACAGCAGGGGGAGCAGCGACAACATGGTCAGCAGCATGCAGACCGCCACCATCCCGCTGCGCGCGCGCTTCAGGCTGCCGGTGCGGTCGTAGAGCTTGTCAGTAACGATGCCGCCCAGGGTGTCGCCGATCACACCGGCAAAGAATACGGCGGAGGCAAAGATGGCGGACTTCTTCAGGTCCAGGTCGTAGCTATGCAGGAAGTACTGCGGAATCCAGCTCAGGAACAACCACAGGGTCCAGCCGTAGCAGAAGTAGACGATGGTCACGGGGGCCATGCGCTTGAACAGGCGGCGCCAGGGCACGTTGGCAGCCTTTTTCCTGGGGGCGGGCAGCGTCTCGAGTTCTGCCGGGGTCATGCGGGGATGGTCCTTCGGATGCTCGGTGAAGGTCACCGCCCACAGCGCCACCCAGACCAGGCTGATCGCGCCGCAGATGTAAAACGACTCGCGCCAGCCGTAGACCGCCATGATGGCGACGACCGCGGCCGGGGCCACGGCGTTGCCGACCCGGGCGCAGGCATGGGTGATGCCCTGCGCGAAGCCACGCTTTTCCTTGGGCACCCAGCGTGCCATGGCGGCGGTGGCAGCCGGAAAGGTAGCGCCCTCGCCCAGGCCCAGCAGCAAGCGCGCGGCGAGCAGGGAAACCAGACCGCCGGCAAAGCCCGTGAGCAACGTGGCGACGGCCCACAGCACGCCGCAGACCATCAGGGTGCGCTTGGCGCCGAACCGGTCGCTCACCCAGCCGCCGATGATCTGGAACACCAGGTAGGGATAGGCAAAGGCCGAGAACACCAGGCCGATCTCGGTCTTGCTGAGGTTGAACTCCTGGCCAAAGCCGGCCGCGGCCGTGCTCACATTGACGCGGTCCAGGTAGGTGATGAAATACATGATGCATAGCATCCCCAGCACGACGCTGGTTGCACGCAGGCGCTTCATGGTTTGTCTCCGTTGTGTTGTTCCTGCCCGCCCGGCGGGACGCCGGGGCCAGGGCAAATTCATCGCGGCCGGCTCTATGGCCGGTTCCCGCTACTGCGCACAGGCGTTGGCATGGCTGCCGAACGGCAAAAATGGGCAACACCTGTCCCTGGCCTCACCCCAGGGGTGAAGCCATGCCTGCTTGCACTCGCTCGCTTGTTATTGCGTTGCGCGGTTCAGGAAGGCCGCCCGGCCCTCCCTTGCTGGCTTATGCCGCGGCCTTCAGCACCGGGCTATCCGCATGCGATGCCAGGTACTCCATCGCCGACACGACGCCGCTGGCCGCCACCGGCACGCCGGCGAGCTTCAGCCCCATCTCGCAGCCGGACAGCGTGGCCATCAGCGTGAGGTCGTTGCAGTCGCCGAGATGACCGATGCGGAACATCTTGCCGCGTATCTTGCCCAGCGCCTGTCCCAGCGACATGTCGAAGCGTTCATAGATGCGCTTGCGCACGTCGTCGGCATCCACGCCGTCGGGCATCATCACGCCCGTCAGCACGGGGCTGTACACGGAGGCATCCGCGCACTGGATCTCCAGGCCCCAGGCCCGCACCGCACGGCGCGTGGCTTCGGCCAGCCGCTGGTGCCGCGCGAAGACGTTGTCCAGGCCCTCCTCCAGGATCATGTCCAGCGCCTCGGACAAGCCATAGAGCAGATTGGTGTTCGGCGTGTACGGCCAGTAGCCGTTCTTGTTGGCTTCGATGATCTCGCCCCAGGCCCAGAACGCGCGCGGCAGCTTTGCCGCCTTGCTGGCCGCGATGGCCTTGGGCGACAGCGCATTGAAGCTGATCCCCGGTGGCAGCATCAGCCCTTTCTGCGAGCCCGATACCGTTACGTCCACGCCCCACTCGTCGTGGCGATAGTCCGCCGAGGCCAGGCCGGAGATGGTGTCCACCAGCAGCAGCGCCGGGTGGCCGGCCGCGTCGATGGCGCGGCGCACCGCGGCGATGTCGGAGGTCACGCCGGTCGAGGTCTCGTTGTGCACCACGCACACCGCCTTGATGGCGTGCGCGCTGTCGGCGCGCAGGCGAGCTTCGATCATGTCGGCCTGCACGCCACGGCGCCAGCCCTCGATGCCGGGCAGCCCGAGAAATTCCGGCTTCAACCCGAGCGCTTGCGCCATCTTTTTCCACAGCGTGGCGAAGTGACCCGTCTCGAACATCAACACCGTGTCGCCGGGGCTCAGCGTGTTGGTCAGCGCGGCCTCCCAGGCGCCGGTGCCAGAGGCCGGATAGATGATGACCGGCTGCTCGGTCTTGAAGATCTTCTTGATGTCCGCCAGCACCTTGCGGCCCAGCGCGCCGAACTCCGGGCCACGGTGGTCAATGGTCGGATAGCTCATGGCACGCAGGATCCGGTCGGGCACGGGGCTCGGGCCAGGGATCTGCAGGAAGTGGCGGCCAGCGGGGTGGAAGTCGAGTTTGATCATGGGTTGTCCCTCCTTTGTGAATTATGCATTTTGCATTCAAAATACTTTAGCAGACGAAACGCACCACCTCCAAGCGCTGTTTTGGCCTGAACATTGGGTGTTTACCCCGAATTTGGGTGCCTGCCAGGAGATGCAGTAGAATGCGAAAAACGCAAAGATAAGGACTTTGAATGCAGAATCCATCTGGCAGCGACCTCACGCGCCCTGCCGCGGTCCTCCCCAAGGTCGAGCGCCAGCGGCTGCACGACACGGTAGTCGACCACCTGCGCAAGTTCATCGTGGAAGGCGTGCTGTCCCCGGGCATGAAGCTCAACGAACGTGAGCTATGTGAAACGCTGGGCATCTCCCGCACGCCGCTGCGCGAGGCGTTCAAGGTGCTGGCGGCGGAGGGCCTGATCGAGATCTCGCCCAACCGGGGCGCCAGCGTCTCGCGCATGACGGAGGCGGAAGTCTGGGAGACGTTCGAGCTGATGAGCGGCCTGGAAGCCTTCTCGGGCGAGCTGGCTTGCGAGCGCATCACGCCGGCCGAGCTGGCCGAGATCAAGGCGCTGCATTATTCGATGCTGGCCTGCCGTGTGCAGAACGACCTGCCGGGCTACTACAGCCGCAACCAGGAAATCCACGACCGCATCAACGAGGCGGCGCGCAACACCGCGCTGCGCCAGACCTACCAGGGCATCAACCGCCGCCTGAAGGCGCTGCGCTTTCGCTCCAACCACCAGACGGACAAGTGGGATCGCGCCGTGCATGATCACGAAGACATGATCAAGGCACTGGAGGCGCGTGACGGCAAGCTGCTGGGCGCCATCCTCAAGCGCCACTTGCTGGAAAAGCGCGACGCCATCATGCAGATCCATCCGGACCCGGTCGGCGACCCGCCCGCCCACAACGATTAAAGTCAGACGGTCTCCGATAGCCATGTGCTGGCACTGGGCCAGAATGGAGTCAGCCGCTATCAGCTAGAAGCCACAGGAGATCGTCATGACAGCCCATAACATCCACGTTTTGCCGCATGGTTCCGGATGGGACGTGATCCAGGAGGGCGCGCGGTATGCCAACTCGCATCACGCGTCGCAGGAAGACGCCGTGGAGGCCGGCACGCGCGACGCCCAGCGCGAGCAGGTCGAGTTGTTGATTCACGGACTGGACGGACAGATCCGCACCCGCAGCAGCTTTGGGCATGAGCCTCGCTCGATATAGCGCTGGATATGGGCAAGCCGGGGCATAAGTCCAGGTCCTGACGCCATGTCCCCCGCGTGGGCCGGCACCTAGGTGCCGCTCTTGTCTCCTGTGCTGGCCACCGTTGCCGCCGCCCCCTGCGCCGACACAGGCGGCGCGGGGGGTGCACCACTGATCTTGGGCACGCACTCGGAGCGGAACCACGCAACAGTGATCGGCTCGCCGGCCATCAAGCGCTTTGCGGTAGGCACCACCTGCTCGCCAATCAGCATCCCAAGCAGCCCGATCAAGGCAATGGCGGGCGGGGCCGGCGAGCGAACCTGCAACAGCGCATAGATGATGCCAACCAGAATCCCCGCGCCGAACGAAACAAGAAACAGCTTCATGGTGCTTCTCCCTGGAAGTAGCCGCCGGTCAGGATGGTGGTGCGGACCAAAGCGTCTTCACTGCCGTCTTCACTGCCATCAGAACGCCCAGCAGGAGCAACCCAACGCGCCCCAGAACCCGCGGTGATCCGACACCGGCGCGCTGGACTGCCACGCACCGGCATGTGCATGGCCGTGCACGCCGCAGGCGCTCGCGCAGCCGCAGCCAGCCGTCACGGCCAGCGCCTGCGCGCCTGGCGCCCGCCGTGGCTGGTAGCCGCCGAAAGCGCGCACCGGCGCCCAGTCCGGCATGGCGGGCGGCAGCGGCGGCGCCAGCTTGCCGAAGTCGCCATCGCCATACACGACTTTGCCGCCCAGCATGGTCAGCACGGAGGTGATGTCCTGGATCTCGTCGCCCGGCACGGAGAAATAGTCGCTCGACAGCACCGCCAGGTCGGCCAGCTGCCCAGCCTGGATCTGGCCCTTCTTGCCTTGCTCGGAGGAGAACCAGGTATTGGCCTCGGTCCACAGGCGCAACGCGGCTTCGCGGTCGAGCAGGTTGGCCTGCGGATACAGCGAGAGTCCGCCCAGGGTCTTGCCAGTGACCATCCAGGACAGCGACACCCAGGGGTTGTACGACGCCACGCGCGTGGCATCGGTGCCGCCGCCCACATTGACTCCGCGCTCCAGCATGCGCTTGATGGGCGGCGTGCTCTCGGCGGCCTTGGCGCCATAGCGCTCGACGAAATACTCGCCCTGGTAGGCCATGCGGTGTTGCACGGCGATGCCGCCGCCCAGCGCCGCGATGCGGTCGATGTTGCGGTCGGTAATGGTCTCGGCATGGTCGAAGAACCAGTGCAGGCCGTCGAACGGCACGTCCCGCGCCACCTTTTCGTAGACGTCCAGCGCGCGGGAGATGGTCTCGTCATAGGTAGCGTGCAGGCGCCATGGCCAGCGGTTTTCCGCCAGCAGGCGGATCACCGGCTCCAGGTCGCCTTCCATCGATGGCGGCATGTCGGGCCGCTCGACGCGAAAGTCCTCGAAGTCGGCGGCACTGTAGACCAGCATCTCGCCGGCGCCGTTGTGGCGGTACAGGTCGTCGCCCTGGCCGGGCTTGATCTGCTTGGACCAGCCGCTGAAATCGCTGAGCTCGTCCTTGGGCTTTTGCGTGAACAGGTTGTAGGCCAGGCGCACCGTGAGCTGCCCGTCCTTGTGCAGCTCCTCGATGATGTGGTAGTCCTCGGGGTAGTTCTGGTAGCCGCCACCAGCGTCGATGACGCCGGTCACGCCAAGACGGTTCACCTCGCGCATGAAATGGCGCGTGGAGTTCTTCTGGTATTCGGGCGGCAGCTTCGGGCCCTTGGCCAGCGTGGCGTAGAGGATGGTGGCGTTTGGCTTGGCGAGCAGCAGGCCCGTGGGATTGCCGGCCTTGTCGTGCACGATCTCGCCGCCCGGCGGGTTCGGCGTGTCCTTGGTATAGCCCACGGCGCGCAGGGCGGCGCCGTTGAGGATGGCACGGTCGTACAGGTGCAGGATGAATACCGGGGTATCCGGCGCGGCCGCGTTCAGCTCATCGATGGTAGGCAGGCGCCTCTCCGCGAATTGCTGATCGGTAAAGCCGCCTACCACGCGCACCCATTGTGGTGCCGGTGTGCGCGCCACTTGCTCCTTGAGCATGCGCATGGCATCGGCCAGCGAGCGCACGCCATCCCAGCGCAACTCCATGTTGTAGTTCAGTCCGCCGCGGATGATGTGCATATGGCTGTCGATCAGCCCCGGCACGACGCAACGGCCATGCAGGTCGATCACCTGGGTGCCGCTGTCCGCCAGGGCCATCACATCCTGCCGCGCGCCCACGGCAACGAACTTGCCATCCCGGATGGCGACGGCATCGGCCTGCGGGTTGGCGCGGTCAAGCGTGGCAAAGCGCCCGTTCATCAGGATCAGTTCGGGCTTGGCGGTGGCATCCATGGCGAGGCTCCGGTCGATGGCAACGACATGCAGCGGGGGCCGCGGCAAAGCGGCACCCGCCGGTTCGGCAAAGCGCAGTCTGAGCGCTAGCGGGCGGGCACGGCCGGCAGGGCCTCGTGCTTGTCGCTGGTCCGTTGCTCGGCCTTGTGCACCATCGTGTAGGCATAGTCCACGCCCATGCCGTAAGCGCCGGAATGCTCCTTGACCAGTTTCATCACGGCGTCATAGGTGTCGCGGTGCGCCCAGTCGCGCTGCCATTCGAGCAGCACCTGCTGCCAGGTCACGGGGACGACGCCAGCCTGGATCATGCGCTGCATGGCATAGTCGTGCGCTTCCTTGGAAGTGCCGCCCGAGGCGTCGGCCACCATGTAGATTTCGTAGTTGCCCTCGGCCATCGCGCACAGCGCAAAGCTGTTGTTGCACACCTCGGTCCACAAGCCGGAGACAACGACCTTCTTGCGCCCGTTCGCCGCGAGCGCATCACGTACCTTCTGGTCATCCCAGGAGTTCATCGACGTGCGTTCAAGCAGCGTCTTGCCGGGAAACACATCGAGCAATTCCGGATAGGTGAAGCCCGAGAAACTCTCGGACTCCACGGTAGTGATCGTGGTGGGAATATTGAAGATCTTCGCCGCCTTGGCCAATCCGACAGTATTGTTCTTGAGGGCCTGCCGGTCCATGGATTGCACGCCGAAGGCCATTTGTGGCTGGTGATCGATGAAAATCAACTGACTGTTCTGCGGCGTCAATACCTCGAGCTTCGGGTTAGTCATGGTGTTTCTCCGATACGGACGTACGGATCGATCGAGGACGCGTGACGCCCTCGCCTTGAATTCGCCTCGTGGGCGCGGCGCCCGCGTGCGTGCACATGCGGCGGCGTGAAGCGCGCCCCATGCTTTGAGCCTTACTAATATAGGAACTCTTTTCAAACGGGCCAGGCTTTTCTTACCCGGCAGCGGGCGCTTTTTTCCTTGCCTTCAGCGCCGGCATGGCGTCATGCGCTTGCGTGAATTTTGCGATACAGCCCTGTTGGAAATCGCTTTTGACAACCATACTCGCTTAACCAGGCGCCATCAGGCGGAACCCTCCGCATGCGCCGAACGGGAGAAACGCTATGGAACGCTTGGCCGGAAAGGTCGCCATCGTCACCGGTGCCAGCGGCGGCATCGGATTCGCCACGGCGAAGCTGTTTGCCGCCCAGGGCGCCAAGGTCGTCATCGGGGCGCGGCGCCAGGACGAACTGGACAAACTGGCCACGCAGATCCGCGCGGCCGGCGGCGACGCCACCGCGTTGGCTGGCGATGTGCGCGCGGAGGACTATGCCAAGGCGCTGGTCGCGCTGGCAGTCGAGCGTTACGGCAGGCTGGATGTCGCGTTCAACAACGCCGGCACGCTGGGCGAATCCGGCCCCAGCACCAGTGTTTCCGAAGCGGGCTGGAATGACGCCATCGCGATCAACCTGACGGGCTCCTTCCTCGGCGCCAAGCATCAGATCGCGCAAATGCTCAAGAATGGCGGCGGCTCGGTCATCTTCACCTCGACGTTCGTCGGCTACAGCTTTGCGTTCCCCGGTGTGGCAGCCTACGCGGCGAGCAAATCGGGCCTGATCGGCCTGACCCAGGCGCTGGCCGCCGAGTTCGGGCCACAAGGAGTGCGTGTCAATGCGATACTGCCGGGGGCCGTGGACACCGACATGTACCGCAGCATGAACAGCACGGCGGAGTCCCAGTCCTTTATCACCAACCTCCACGCCCTCAAGCGCGTGGCCAGTGCGGACGAACTGGCCCGTTCGGTGCTGTACCTGGCATCCGACGATTCAGCCTTCGTGACCGGTACCGCATCCCTGGTGGATGGTGGTGCATCGATCACGCGCACCTGAGCAAAGGCTCGAAAGCCACGACACCAGCAACGCGTTCCGATGCCCATCACTGCGCCACTCTCCTCCAAGCTTGCCCTGATCTCGGCCCAAGGATTCGCGTTCCGCGAGAGCCGCCAGCCGGACTATCGCTTCGAATGGCATACGCACGATTGCGCCATGCTGCTGTGGCCGCGCCTGGGCAGGCTCAAAAGTGCGTGGATGGCGCCAGGCCATGATTCCGATCGCGCCCCAGGCCTCGCAGACTCCCGCGCCGCAAAGCTGGTCCGGGGTTCGGCCGTCTTGCTTCCCGTTTATGCCGCGCACCTCACCGTCTCGGATTCGGGCCGCCAACAACACGGGGAGCTGTACCTGCCGCCCGACAGCCTGCACGAGTGCCGGCATTTCGGGGCCCTCCGTCTGGACGGCGCCACCATCGCCATGCTGGATGCCCTGCTGGCGCCAACCCTCGCCACGGCCAGCACCGCGCTATTGGTGCGCGCGATCGTTGCGCAAGTGCTATCGAGCCAGCCGCTGGCCTTGCCGCCAGCGCCCATCTCCATCGGGAGCAGGATGGTGCAGTGCTTCATGCTGGCATTGGAATACGAGGCCGCGCTCCCCGCCGTGGAAGCGGTGGCTTGCGAGCTCGGCGTCTCAACGCGCCAGCTTCAACGCGCCGCGCAAGAGGAATTCGGTGCCAGTCCCGTCAGCATCCGGCGCAGGCTGCTGGCAGCGCACGCCAGGGCATTGCTGAGCGAGGGGCATTCACTGGCCCGGGTCAGCGAGCGGCTTGGATTCGCTACCAGCGGGCACCTCGCCAGGCTACTGCGGACGGCCGGCGAGCAAACCCGTTAGCCAGCCGTCCGACATCGCGTTTAGCAAGCCAGCGCCCACGCATCGATCTCGATTTCGATCCAGGCTTGGCTCGGCAGGCTCGCCACCCCAACCGCGCTGCGGGCAGGCAGCAACTGGCCGGGAAACGCCACGCACAGCACGGCCGAGGCCGCGTCCAGCACCGCGGGATGGTGCGCGAAATCCGCCGATGCACGAATGAAGCCGCGCAAGCGCATCACTTGTGCCACCCGGTCCAGCTGGCCGCCGCAAGCGTCCCGTAGCGCCGCCAGCGCATTCAGCATGGCCACTTCGGCGGCAAGGCGCGCGTCGGCCACGTCGTACTCGCCGTGGCAAATGCCCGCGATGGCTATCCCATCTTGCCGGCAGGTCTGGCCGCTGATGGCAATCCATCGCCCTTCCTGTCCGGACACGATGCAGGAAGGGGCATACATGCCGCGCGGCACGGGAGCGCTCGGCAATGCAAAGCCGGCGGCTGCCAGCCGGGCCTCCGGAGATGCATGGCTCACGGCGCCTCCCATTCCACGTTGCCGCTTAGCCAGCAACCATCTTCCCCCCCTTCCGGCGAATACCGAGGGCTCACCTGGATCTCGGACGGGCAGCCCATGGCTTCGCCTTGCACGACGGTGACCGCTTGCGAGCCAGCACCGTCGTTGGCAAACGCGCCCGACCCAATCAGATGCCCCCAGAGCGCGGCCGCGGCGATGCCCGTCGCCGCGTCCTCGGGGTAGCCAGAGGATTTGGGGAACTGCCGGGCATGCACAACGTGCGGCGCCGTCGCATCCATCGCAAACGGATAGAGCCCCGTGGAACCGATCGACTCGCACAGCGCTGCCATCGCGTCGAAATCCGGCTGCAACCGGTTGAGCGCCGCCACATCCGGCAGTGCCACCAGGGTCTTGACCCGGCTGGTGGATGCGTTTGTCATGGCGTAGTGCGCGGCGCCGGCCGGCAAACGAAGCACGTCGGCCACGCGCTGGCGCTCCGGCTCCAACAGCGCACGGCGATTGACGGGCGGCTGCGAGATCCAGGCGCGCTGGTGCGCTTCATCCCACCGGGCAACGACCGGGCCGCTCAAGGTCTCCACCCGTGCCGTGGGGCTGGTCCAGCGTTTCCATTGGCGCAGCGCCCAGAGCGTGCCGACGGTGGCGTGCCCGCACATTTCCATCTCGTGCTGCGGGACAAAGAAGCGCAGGCGCCAGTCGAATCGGCTATCGCTCGGCGGCAGGACAAAGGCGGATTCATGTCCATGGCTGAGTGCCACCTGCTGCATGGCAGCATCGGACATGCCGCGCGCATCGGCGACAAGGGGAACCGGGTTGCCGCCACGGGCCGCGTTCGCACCGCGCACAAACACGCGCATGACCGTGACCGCGCCGGGCGTAGTGGGCATGCTGATCGAGGCGGGCTTATTCAACGGTGGCCCCCACGGATCTAGCAATAGCGCCCCAGTACGGAATGTCCTTGTTCACCGTTGCCTGCATCTCGGCCGGCGTGCCCGGGTGAGCGGTAACGCCCTTGGTGGCCAGGTCGCGGGCCACAGCGCGCTGCGCGAGCACCGTGTTCAGCGCCGCATTGAAGCGGCTGACGATGGCCAGCGGCGTGCCCTTGGGAAAGGCCACGCCATACCAGAGCTGCTGCTCGAAATTGACAATGCCCTGCCTGGCGAAGGTCGGCACGTCCGCCAGCAGCGGCGTAGGCGCGGTCGTGGCGATGGCCGTGATCTTCTGCGCTTTCACATAAGGCGCCAGGCCGACCGGGTTATCGAACATCAACTGGACCTGCCCGCCCATCAGGTCGGTATAGGCCGGCGCCGCGCCGCGATACGGCACGTGGATCATGGGCACGTTCGCCAGCTTGCTGAACTGCTCCCCCATCAGGTGGGAGACCGTGCCCACGCCAACCGAGCCGATCGTGGGCTGCCCGCCTGCCGCCTTCAGCTTCTCCACCAGCGCCTTGACGTCCTTGGCCTGCAAGGACCGGTTGACTGCCAGCACATAGGGCGACGTGCCGATGAAACCCGCGTAGGCGAAGTCGCTGGCCGGGTCATACGCCAGCTTCGGGTACACGCTGACGCTGACCGCATGCGTGCTGGTGGTGACGACCCCGGCGGTGTAGCCATCCGGCGCGGCCCGTGCGACAAAGGTCGAGCCGATGGTGCCGCCGGCCCCGCTACGGTTGTCGATGACGACCGGCTGCCCGAGTTCCTTTTGCAGCAGCGGCTGGATCGACCGGATGACAAGGTCGGTGCCCCCGGCTGCCGGGAACGGGACGACCAGCGTGATGGGCCGGGTAGGCCAGCCTTGTGCAAAGGCCGTCCCGAAGCTCAGGGCGGCAAGGATGGCGGCCGAAGCCCCGTAGGCTCCGTAAGACAGCAAAGATCGATGGAAAGGTCGGTAAGGCAGTCGTGGCGCAGATGACATGGCGTTCTCCCTGGATGGAAGCAACGAGTCTATTCAGGCGCCCTGGGCAGGCCAAACCCGGATGCGACAAGCGGCAAGCCCAAATGCGACAAGCCGCCGCGCGGCCCCGCGCGTTCTACGACCTGGTGGTCGAGGTGGCCATCGTCCGGCCGGGCCCGGTGCAAAGCGGCATGGTGCATCCTTACTGCGCCACCGGCAGGGACTCGGCCGGCCGCTTATTCCAGCATCGCCATGGAGAAAGCGCTATCGTGCGCGCCCGGCGTGCCAATCTTCCAGGAACAGGCCATGCCGGTGGCCATGAACGCGTTCCCCGCCCTCGCCTCAACCCGCCGAGTTGGCGGGAAGCACCGAAACACGGACGCTGGTAATGCCCAGCGGCTCGCGCCCGGCAGCATCCGCTGCGACCGTCCACGCCTTCAGCGTCTCGGCGACCGACTGCAACAGCGCCGCGCCCGTAGTGGACGCTTGGTCCTGCCCCAGCAACACCTCGAACGACGCGCTACGCTCGCCCGCCACCTGCAGCCGCGCATCCAGGTCGCCCAGCAAGGCGTAGACGGCATTGGCCAGCAGCTGCACAAAGCCGCGCTGCAGGCCAAGCGGCTGGTACTGCGGGCGAATCCAAGACTCGACCAGCGTGACGAAGATCACGCCGGTTTCGTCGGCATTGATCTCGAACGCGCAGTACCCGACCGGATCCAGGTCTCGCGCGAGGATCAGGCGGTAGAACAGCACCTGGCCGCAAACCTCATCGGTATCCATGTCCATCTCGAATGCCTGGCCCGGCTCCCAGTCCTCGCTGTCGAGGACTTCGCCAACGGCCGGCTCGTCGCCGGCATGCACCTCGAGATGGCTGCGCAGCGCAGCGAGCACCTCATCGCGCCCGGGCGCTTCCGGCGGTTCCGTATAGATGGCAAACCGCTCTGCCTCGCCCGCCTCGGCAAAGGCGGTGCCCATCAAGGGCGCGAGCTGCAAAGGCAGCGGCTCCTGCAGGGCTTGGCGGAGAGTGTCGGTATTGGTGGACGCGGTCATGGGCTTGATTAGACTTGATGAGGGCTTGGGATTGAATGCGCGCCAGCGGCGCAGGCACAAAAAAGTTAGCGCCGAGTTTGCCACAGATATGGCGCGGCGAAGCGCTCGGATGGGTTGGCGCCGCATCAACCCGCAACCAGCCAGCAGCGCCTGTGCCACAATCGCCCGGCCGGATACCGAAACACCCCGCAAAATAGCCGCCGGCCCACAGAAAAAAAAGGAAACCCCATGTCCTCCCGCCGTCAATTCATGAAAACAATGCCGGTGGCCGTTGTCGCAAGCCTTGCCGCCGTCCCGGCCTGGCGTGGCGCTTACGCCGCCGCGCCCACGCTCGACGAGGCCGATCCGCAGGCGGTCAAGCTGGGCTACAAGGCGGATACCCGCAAGGTAGACCAGGCCAAATATCCCAGGCATGCCGCCAGCCAGACCTGCGCCAACTGCCAGCTGTTCCAGGAAGGCGCCAACCCGGCAACGGGCGGCTGCGTGCTGTTTGGCGACAAGCAGGTAGCTGCCGCCGGATGGTGCAGTTCGTGGGAACAGGGATAAAAGCCGAAGGTTGCACGCTCAGTTGCCCTGAGCGTCCCGGGGCGAAGCCGGCTCCACGCCCTGCGCCGGCGCATCGCAGCGCTCCCGGTCCTGCGCATCCCACAATCGCCCGCGCGTGCGCGGGTCCACCGGCAGCCGCTGCTGCATGGCCGCCTTGGCCAGCATATGGGCGCTGATCGGCGCGGTAAGAAACAGGAAGGCAGTCACCAGCAACGCATGCAGGCTCAGGCCGTCGCCTTGGTTGCTGAAGAACACCACCGACGCCAACACTACGCCGCCAACGCCAAGCGTAGTCGACTTGGTCGGGCCGTGCAGGCGCATGAAGAAATCCGGCAGCCGGACGAGGCCGATCGCGCCGACCAGGGTGAAGACGCTGCCGATCAGCAGCAGCGCGCAGGTGGCGATTTCCGCGACGGGGCTCATCGAGTCCATTGGGTCTCCCGGTGCCGGTTACTTGAGTTCGATGATGTCGCCGCGCTGCAGGTACTTGGTCAGCGCGACGGTGCCAATGAAGCCCATCACCGCGATCAGCAGCGCAATCTCGAAAAACAGCGCCGAGCGCAGCCAGATGCCGAACACCACGATCAGCGCGATGGCATTGATATTGAGCGTATCGAGCGCCACGATGCGGTCGGGCAGGCCCGGGCCGCGCACCAGGCGGATAAAGGCCAGCAGGCAGGCAACCCCGAGGATCGCCAGCGAAATCGGTATTACGACGGCAAGCATTCGAATATCTCCCTTAACGGTGTCTCGTAGCGCGTCTTGATCAGCGCGATCAGCCTGGCCTCATCGTCAAGATCCAGCACATGCACCAGCAGTCGGCGGCGGTCGTCGCTGAGTTCGGCGCACAAGGTGCCAGGGCTGAGCGACACGATGCTGATCAGCGCGGCCAGCGCCAGCTCGTGCTCGACATCGATCGGCAGCTGGATAAAGGCCGGGCGCAGCCGGGATACCGGCCCCAGCACCAGGATGGCCACTTCCACATTGGCCACCACGATGTCGATGAGCACATGCACGAACAAGCGCAGCATCAGGTCGGGACGAGACAGCCGCACCGGCCGCAGCCAGAGCCGTGACCCGATTCGCAGCGAGAATGCCCAGCCGAGGAAGGCACCCAGCGCCAAGTTGCCTGGCGATGCGCTATTGGCCAGCAGCAGCCAGATCGCCAGCAGCGCCAGGCTGAGCCAAGGATGCGGGAACAAGCGTTTCCACATGGTGTCAGCCTCCCCCGGACGGCAGCACCGCGCGCAGGTACGCGCCACGGTCGAACAACTGGGCGGACGTGTCGGCAAGATACTGGCTCAGCGGACGGGCACACACGACCAGCGCCAAGCTGCAGACCAGCAGGAACGCGCAGCAGCCCAGCTTCCAGCCGTCGGGCGCAATGCGCTGGCGGGCGCCATGGCGCTCCGGATCGTGATCCTGGGGCAGGCGCCACAACAGGCGCGTGCCCGTGCGGCTGACCGCAATCAGCAGCGCCAGGCTGGACAGCAGGATGCAAGGCCACAACACGGCCGCCGCCGGCAGCGAGGCACTGCGCATGACCATGATCTTGCCGATGAAGCCGGATAGCGGCGGCAAGCCGATCGCCGCCACCGCCGCGACCAGGAACAGCAAGCCTGCCAGCCGCGAGCCACGGACCACCGCCACCGGCTCGCGCGCCGGGGCGGCAGGTGGCGCGGGCTCCAGCGCGTCCGCCAGCAGGAACAGCGCCGCCGTGCACAGCGTGGTGCTGAGCAGGTAATACAGCGCCCCTGCCCAGCTCTGCGCTGTCTGCATCGACACGCTGGCCGCCAGCAGCCCCACCGATGCCAGCACAAGGTAGCAGGTCAGCGATTTGAGATTCGGGGCGGCCAGCGCGCCGAGGGCGCCGAACGCCATGGTGGCAAGGGCCAGCCACCACACCCAGTCATGCAGGAACACGCCCAGCATGCCATCCGGCGCATCGAAAACCAGCGCGGCGCAGCGCAGGATGGCGTAGATGCCCACCTTGGTCATGATGGCGAACAGCGCCGCAGCCGAGCCCGTGGCGCTGGCGTAGGCCTTGGGCAGCCAGAAAACCATGGGAAACAGCGCGGCCTTGAGCGCGAAGACCAGCATCAGCATGACGCCCGCCGCCGTGGCCAGCGGCACATCGGCCGGCGCCAGCCCGGCCAGCCGCACGCCCATATGCGCCATGTTGAGCGTGCCGCTCAGCCCGTACAGCACGCCGATCGCGATCAGGAAGAAAGCGGATCCGGCCAGGTTCAGCACGACGTAGTGCAGCCCGGCACCGATGCGTGCCCGCCCGCCGCCGTGCAGCAGCAAGGCATAGGAGGCGATCAGCAGGATCTCGAAGAAGACGAAGAGATTGAACAGGTCGCCGGCCAGGAAGGCGCCGTTCAGCCCCATCAGCTGGAACTGGAACAGCGCATGGAAATGCCGCCCGAGGCGCGCATCGCCCCGGCCCGCCGCCACCACGGCGGCCGCGCCCAGCACCGCGGTCAGCAACAGCATCAGGGCGCCCAGCCGGTCGAGCTGGAGCACGATGCCAAACGGCGCTGGCCAGTTCCCGATGTGATCGACCATGATGGCGCCCGTGGCCGCCACACTGACCATGCACGCCGCGACCGGCAGCAACAGCAGCGTGACCGCGGTGCTCAGCACGCGCTGGGCCCGTGCCCAGCGCGCCGGCGCGGCCACCAGCAGGCCGCCGGCAAACATCGGCAGCAGGATGGGCAGGAGAATCGACAGTTGGAGGCTGTGGGTCATTGGCCGCTCGCCGTGTCTGTGCCGGGGGTGCCGGAGGGGCCGGGGGTACCGGCCGCCGGCGGCTCGCCCTGCGCCGGGCCCGCTTCCCTGCCGTCCACATGATCGCTGCCCGTGATGCCGAGGGAGCGCAAGGCCAGCACCACCGCGAATGCCGTCATGGCAAAACCGATGACGATGGCCGTCAGCACGAGGCCCTGCGGCAGCGGATCGGCATACTGCGCGCCCGTGGCAATGATCGGCGGGCGGCCGGTGGAGAGCCGCCCCATCCCCAGCAGGAACAGGCTCACGGCGTACGAGATCAGCGCCAGCCCCACCACCACGGAAAACGTGCGCGCACGCAGCAGCAGGTAGATGCCGCAGGCCATCAGGATGCCGACCGTGCCGGCGTAGACGGCTTCCATCAGTCCCCCTCCTTCGCATTGACATTGCCATTGCCATTGCCGTTGACACTGACGCGCTTGTCGCGCACACCGAGGTGGGACACGATCAGCAAGGTCGTGCCCACCACCGTGAAATAAACGCCAAGGTCAAACACCATGGCGGTCGCCAGTTCGATTTCTCCCAGCACCGGTATGTGGAAATGGCCGAAGGCCGTGGTCAGGAACGGAAAACCAAACGCCCAGCTGCCCAGGCCGGTCAGCCCCGCCACCAGGATGCCGCCACCGGCCAGCGCGCGATAGTTCAGCGCGATGCGCGCCTGCGTCCACAGCACGCCGCTGGCCACGTACTGCAGCAGCAAGGCTACCGCCGTGATCAGCGCGGCGATAAAGCCGCCGCCCGGCAGGTTGTGCCCGCGCAGCAGCACGAAGACCGCGACCAGCATGGTCAGCGGCAACATCAGCCGGGCCAGGATGGCGAGCAGCAAGGGATGGCTCTGGCTTGACCATGGCAGCCCGTTGGGCCCCGCTGGCGGCGCTGTCAGGCGCATGCCCTTGAGCAGCGCCTGCACCGCCAGTCCGGCGACCAGCAGCACGCAGATCTCGCCCATCGTATCGAAGCCGCGGAAGTCCACCAGGATCACGTTGACCGCATTATGGCCACCGCCGCCTTCCACGCTGTTGGCCAGGAAGAACGAGGAGATCGCGTCGTAAGGCCGGGTCATCACCGCGTAGGCCAGGATGGCCAGCAGCGTGCCGCCGCCCAGCGCCAGGCAGCCGTCGCGCACGTGCCGGCCCACCGAGGACGAATCCGGCCGGTCAACAGGCAGGAAGTACAAGGCCAGCACCAGCAGCAGGATCGTGACGACCTCGACCGAGACCTGCGTCAGCGCCAGGTCCGGCGCCGAGAAGCGCGTGAACAGCAGCGCCACCAGCAAGCCGCACGCGCTCAGCAGCACAAGCGCGTTCAGCCGTTGCCGGTGGGCAATCACCACGCCGATCGCCGACAGCCCCAGCAAACCCATCCCCGCCACCGTCATGAGGTCGAGCGGCATCGATGGCACCGGGCCAGCCAGCGTGTCCAGGTCGGACAGGAAGACGGCGGGAATCAGCAACATGGCGGCCAGCATCCACGCCAGGTAGCCTTGCAGCGAGCCAGTCTCGAATGCGCCGGTGACGCGCCCGGCCATCTGCGCCAGGGTGTCGATGCCGGCCTCGAACGCATCGCGCGCGTTCAGATGGGCAAAACGCGCGTGCGTCCGATGAAAAGCGTTACGCCGCAAGAAGAACAGCACGCCGCCGCCGCCCATCGAGACCAAGCTCATCACCAGGGGCAGATTGACGCCATGCCACAGGCTGAGGCTGTATTCCGGCAGCGGGCCGCCCAGCGTCGCCAGGGCGGCCGTCGCCAGCAAGGGCCCTACCGTATACGCCGGGAACAGCCCGACCACAAGGCAGATGGCAACCAGCACCTCCACCGGGATCTTCATGGAGCGCGGCGGCTCATGTGGCGGATAGTTCGGCAAGTCGTCCGGCTCGCCGCCAAAGAACACACCGTAGATAAAGCGCAGCGAGTACGCCACCGTCAACGCCCCGGCAAGGGTCGCCGCCGCCGGGATGATCCAGTTGAAATCCCCCAGCAGACCCTGTGCGAGCGTCTCACCGAAGAACATCTCCTTGCTCAGGAAGCCGTTGAACAGTGGCACGCCCGCCATCGAGAGCGACGCCACGATGGCCAGCAACGCTGTGTGCGGCATATAGCGGCGCAGGCCCCGCAGCCGTTGCAGGTCGCGCGTGCCGGTCTCATGGTCGATGATGCCCGCCGCCATGAACAGCGATGCCTTGAACACCGCATGGTTGATGATGTGGAACAGCGCGGCCACCGTGCTCAGCTGCGTGTCCAGGCCGAACAGCAGCGTGATCAGGCCAAGATGGCTGATGGTGGAATACGCCAGCAGGCCTTTGAGGTCCCGCTGCAGCAAGGCCATGCCCGCGCCAAACACCAGCGTGGCAAGGCCGGTGAGGCTGACCATGTAGAACCACCAGTTGGTGCCGTCCAGCACCGGATACAGCCGCGCCAGCAGGAAGACGCCGGCCTTGACCATCGTGGCGGAATGCAGGTAGGCGGACACCGGCGTGGGCGCTGCCATCGCATGCGGCAGCCAGAAACTGAAGGGAAATTGCGCGGACTTGGTAAACGCCGCCAGCAAGATCAAGCTCAGCATCACCGGATACAGCGGGTGGCGCTGCACGCTGCCGGCCTGGGCCAGCACCACGGAGAGCTCCATGCTGCCGCAGATATGCCCGAGCAACAGCACGCCGGCCAGCAACGCCAGCCCGCCCCCGCCGGTCACCGTCAGCGCCATGCGCGCGCCCTTGCGCGCATCGGAGCGATAGGACCAGAAGCCGATCAGCAGGAACGACACGATGCTGGTCATCTCCCAGAACACCGCCAGCAGCAGCAGGTTGCTGGACAGCACCACACCCAGCATCGCCGCCATGAACAGCAGCAGCAGGGAGAAGAAACGTACGGTGGACTCGCTGCGCGGCAGGTAGTAGCGCGCATAAAGGATGACCAGCAACCCGATGCCCAGCACCAGCAGCGCAAACACGTAGGCCAGGCCGTCCAGCCGCAGGCTGAGGCTTAGCCCGATGTCCTCGAGCCAGGGCTGGCGCCAGGCAATGGTGCGGCCCTCGAACACGGCGCTGCGCACGCTGAGCAGCAAGCCAAGGCCAAGCAACGGCGTGCCCACCACGATGGGCGTGGCCAGAAAGCGTACGCGGCGCCGCACCAGCAACAACAGCAACGCTGCCAGCAAGGGAAGCGCGATCAACCAGGCCATCACCATCGGCGGGCTCCGCAAACGCGCCGCGTGCTGCCGGCGACGGGGGCATCAATGAGGTTAAAGGGGTTTTCGATGGCGTTCAATGTGTCGGCGTCCTGGGAAGCTCCGTGGCGTTCATGGACATGCATGGGGTAAGTGTGATGGCGTCTGCGCCTCAGGCAGGTTGACGACAAACACCGGCACATCCGATCTCGCGACAAGGGCGGTGGCGACGGGGCCGGGCGTGCCCACGCTGCCAGGTTTCCCCCCAGCTGCCGCGGCCTATTTTGCGCCACAGCCACTCGCCTCCGGCGCGGCCCCGCCTTCCCGGATAAAGAATTCAGATCCATCTCAAAAGAATTGAACACGAGGCTGGGCTTCGAGCCAAATGGCAGAAATGGAAGGCTGGTCATCGATTTCTCACATGCGCTAGCCCAAAGCCGTAAACAGCAGCCCCGCGATGCCCAGCCCGACCGCCGCCAGCGCATCCCCTGCGATCAGCCCGCCCCCCACCAGCGATGTCGTGCTCATGTCCTCGGGCAAGGCATCCGGCGCGTCCCCGGGCTTGCGCAAACGGTTGAGCACGCTGGCCACGACGCCGCCCAGCGCAAACCACGCCGAGGTGGGCAGGTTGACGAATCCGCCAAAGGACGAGGCATAGGGCGACGGCAGCACCACCGCATCCAGCAGGAAATCGGCAACGCTGCCACCGCTTCCCGCCCGGGCAAAGCGCTGGTAGCGCGGCCACGACTTGACCAGAAGGCGCAGCACCGCCGTGGCCAGCCCAAGAACGATGCCCAGCACAACCGCCGTGCGCTGGTGCGGCAAGTCGTTGGTCAGGCCGCGCAACGCGCCGACGATCTTGTAAGTCATGGCCGAAGCCCAGTGCTGGGGCTGCTCGCCGGCCGAGAGCACAGTCTGGTCGAGCGCTAGCACCGGATAAGCCCGCATGAACAGCCTGGCGAACAACACCGCCAGCACCGCGCCGGCAACAATGCCCGCCACCTGGAAGCGAAACTGCACGGTGCGGCTGGTGCCGAGCCGCCAGCCGGTGGAGCGGTCTTGCTGCATGTCGCACGCCTCGCTGGTCGAGACCAGCAGCACCGTTGCCGCGATCAGCCCCACATTCGGGTCACGCAAACCCAGCGCGGCCATCAGGATCACGGACAGCACGAAAGCGGAAGAAATCGGGTTCTGGTCGACCATGCCCACCGAGATGCCGTTGACCATGGCGAACACGAACACCAGCAGCACCGCCAGCACCATGTAGCCCGCGGGCTGATGCAGCAGGCCCACGCCCACCGCCACCACCGCGAGCCCCCAGAACAGCACCCACGCCACCATCCGCCACAAGCTGCCGCCACCTGCCGCCGCAGAGGGTTCGCGCCGTATCCGGGCGGGCAACTGCTGGCCATGCCGATACACCTTGAGCAGGATCAGCGAGATATCGAGCAGCGCGGCGCCCATGATCATGCCGAGCGCAATCAGGAAGGTGATCTTGCGAAAGGGGTCGCCCGGCGCCAGCCAGCCGATCGCGACAAAGAAGGGGATCAGCGCCTGGCCCGCCAGCCCGGCAACCAGCGCCGCCACGCCGATGCGGGCCCCGACGATCATGCCCGCGCCATAGGTGGACGCGGACAAATCGATGGCGGCAAGCCGCTCCACGCGGGCCGCACCGATGCCGCTGACGATGCCCAGCACCGTGCCGCCGGCCAGCCGCGACACCGACTGCCTGAGCAGCACCGGATCCGTCAGGGCGCGCAGGATATTGGCCACCGCCAGCCCGGAGGGAAAGGTGAGTTGCAGCCGGTCGACCAGGATTGGCGTGTACAACATGCCCACGCCCACACCGAACATGCCCACGCAAAGCATGTACAGCATCAACTGCCAGATCGGCGGCTCGGGCAGGCCCATCCAGGTCATCGCCTGGATCACCACGGCCATGCCGCTCATGCCGGCGACCGATGCGGCAATGGTCTGGATATAGTTCGCGCCATGGCGGCCGTCCGCGCCATAGCCGTAGGTCACCGTGGAGCCGAGAATGCCGGCCAGCACCTGCCCGCCTACGAAGAAGCCGAGCGAGAAGTTCATGTACGCCGCGGCAATCCCGCCCAGCGGGCCGAGGACAAGGACCCCGATGGCGCCGAGCAGCGCATAGTATTTCCAGCCGCCCTGCTCTGGCAGCCATGCCCAGCGCCGGCCACTGGCGGCAGCAGCACCGAGCCTCCCGGCGTGTGCCGGCGAGGTAGCGTCTTGCGGTGGCCTGCCGACTGCCGTCATTGGCTTCCCCCATGCGGGCAAGCCGCATCGGTGGCGCTGGATCGAAGGAAAAGGAAAAAGCCCGCGCGGCGAGGACAACGCTGCCGGCGCTGGCCAGATGCTACCGCAAGCGGCGCACCGCAGGCACGGCGTGCGTGCGCAAGGGCACGCTAAGACGCAGTAACGGTAAGGCGGAGGCACAAAAAAACCGGACACGAGACGTGTCCGGTAACCCATTTGCTGACTCAGATCGTGTCACTAACCCGAGTATTAAAATGATAACGATTATCATTTGAATACTCAAGGATGAAACGCGCACCCGCCGCTGGCAGCCCTCAAGCCGCCGCCATGCGCCGTGCCTGGCCCGCGCGATGGCGTCCGAACCGGAGCATGGTGGCGCCAGCGATCACCGCCGGTATCCCCACCATCAGGAACAGCGCCGGCATGGTCAGGCCCATCGACAACATCGTGCCGCCCCCGACCGAGCCAACCACCGAGCCCATCCGCCCGACGCCATTGGCCCAGCTCACGCCGGTGGCGCGGCAATCGGTGGGATAGTAAGCCGCCGACAAGGCATTGGCGCCCACTTGCGAGCCGGAGATGCAGAAGCCAGCGGCGAATACCGCCACCCCGGCCAGCCATGGCGCCGTGGTCAGGCTGCCGATGGCGGTGATGAACACACCTGCCAGCGCGTAGCTTGCGGCCAGCACATAGTGCGGGTTGGCCCGGTCCATCAGCCAGCCCAGCACGATGGCGCCGAGTGTGCCGCCCACCTGGAACATCATGGTGACCAGGGCCGCCGTCTTGAGCGAGATCCCGGTTGCCCGCAGCAACGTGGGCAGCCAGCTGGACAGCAGGTAGATCACCAGCAAGCTCATGAAGAAGGTCAGCCACAGCAGCAAGGTCCCGCGCACCAGTTCGGGCTTGAACAGGTGCGCAACCGGCGAGCCGGGCGCGCGCTTGTCCGCCACCACGATACTGCCAGGTGCGACACGCTCGCGCGGCGCGATCCGCTCCAGGATGGCCGCTACCTTCTCCGGGTGCTTGCCGCTCAGCACCAGGTAGCGAACCGACTCAGGCAGCTTCCAGACCAGGAGCGGCAGCAGCAGCAACGGCAGCACGCCACCCAGCAGCAGCACGGCGCGCCAGCCGTGCTCCTCGATCAGGTTCGCCGAGGCCAGGCCGCCAAGGGCCGAGCCAATCGTGAAGCCGCAGAACATGGTCGTGACCAGGAAAGAGCGGCGCTTGGCCGGGCAATACTCGGAGGTCAGCGTGATGGTATTGGGCATGGCGCCGCCCAGCCCCAGACCGGTCAGGAAACGCAGCGCCACCAGCCCCCACAGCGAGCCGGAGAACGCGGAGGCCAGGCTCGCGATGCCAAAGAACAGCACGCAGAAGAGCAGCACGCTCTTGCGGCCAAAGCGGTCGGCCAGCGGGCCGAACAGGAACGCGCCGGCCATCAGGCCGGTGAGCCCGGCGCCAAACAACGGCGCCAGGTGCGCCGGCGTGAGCTGCCATTCGGCGCGGATCGCGGGGGCGATAAAGCCGATCGCGGCGGTATCAAACCCGTCGATGGCGACGATCAAGAAGCAAAGCGCGACGATCGTGACCTGGAAGGCCGATAGCGGCTGGCGATCGATGAATTCGGTAATGCCGATGGATGGTTGCGTGGGCACAGCGGTCTCCTGCATTGTGTGTCGAAGCGGCCGATTTGCGATCGGCTCGCCATTTTTTGGCGGCTCTTTGGCCGCTCTTTGGTTGCTCTTTGCTTCTTTTGGACACTTTGGGCCACTTTGGGTCACTTCGGGCCGGCGCTCCTCCTACCGCGCCCCGCCCAGGCAGTCTTGCGCGCGCCAGCCGTGCAGCCATTGCAGCGCGTCGTAGAACTGGTCCTGCGTGCGTCCGACCCACAACGAATTGCGCACCAGCCGCTCCACGCCCTTGGCGTGATACAGCCGGCCCATCTCGCGGGCGGAGTACAGCACGCGCGCGGTGCGCGGGATGCGCGCCTTCTCGTACAGCGCAAAGGCCGCCACGAAATCGCCGTCTGTCTCGGCCACGGCCGCGCCGAGTGTCACGGCATCTTCCAGCGCCTGGCAGGCGCCCTGCGCGAGGTACTGCGTCATGGGGTGGGCGGCATCGCCCAGGATGGTGGCGCGGCCAAAGCTCCATTGCTCCACCGGGTCGCGGTCCGCGGTGGCCCAGCGCCGCCAGGAGGTGGGCCGGTCCAGCATCTGGTGCGGCCGGGCGTGGATGCCCTCGAAGTACGACAGCACTTCTTCCTTGCTGCCATCGCGCACGCCCCAGACTTCTTTCTCGCGGCTATGGAAGGTCACCACCAGGTTGTACTGCTCGCCGCCGCGCAGCGGGTAGTGCACCAGATGGCAGTTGGGGCCGGCCCACACTACCGGCGCGTTGATCTGCAGGTCGGCCGGCATGTCGGCCACATCCACCACGGCGCGGTACACCACGTGGCCGGTCACGCGCGGTTCGTCGCCGAGCAAGGCCTGGCGCACGGCGGATTTCACGCCGTCGCAGCCGATCACGGCATCGCCCTGGTGGCGTTCGCCGTGCTGGTCGATCACGGTCACGCCGCGTTCGTCCTGCTCCAGCGCGCACACCGTGGTGGCGGTGCGGAACTGAATCAGCGGGTGATTCCGCACGGCTTCCAGGATGGACAGGTGGATGTCGGCGCGATGGATCACCGCATAGGGGTTGCCGAAGCGCTGGCGATAGCGCTCGCCGACATCCACCTTGGCGATTTCCGTGGCGTCAATCGCATCCATCATCACCAGGTAGTCGGTGAAAACGGAGCGCTTGCGCGCGGCTTCGCCCACGCCCAGCGCATCCAGCGCAGCAAAGGCGTTGGCACCAAGCTGGATGCCGGCGCCGATTTCACCGATCTGGGCCGCCTGTTCCAGCAATTCAACGCGGATGCCCTGCCGGGCGAGCGCCAGTGCGGCGGCCAGGCCGCCGATGCCGCCACCGACCACGATCACCTTGCGGTCCGTGCTGCGCGTGTTGTTCATGTTCGTCTCCTTGGGTGCGCACCCGGTGGCCATCCGGCCTCGGGGTGCCCTGTCGCGTTGGTTAGCGCGCCGTGTAGTCCGGCTGCCGCTGAGGTTCTGCCTGCTGGAAGGCCGGGTGCTCGCAGGCATGGCGGTAGACCGCCATGGCGCGCTCGAAATGTTCGGTACGGCAGCCCATGCGCTGCGCATTGGCGATCTGCGGCACCAGGCAGCAGTCGGCCAGCGTGGGCTGGTCGCCGAAACACCACGGGCCGCGCCCGTGCTGCGCCAGCAGCCGTTCCACCGCGCCCAGCCCTTCGTCCACCCAATGCTGGTACCAGGCGTCCTTTTGCTCCGGTGTCACGCCCAGCGTGTCCTGCAGGTAGCGCAGGATGCGCAGGTTGTTGACCGGATGGATATCGCAGGCAATCACATTGGCCAGCTCCAGCACCCGCGCGCGCAGCTCCGCCGCTTGCGGGATCAGCCGCGGCTCGGGATGGCGGGCATCGAGGTAGTCGATGATCGCCATCGACTGGCCCAGGTGGAAGTCGCCGTCCACCAGCGCCGGCACCACCGCCGAGGGGTTGATGGCCGCCACATAGTCCGCGACGCGATGCTCGCCCACGCGGATGTTGACCGGCTGGTAGTCGTACGGCAGGCCCTTGAGCGCCAGCGCGATGCGCACGCGGTACGACGTGGAGCTGTTGAAGAAACTATAGATCTGCACGGTGAAGCCCTCTTTCTCGAAATCCGGAGTCTCGACGCCGTCAGGCCACCCGCACCGACAGCTCGCCGAGGCGCTCCACGCCGGCAACCATCAGGTCACCCGGCTTGACGGCCCCGACGCCTTCCGGCGTGCCGGTGTAGATCAGGTCGCCCGGTTCCAGGCGGAAGTACTTGGAGAGGTCCGCCACGGTCTCGGCCACCGACCAGATCAGGTGCGTGACGTCGCTGCGCTGCTTGTCGGCGCCGTTGACGGTCAGCCAGATCGCGGCCTGCTCGAAATGCCCCACATCGCTAGCCGGATGGATCGGGCCGATCGGCGCCGAGGCGTCGAAGGCCTTGCCGATTTCCCACGGGCGGCCCATCTCGCGCATCTTCATCTGCAGGTCGCGGCGGGTCATGTCCAGGCCCACGGCATAGCCCCAGACGTGCTCCAGCGCCTGTTCCAGCAAAATATCGGAGCCGCCCTTGCCGATGGCGACAACCAGCTCGGATTCATAGTGGTAGTTGCTGGTCTGGGCCGGGTACGCCAGCGTCAGGGTCTCGCCGTAGGCGACCGGGATCACGGCATCGGCCGGCTTGCAGAAGAAGAACGGCGGCTCGCGGTCCGGATCGAAGCCCATCTCGCGGGCATGCGCGGCGTAGTTGCGGCCCACGCAGTAGACGCGGCGCACGGGAAACTGGTCGCTGGTGCCAACGACCGGCACGGCCACGGCAGCGGGAGGGGTAATGACGAAAGACATGGAAGACCTCAGGCAAGGAAATGGGAAAAAGGCAAAGAAATGGGACTGCGCCGGATCAGGTGCGCTCCTCGCGCAGCAGGTTGAGCGCGGACAGCACCGGGCGGTCGGAATAGCTGAACAGCACCGTGTCCTCGACCGAAGCCAGTTGCACCGGCTGCCAGGACGGCGCCACGAAGGTGTCGCGCGGCTCGAACTGGAACTGCGCCTCGCCGATGCGCACGGTGCCGCGCCCTTCCACCACGGAATAGATGGTGGCGTCGGTACTGCGATACGTTTTGCCCTGGAAACCGGCAGGGAGGTATTGCATGAAGGTAGCCATGGTCGGCATCGGCCAGCCGCCGGTGGCCGGGTTCACATAGCGCAGCTTCACGCCATCCCAGGCATCGAGCTCGCCGTTGCGGTAGAGCTGGTCCAGCGCCTCACGGCTGCGGGCATAGGGATAGCTGAAGATTGGCGAGGTGGGATCGGTGACGCGGTGGCGCACCGGCAGCATGTTGTGGCCGAAGCGGGCAAAACTGTCGCCTTCGGGACGCAGCACCGGCTGCGAGGCTTCGGGGTAGTTTTCCGCAAAACCAGCGTCCAGGTGCTGCAGCAGCGGGATATCCAGCCCGTCGAGCCAGACCACCGGCTCGCCGCCCTGCTCCACGGACGGGTTGCCGTGGTCATGCCAGGTCCACGATGGCGTGATGATGAAATCGCCCGGATGCATGGTGGTGCGCTCGCCGTTGACGGCGGTCCAGGCGCCGCGGCCCTCCACGATAAAGCGCAGCGCGGACTGGGTATGGCGATGGCTGGGGGCAATCTCGCCGGGCAGGATCAGCTGCAAGCCGGCGTACAGCGTGGAGGTGATGCTGGACTTGCCGGGCAGGCCAGGATTCTCCAGCACCAGCACGCGGCGCACGGCTTCTTCCGCGCTGATGACCTCGCCCGCCTGCATCACCAGCGGGCGGATCTCGGCGTATTTCCAGATCGCCGGCTGCGCTTGCGGACGAGGCTCGCGCGGGACCAGCGCGTGCAGCGATTCCCACAGGGGCGCCATCTGGTTGCGGCCGATGCGGCTGTAATAAGCTGAACGGTCGGTGCTCTTCTTTGCGTCTGGCATGGCCTTGTCTCCGATTCATCGCCCGGTTGGGGCGCTGGGCAGCCGCCGTGGGCTGCGGGGTGCGATGGAAGATTTATACGCCCGGAGATATACCTTGTAAAATGATGGATTCCTCTTATCCATATGGATATGGATATATCTCAAAGGGAATACCCTGATGGATTGGACCCAGCGGCTCCGGCTGCGCAACTTGCAGATGCTGCTTAGCCTGGCGCAGACCGGAAACATGAGCCAGACAGCCGCGGCGCTCAGCACTACGCAGCCCGCCTTGTCGAAATGGCTCAAGGAACTCGAAGACGACATCGGGCTGCCGCTGTTCGAGCGCCACGCGCGCGGCCTGCGCCCCACGCCCTATGGCGAATCGATGATTGCCCATGCCAGGCGCATCGAGGCGCACCTGGATACCGCCCGCGACGACATGCAGGCCATGCGCGAAGGCGGCAGCGGTCTGGTGGTGATCGGCGCCTCCGGCGCGTCGGCTGCCGATACCGTGCCGCTAGCCGTCACCTCGCTGTTGCAGCGCCTGCCGAAAGCCCATGTCCGGCTGGTGGAAAGCACCATGAACCTGTTGATGGCGCAACTGGCCCGGGGCGAGGTCGATATCGTGGTGGGCCGCTCCGCGCCGGAACTGCAGGACGGGCAAATGCGCGCCGAGGCGCTCTACATGGAGCCGATCCATTTCGTCACGCGCCCGCGGCATCCGCTGTTTGAGCTGGCCGAACCGGGCTGGAGCGACCTGCAGGCATACCGGTGGATCGTGTGGCCACGCGGCACGCCCATCCGCAACACGCTGGAGTCGGCGCTGAACGCGGCTGGCCAGGGCATGCCGGCCGATTGCGTGGAGTCGAACTCGGTCATCCTCAACCTGACCTTGCTCAACCACAGCAACATGATCGGCGTGGCCTCGCACCGGACCGCGCGGCGCCTGGAGCATCTCGGCGCCCTGCGCATCCTGCCGCTGCGGCTGGCGGGCTTTGGCTCGGTATCCATGTACTGGCGCGACGACGGCTTTGGCCGTATCGCGGTCAGTGCCGCGCTGGACGCCCTGCGGCGCGCGGCGGTGCGCTCGGTCGATGAAATCCCCGACGACACGCACGGGTGACACCAGCCCGCGCGGCTTACCTGCAAGCCGCCAGTTGCCAGTCCCCGCCTTGCCACGCCAGCATGTGGGTCAAATCCAGCGCGTCGAGGAAGCGCCGGTCGTGCGACGCCACCAGGATGGCGCCGGGATAGGCGCTCAAGGCCTGCTCCAGCGCGCGCACCGAATCCAGGTCGAGGTGATTGGTAGGCTCATCGAGCAAGAGCATTTGGGCAGGCTGCGCGGCCCATAAAGCGCAGGCAAGCGCCGCCTTCAGGCGCTCGCCCCCGCTCAATTCGCCGGAAGGCTGCCGCACCAGCGCCGCACCCAGCCCGAGCAACGACAAATGACTGCGCAGCACGCCCTCCGGCAAGGGGCTGTCCAGTTCGCGCAGCCGCTCCAGCACGGACATCGCCGGCGGCAGCAGGGTCGCCGCCTGCTGATCGAGCCAGGCATTGGGAACACCTGCCGAGCAGGTCCCGGACACCGGGTTCTCGACGCCGGCCAGCAGCTTGAGCAACGTGGTTTTACCGCAGCCGTTCGGCCCGGTCACGGCAACGCGCACCGGCCCCGCCAGCGTCAGGCTGAGCGGCTTTGCGCCGGCCGCAAACGGCAGGATCGCATCTTGCGCGTGCACCACGCGCTTGCCCGCGGCGACCACCGCGCCGGGCAGCATCAGCGCCACCGGCGGGCCGGCCTCGATGCGCTGCGCGGCTTGCCGCACGGCATCGTCCAGCGTCGCGCGGGTTTCCTGCTGGCGCCGCTGCTCGCGGCCGGAATACCCCTGCGCACCGTCCTTCAGCCGGCCGAGGTGGATGCCGGGCAGGTTGGCCATCGTGCCCGCGCGGTCGTTGCGCGCGGCACGGCGCTGATGGGCATCGTGCTGGCGCCGCAAGTCGCGCAAGGCCGAGTTACGGCTGGTCCGCGCGTGATCCAGCGCGGCTTGCGCGGCGGCGGCTTCGGCATCGCGCTGCACCGCATACAGCGTGTAGTTGCCGCCGTAGTGGCGCAAGCCATCCGGCGTCAGCGCGGCGATATGGTCCATGTCTTCGAGCAACTCGCGGTCGTGGCTGATCACCACCACGCCGCCACGCCATTGCCGCAACTGAGCGCGCAGCCATTGCCGGGCGACGAAGTCGAGGTGATTGGTGGGTTCGTCGAGCACCAGTCCATCTGCCCTGGAAAGAAAGGCCCCCACCAGCGCCACGCGCGTGAGTTCGCCACCGCTGAGGCTGGCGGCGAGCCGCTCCGGCTCCAGATGCCCCAGGCCAGCCGCCTCGCAGGCCAGCCGCAGCTGGCCGCGCAGGTCCCACCGCCCTTCCAGCAGGTCGAAGTCCGCGCCCTCCGGCTCGCCCCGCTCCACCCGGGCGAGCGCATCGAAAGCCGGCGTCAGGCCGGCGACATCCGCCAGCGTCGCGCCTGGTGCCAGCCTGCCGTCTTGCGGCACATAGGCAACGGTGGCATGCCTGACGACGCGCCCGGCATCCGGCGTGACCAGGCCCGCCAGCACCTTTGCCAGCACGCTCTTGCCGGTGCCGTTGCGGCCAACCAGGCCGATGCGCCGGGGCGGGAAGGTGTCGCTCAGTTCGTCCAGAAGCACCCGCCCATCGGGCAGCGCCACGGTGACGTGGCGCAAAGAAATCCAGAACGCCGGCTGCGAAACTGAGTGGGAATCCAGGGGGGTGGCACCAGAATTACCGCCGGACTGCGGCGCGGAGAAAACCGCGAACGGAATCGATGTGAAGTCAGCCATGCAAGCTCCAGACAAGACAGGTAGCGCGCCTGGAACCCAAGTGCTCAACGAGGGCACAACAAGGGTTAACAAGGGTTCAACAAGCGCGAACAGGTTTGAAGTGGGCTTACAGGATCATTTTGCGTTGACTCCGGTGGATGCGGATGGTGTGACCGGTCAGGCCCCTGCCGAGTTCCGTTCAGTTTGTGTAGCCCGCAGCGGGCGAGCATTGCGCAGCGTTCGCCCGGCTCACGCTCGCCCGCCACTCACTTCATATCGGGAGGAACCCGTCATCCAGCCGCCCGCCGGCTCGACAGATGCCGCCCCGCATCCGGCGCGAGCCGGACATACCCGATCAACGACACCAGCGTCAGCGCGCCCGCGAAGAGAAACGCCCAGCGAAAATCACCGAGCGTAAAGTGCGGCACGTCGCTGGCCTCGCCGCGCAGCGATGCGGCAATCCTCAGCGACAGCGAGCCAAACGCAATGCCAAGGCCGATCGACATCTGCTGGGCAGCATTCCATAGCGTATTGGCGCTGCTCATCTGGTTTTGCGGGATATCGGCGTAGGCCAGCGTGGCGAGCGTGGAGAACTGCATCGAGCGCGTCACGCCGTAGATAAACACCACGAACAGCACGATGGCGAGCGGCGTCTCGGGCGTGAGCAAGCCGCACGCGACGATGAACACGCTGGCGAAAGCCACGTCGACGATCGCGGTGGCGCGAAAGCCGTAGTGTTGCAGCACGCGCGTGGTCAAGGCCTTCATGCCGAGGTTGCCGAGCGCGCTGGCGAGCAGCAACAGCCCGGAGCGGAACGCGGACAGCCCGAAGCCAACCTGGAACAGCAGCGGCATCAAATACGGCACCGCCCCGATGCCGATGCGGGTGACGGACCCGGTGATCACGGTGACCGAGAACGTCGGCACGCGCAGCGTCGTGAAATCGAGCAGCGGATGCTCGCGGCCCGCTGCATGGCGCACGGCGAGCACGCCCAGGGCGAGGCCGGCGGCCACGAACGCGCCCGCCGTTGCCAGGCTGGAGCCTTGCTGGCTGGCCAGCTCCGTGCCGTACAGCACGAAGGTGAGCGTGGCGCCGCTGAGCAGGAAGCCGACGATATCAAGCGGCTTGGGCTCGCTCGCGCGTTCGTTGCGGATCATCATGAAGGTGGCGATCAGCGCGGCGATGCCGAATGGCACGTTGAGCAGGAAGATCCAGCGCCAGGAGGCGTAGGTGGTGATGAACCCGCCAATGGGCGGCCCCACCACAGGCGCCACGATGGCCGGCCAGGTGATGGTGGAGATGGCCTTGATCAACTGGCGCTTATCCGTGTTGCGCACCACGATCAGCCGCCCGACCGGCACCATCATCGCGCCGCCAATGCCCTGCAGCACGCGCGCCGCGGTGAACGCGAATAACCCGTTCGATGCGCCGCACAGCACCGAGGCCACCGTGAAAACAACGATCGCCCCGCCGAACACCGTCCTTGACCCGAAGCGATCAGCGATCCATCCGCTGATCGGGATAAACACCGCCAGCGCCAGCATATAGGCCGTCATGCCCAGGCTCAGGTCATTCGGCCCGACCCCGAACGACTGCGCCATCTGCGGCAACGCAGTGGCGAGCACGGTGGTATCGAGGTACTCCATGAAGAAGGTAGCCGCGACGAGATACGGCAGGAATCTCATCGACGATGACTGGGTTCGCGTGTGGTCCATGGAGCGGCGGGTGCGGGGGGGTGCGTGTCTGCGCGGCGAAGCGGGCGGACCGCTTTTTGCCACCGGGAAAGCCATTTCAAGCCAGGATGGCAATCATACCGGGCATCGGCAAAGGACGTTTGCCCCGCCCGGCCCACGCTTTGGCCAGTCCATCATGCCGCGCCTGCGCGCGCCGGGTCTTCCGCCTGGCGCTGCGGCACGCGCACCGGGTCGACATGGGTCATCACATTCAGCACGTCCTGAATCTGCATGGCGGCGAGGCGCGCCTCCACCGCAATACGGTGCCCCGCCTCGACCGTCATTGCGCCATCGATCTCCAGATGCACGTCGACCAGGATCGCGTCGCCCATCTTGCGGGTCTTCAGGTCATGCAGGCCCAGCACGCCTGGCGTGGCCAGCATGGCCTGCCGGATCGCCTCGATGCTCTGCGCATCCACGGCGCGGTCCATCAGGTCATGCAGGGCATCCCAGGAGAACTTCCAGCCCATCCTGGTCACCATCAGGCCGACCACCAGGGCGGCCACTGGATCAAGCATGTGGTAGCCAAGCAGGTTGCCGCCGATGCCCACGGCGACCACCAGCGACGATGCCGCATCCGAGCGCGCATGCCATGCGTTGGCAACCAGCATGCTGGAGCGCACGCGCTCGGCCACGGCGAGCATGTAGCGGAACAACGATTCCTTTGCCGCCAGCGCGCCCAATGCCACCCACAGCGCGACACCCTTGACCGGCTGGATCAACTCGGGATGCTCCAGCTTTTGCACGGCCGACCACAGCATGCCGACGCCGACCGCAAGCAGCAGCAGGCCGATTGCCAGCGAGGCGGCGGTCTCGAAACGCTGGTGGCCGTATTGGTGGTCGGCATCCGCGCCCTTGCGGCTATGGTGACTGGCGAACAGCACCACAAAGTCCGAGACCAGGTCGGAGAGCGAGTGAATGGCATCCGCGATCAACGCCTGGGAGCCGGCCACCACGCCCGCCACCAGTTGCATGCAGGTCAGCAGGATATTCACGGCCACGCTCACCCAGGTGCTGCGCCGCGCCGCCTGGGCTCTGGCGGGCGTTTCTACCTCGGCCTCGTCGATGACCTCATCAGTTCGCATCGATGGATGACTCCTGTTGTCCGGTTAATGTCCGGTTAATGCCTTGCCGGGTAAAGCGCGGCTGCGCCCCAGCCATTCTAGCCACTCGAACAGCGCCATGCCGGCCAGCATGGCCAGCGCAAAGACTGCGCCTTGCCATGCGCCCGCGCCCAGCAGCACCAGCGCGGGCCCCGGGCAGATCCCCGCCAGCCCCCAGCCCACGCCGAACAACAGGCCACCACCAAGCAAGCGCCGGTCAATCCGGCGCGACGCCGGCAGCTGCATGGGCAAGCCCAGCAGCGAGACGGCACGCCGCCGGGCGATACCGAACGCCACTACGCCCACCGCGATCGCGCCGCCCATCACCAGCGCCAGCGAGGGATCCCAGCGCCCGGCAAGGTCGAGAAATCCGAGCACCTTCTGTGGATTGGCCATGCCGGCCAGGATCAGCCCGAGGCCGAACACCAGGCCAGAGGCCAGCGAGATCAGCAAGGAAGAAAGGCGGTTCATGTCGCTCCTCATGCGCCGAGCAGGTGCCGTGCGACAAAGACCGTCGCAAAACCGGCCCCCATGAAGGCCGCGGTGGCCGCCAGCGAGCGCGGAGAGAGCCGCGACAGCCCGCAAACGCCATGCCCGCTGGTGCAGCCCGCGCCGTAGCGGGTACCCAATCCCACCAGCAAGCCGGCTACGACCAGCAGGCCAGCGCCGGCATGGACCCGGATCTCCGGCAGCGCGCCGAACAGGCGCCAGAGCAGCGGTGCCGCCAGCAGGCCAAGCACAAAGGCGATACGCCAGCCGGCTTCCGCGCGCGTTGGCCGCAGCAAGCCACCAACGATGCCGCTGATGCCCGCGATGCGCCCGTTGAACAGCACGAGCGCGGCGGCGGCCAGTCCAATCAGCAGGCCCCCGCCCAGCGCGGACCAGGGCGTGAAGTGTGTCCAGTCGATGATCATGGCCAGTGGCTCCTTCATTCAGTGGGGCAATACAGGGCGTAAAGCGTTTCGAGCACGGCCAGCGCCCGCGCATCGGCAACCGCGTAAAAAATCCGCTTGCCGTCGCGCCGCGTGTTGACCAGCCCTTCCGCGCGCAGCACACCAAGCTGTTGCGACAAGGTGGGTTGATGGATGCCAAGCAGCGCTTCGAGCTCGCCCACCGACATCTCGCCCTGGCTAAGCTGGCAAAGCAGCAGCAGCCTGTCTTCATTGGCGAGGGCGCGCAACATGGCGGTGGCGTCGCCCGCGGCGGCGCGCATCGTGTCCAGGCTCAGGGAGGGAGAAGCCGCTTGCATGGGTTCGGCAAAGGCCGGGCGAGACCCCGGCCTGCTAATCAATATACGGTTTAATATTATATTAAAAGGTATATTGATGCCAGTCGAGACCGACCTTCAATGCGACATCAACACCGGTATGTCGGCGTGGCGCATCAGGGTGCGGGTGGTGCCGCCAGTGACCAGCTCGCGCAGCCGGGCGTGCCCATAGCCACCCGCCACCAGCAGGTCGGCCTGCAAGTGCCGCACCGCCTCCAGCAGTAGTTGGCCAATCCCATGGCTGCCTTGCACGGCGTGCATGACGCTGGTGATGCCCTGGCGCGCCAGGTGATCTCGCAGGCCGGCGTGCGCACCGGGCACATCGGGCATGCCGTGGGTCGCCGAGCCGTCATGCGCGCTGGACGCCGACACCACGGTGACACGCTTGGCCAGGCGCAGCAGAGGCATCGCATCGGCCACGGCCCGGGCGGCTTCCCGCCCACCATCCCATGCGATGGCGACATGTTCGCAGGGTAGATGCCGCACGCCCGGCGGCACCAGCAGCACCGGGCGGCCGGTGTTGAGCAACACATATTCCGGGGTCTGTGCCACCAGCACGGGAATGGATTCCGGCCCGGGCAAGCGGGCCAGGACGACCACGTCCGCCACCCGCCCCTGCTGGACCAGCGCCCAGCCCACGTCGTCCTCGATGACCCGGTGGGTGAAACCCACGCCGGGCGCCGCTTCGCTCATGGCCCGATGAAATGCGGCGCTGGCTTCGGCGCCCTGCGCCAGCAACTGGCGCCGGGCCAGTTCCGCGTAGTATCCCGCCTCGTCGCCCGCGCCCCGGAACGGCTCCAGCCGCATGCCGGTGGCCGTCACCCCGATCACATGGCCGGCCGAGCGCTGCGCCAGTTCCGCAGCCAAGTTGACGCGATCCGCACAGCCGGGATCCGCACCGAGTTCGACCAGCACGGTCTTGAAATCCATGATGTTTTCCTCCGATCCGGAGACCCCTGCACACGGTTGCAGACGTTTTTCCGACTATCCGAAAATGGACTCTACTCCGTGCGCGGGGCAGCGCAAGCGGGCAATGCGGGCGAATTGCGGCAGATCAATGCCGAAAGCCTGCCCCGCGCGGCCGGCGCGCGGGACTACGCAAGCGGCGCCAGCTCGATCTGGCTGGCCATTGGCGCCAGCGCACGGATCAGCATGATGCTCATATCGGTGAACGCCAGCGTGCAACTGGCCAGCGTGCCACGCCAGTCCGCATCGGCCAGCGTCAGGTTCTCCCAGACCTCGACCGGATGCTCGGGCGGCACGCCCTGCGCCACCAGCCAGGCGGCGATATCGCTGGGCATGAAATCCCATGGGCGCGGAATCACGATGGCGTTGCGCTGGTCCGCCAGCACGTGCACCAGATGGCGCTTGAACGGCTCCAGGTCTCCGCGCCGGTGAAAGGTCAGGAAGGTGGTCTCGTCAAAGCAAACCTTGCCGCGCGCAGCCAGCACCTGGGCCGAAGAGATGCCGGGCACGGTATCCACCGGATGGCCGCATGCCCGCTCGACCCGCTCCAGGTACTGGAAACCGCTGAAGTGCATGTCGCCCATGAACAGCACCACGCAGCGCCGGCCGCCATGGTGCTCGGCGGCAACCCAGGCAAGCCGCTCCACCTGGTCCTGGTATCCCATGGTGACCACCTGGGCCGCCGGCGGCACCAGCGGGCGGATGACGTCGATGACCGTGTCGAAGCCGGCCACGATGTCGGCGCCACGGACCAGTTCCGCCACGCCGTGGGTCAGGAAGTCGAGGTGCCCGGGGCCAACGCCGGCGCAGATGATCATGAAGAATCCCGGTTCGATCGATGCAAAAGGGGACGGCGCGCGCATCGCCCCGTCAAGACAGGGCGCAATTATGCCAAGCCATCGGAGCGCGAGGCCTGCGCCGAGGAACGCCTGGCGCAAAAAAAAGTACTTCAGGATCCGGCACTGGATGCCGATAGCTGCTTCAGAGCCGAGTCAATGTCCCGCGAGCCCCCACCGGGCAAGGCAGGCACCCTCGGTCGTTAGCGACGTTTACCTCACTCATGCCAGATAGAGACAAAGCGCTCAGCATAGCCGACCCCCATCAGTTGTTCCGCAATTCGCTCGAGCAAGCCACCGATGCCGTCTTCATCCTGAACACGGACAACAAGGTGATCTTCCTGAACGCTGCTGCGGAGGCACTCTATGGCGCATCCCGTACGCAAGTCTTCGGCATGAACGTGGAGGCGCTCGTGCAAAAGCTGCCGGATGCCGACGCGCAGCGCGCCCAGCCCTTGCCCGCCGTCCGGATACTGAGGCCGGATGGCGAACTTCGCTTTGGCCATGTCGCGGAATCCAGCACCCGCCTGGGCGACGTGACACTGCGCACGCTGCTGGTAAAGGTGGCCAACCACCCGGATGCCAGCCGCGACCATCACCCGTTGCTATCCGTCATTGCCGACGAGATCGACAGTGCCGTGCTGGTGGTCGATGCCGACTGGCACATCGTGTACGGCAACGCCGGGCTCACGCGCATGCTGGGCTACAAGCCCTGCGAGCTGAGGGGCAAGACCCCGCGCGAGATACTGGCCGGCGAGTTCACCGATCCCGGCGTGATGCAACGCTTGCATGCCCAGCGCTCATCCCCGGGCGGCGAGCGCCACGAGGCTCTGGTGTATGCGCGCGACGGCAGCGCACTCTGGGTCAGCGCCACCGTGCGCCATCTGGTCAGCGCGACCGGCGACCGGCATCACGCCATCGTCATCCTCTCCGACATCACCCAGCAGCGGACCTACGAGATGCTGCAGCGAAAGGTACTGCAAGCCATGGTGATGGAGCAGCCGCTGCCCGCCGTGATGGAATTGATCTGCGAAGAAGTACAACGCGTGGCACCCGCCGTGATCGCGTCCGTGCTGCGGGTGGCCGCCGATGGGCGCCTGCACCCGCTGGCCGCGCCTGGCCTGCCGCCCGAGTATTCGGCCGCGCTGGACGGCCTGACCATCGGGCCATCCGTGGGCTCCTGCGGCACGGCCGCCTGGCTGGGCGAGCCGGTGATGGTCAGCGATATTGCCAACGATCCGCTATGGGCGGATTTTCGTGATCTTGCCCTACCCCTCGGCCTGGCGGCATGCTGGTCCTATCCGATCAAGGCAAGCGATGGCCGCGTGCTTGCCACGCTGGCCTTCTACTGCCGCACCGTCCGCCAGCCCGACGCCTTCCACCAGCAGCTGGCCGAGGTATGCGCCTCGCTGTGCAAGCTCGCGTTCGAGCGCGAGGAAGCCGCCGAGCGGATCCTGCAGCTCGACCACTACGATTCACTGACCGGCTTGCCCAACCGCAGCCTGCTGCAGATGCAGGCCGGCACCCTGCTGCTCGCGGCGCGCTCGGCCGGCACCACGCTCAGCGTGCTGTTCGTCGACCTGGACCGCTTCAAGCATATCAACGACTCGCTCGGCCACGTCGGCGGCGACAAGCTGCTGCGCGAGGTTGCGCAACGCCTTAGCGCGCACGCCGGGGATACCGCGCTGGTGGCGCGGCTGTCGGGCGACGAATTCGCGCTGGTGCTCCCCGACTGCGACCGCACCCAGACCATTGCTGCGGGCAAGCGCATCCTGGCCGCGCTGCGCCAGCCGCTGCGCATCGACCACGCCAGCATTGCGCCCTCGGCCAGCATCGGCATCAGCATGTTCCCGGCCGACGGCGATGCGCTGGACTACCTGCTGCACTGCGCCGAGATGGCCATGTACGACGCCAAGGCCGCGGGGCGCAACTTGTTCCGCTTCTTCAGCATCGAGATGAACTGGGCCGCCCAGGAGCGCCTGGCGCTGGAGTCCGCGCTGCGCGACGCCCTGCTGGCCGAGGAGCTTCATCTCAACTTCCAGCCCCAGGTGTTCCTGCGTGATGGGCGCCTCTATGGCCTGGAGGTGCTGGTGCGCTGGCACCACCCGCACTTTGGGATGGTGTCGCCGGACCGCTTCGTGCCACTGGCCGAAGACAGCGGCCTGATTGGCACGCTGGACCGCTGGGTGCTGGAGCAATCGTGCGCGCAGCTAGCTGCCTGGCGCCGGGAAGGGCTTTCCGTACCCACGATCTCCGTCAATATCTCGCCCGCCAGCTTCCGCGACCCGGGGCTGCCTGCGCAAGTGGCCGAGACCCTGGCCCGCCATGGGCTGCCCGCCCAGGCGCTGGTGCTGGAGATGACCGAAGGGCTGCTGATGGAAGACGACGCGGGCCTCGCCGCCACCGTTGCCGCCATCCACGCACAAGGCGTGCGCTTGTCCATGGACGACTTCGGCACGGGGTATTCCAGCCTGGGCTACCTCAGGCAGTTGCCCGTGCACCAGCTCAAGCTGGACAAGAGCTTTGTGATCGACCTGGAAAGCGATGCCGCCGCCCGCGAGCTGGCCAGCGCCGTCATCCGCATTGGCGACAGCCTGAAGCTCGCGGTGATCGCCGAAGGCGTGGAAAACGAAGCCCAGCGGCGCTTCCTGCTATCGCAGGGATGCCATATGGGGCAAGGCTATCTGTTCTCGCGCCCGCTGGATGCCTTGGCGGTGGCGAAATGGATCGCCGCGCCGCAGGCGGTCGAGCGGCAGCCGGCGGAACATGGGGAGCGGCATTCCCGGCGTTGAATGAAGAGGCGGTGGCGGCTTAGGCCGGCACCGCCCGCTGGCTACCTGGCGGCGGCGCGCTTTTCCAGCAACGGCTGGCTCACGCCCTGCACGCCCACCAGCCCGAGCACGGTGGTTAGCCCGACCTGGGCGCCTTCCCAGGCGTTGGTCGGGTCGTACCACTCATCGCGGGCATGGAAGCCGCCGGTCTTGCCACCGCTGCCGATGATGATGGCGGGAATGCCAAGCGACATCGGCACATTGGCGTCGGTGCTGCCGCCGCGCAGGCTGGGCGTGCCCTTGCCGTAGCCCTTGATGGCGCGCACCGCTGCCTGCACGATGGTGGCGTCTGGCGGCGTGCGGCCCGCCGGACGGTCGCCGATCAGCTTGACCTGGTAGGTGATCTGGCTGGCAGCGTCGGCCGGATGCCAGCGGCGGTTTTCCTCGGCAACCCCGGCCTCGATGGCCGCCATGATCTGCTTCTCGGTTTCCAGCAGCGATGGCGTAGCGTTGGAGCGGATATCCACCGCCATGCGCGCATCGCCCGCAATCGCGTTGACCGACGTGCCGCCGCCCACCGTGCCCACCGTGAACGTGGTCTTGGGATCCTCCGGCGGGCGCACGTCGCTCACCTTGGCAATGGCCCGTCCCATCGCGTGGATGGCGCTGGGCAGGCCGAAGGCGCCGAAGCTGTGGCCGCCCGGGCCACGGAACGTCACCTCATAGCGATGGCTGCCGGTGCCGAGCGACAGCACCCGGTCGCCCACGCCCGGCTCCAGCCCGACCATGCCGTCGATATCCGGGTGGTCGCGAAACACGGCCTTCATGCCGCGCAGGTTGCCCAGCTCTTCCTCGCCCACGTTGCCAACGAACACCAGGTCGCCCACGGTGCGCACCTGGTTGTCGTTGAGCACCTTGAGCCATGACAACAGGACTGTCAGCCCGCGCGTGTCATCCGAGATGCCTGGCGCATAGAGGCGGCCGTCGCGCGGCTTGACCGTGACATCAGTGCCTTCGGGAAAGACCGTGTCCAGGTGCGCCGAGATCAGCAGCTTGGGGCCGTTCCCGCTGCCCTTGCGGATGCCGATGGCATTGCCCTCGGCATCGATATGCGCATCGGCAAGGCCAAGCGCCTTGAGCCGGGAGAGGAAATGCTCGGCCCGTGCCTTCTCCTTGAACGGTGGCGCGGGGATCTCGGTCAGCGTCTTGAGATCGCCCAGCGAGCGCGCGTCATCCGCCTTCACGTCGGCCAGCACCTTCTTGACTAGCGGGGCGGCTTCGAGTGTGGCGTAGGTGCGCTCCACCACAGGCGAGACAGCAGGCACGGGGATGGTCTGCGCAACCGCGTGGGTGCCTGCCAGGGCAAGCCCCGCGAGCATCAGGGAAAGCGGACGGAACGGGACGGCAACGGATTGGGGGCGTGCTTGCATGGTGGGGCGATGGCTCCGGAAAGGACATGGCGGCATGGCGAACGGCACAGGCATCGGTTGTGGCCGGGCGAAGCCATATTCTGCCAGCGAGGCGGGAGATAGTGGGCTGCAAGAAGTGGGCTGCATGAGGCATCCATGTGCCAGGCAAGGTAATTGGATTACCATTCAATACCTGGCGGCAGGCCATGCCGCGCCAGTTGCCCGCCTTCCGGCTTGCCCGGTGTCCACGCTGCATAGAGGTTTTACCGAGGGTGATGTGGTAGAAGCAACGATTGAGATGTCCAGTCCTCACGGCCTGCAGGGCCGCAGGGCCACACGGCTGACCGCCACGGCCAGCCAGTTCGAGTGCAACATCCAGCTAAGCAGCAACGACTGCGCGGCGGACGCCAAGAATGTGTCCGAGGTCATGCGCTTGTCGGCGCGCGCCGGCCTGCGTTTGCACATCCAGGCCAGCGGCCCGGACGAGTCGGTGGCGCTGCGCGTCATCTGCGCCTTGCTGACCGACTAAGCGGCCGGCCCGGCAGTCAGCGACCATGCCCATCACCTACCTGCGCAACCTCACCGGACGGGTACGCAGCCCGCACGCCAACCGGCAGCTTGCCGGCTATCTCAGCTTTGTGGCCGGCGCCACCAACGCCGGCGGCTTCCTTGCCGTGCAGCAGTACACCTCCCACATGACGGGCATCGTCTCGGCCATGGCGGACCACCTGGCGCTGGGGCAGGTCGGGCTGATCCTGGAGGGACTTGGCGCGCTGCTGTCCTTCCTGGCGGGCGCGGCCACTTCCGCCGTGCTCATCAACTGGGCACGGCGCGAGCACCTGAACAGCGAATATGCCCTGCCGCTGATGCTGGAGGCCTTCTTGTTGCTGTGCTTTGGCTTGCTCGGCGGCAACCTTGGCAATCACCAATGGCTGTTCATACCCGCCACGGTGATGGTGCTGTGCTTCATCATGGGCCTGCAAAACGCCATGATCACCAAGATTTCCCACGCCGAGATCCGCACTACCCATATCACCGGGATGGTGACCGATATTGGCATCGAGCTTGGCAAGCTGTTCTACTGGAACCTCGCCAAATCCGACGAGGCCAGGCCGCCGGTGCTGGCCAACCGGTCCCGGCTGCGCATGCTGGCCATGCTGGTGGCGCTGTTCTTCTTCGGCGGCGTCGTCGGCGCGCTGGGCTTCAAGCATCTGGGATTCAGCGCCACGCTGGCGCTGGCGGCGTTGCTGCTGGTGCTGGCGTTCGTGCCGGTGGTGGACGATGTGCGGGCCCACGGCGCGCGGCTGACCGCCTACGGGCGCAAATGGGCGCGCGAGGTATTGCGCGATGTCCATGCCCTGTGGCTGGCCGCGCGCGACCCGCGCACCCCGTGGTACGCAAAAGCCGTGGCCCTGCTGGTGGCGGGCTACGCGCTGTCGCCCATCGACCTGATCCCCGACTTCATCCCGGTGCTCGGCTACCTGGACGATGTCGTGCTGGTGCCGCTCGGGGTCATGCTGGCCATCCGGATGATCCCGCCGGACCTCATGCGCGAGCACCGGGCCGCCGCCGTTGCGGCCGGGCAACGCCCAAGCAGCCGCGTGGCGGCCGCGGTCATCATCGTGCTGTGGATTGGGGGCACGCTTGTGATGGCTGCGCTGCTCGCGCGCTATGTTCCGTGGCTCCGAAGCAACTGATTTGCGATTCCAGGCCCTGAAGGTACGCGCGGACACATTGGTTTGCATTTGGCACGGCCGGTGCTACCTACAATCGAATTGTCGGGAGGCACATCCCGCCCATCACCGAGCCAGCAACGCATCATGCAGGACCAAGCCTTACCCCCCACCGTGACCTGCCTGCAGGGCCTGCGCGATCTCGCGGCCCTGCTCACCGCAGGCTCCCTGCTCCAGTCCGCCACCTTGCAGGTCATTGCCGAGTACGAACGGCACGCCCGCACCTCCGAAGACGAGTACTGCGCCCGACGACATAGCTGGGATTAGACTCGCCCCGGCAGCGCTGCCGCTCAGTGCTTGCATGCCAGCGGTGAACGCACGCCGCCGTCGCGCACCAGTGGCAGGATGGTTGGCGCCAGCGATTTGAGCAACTGCACGGACAGCGCGCTGGTGAAGGCATAGCGCGCGGCATAGGGCTCTTGCACGTACGCCGTGACGTTGCCGAAGTAACGGTCGCCAAGGAAAAACACGAAGGTGGCCGAGCGGCTGACCACGCGTGAGGAAATCAGCCTGCCGCCTGGCCCGTAGACTTCGTAGCGATGATCGCCCGTGCCGGTCTTGCCGCCCGCCACGATGCCGCTGCCAACCAGCGCCGACTTCAGCATGCCCGCCGTGCCCGAATCCACCACGCCGATCAGCGCGGCACGCACCACCTCGGTGATATCCTCGCTCAGCAAGCGCGTGCCCTTCTGCCCCAAGCCAAAGTCAGTCGCGTACGGCGTGCCCGCCGCAAATTCCAGGCTGCGCAGCGCCGTGGCCTGCTGGCGCACGCCATTGCCCTGCACGATGCCGACCAGCTCGGCCAACGCAGCCGGCCGGTCCCCCGCCGCGCCGATCGCCGAGGCATAGGACGCCGTGATCGCGCTGAACGGATAGCCCAGGCGCTGCCACCGGCGTGCAATCTCAACAAAGGCCTGGCGCTCCAGCTGGCTGCGGATGCGGCGCGTCTGGCCGCCGGGATGGCGGGTCTTGAACAGCCACGCATACACCTCCTGGCGTTGCTCGGTGCTGTCGCGCAAGGCTTCATCCAGGCTGGCATCGGGGCGCTGGCGCAGGTAATTGAGCAGCCATAGCTCAAGCGGATGCACCCGCGCCAGGTAGCCCCGGTCATTCAGCGAAAAACTGGTCGGTCCGTATTTGCTGTACAGCTTGGCCAGCTTCTCATCGGTCAGCCCCGCCTTGGGCAGGGTGGCGAGCATGACCTTGTTGAACTGCGCCGGATCGATGTCGGGATCGATGCTGCGCAGCGTCACCGCCAGCCCCACCGGCGAGAAGTGGCGGTTCTGGAGCACGCGCCTGGCCGCTTCCTGCTGGCTCATGCCGCGATACTTCCCGTAGAAGGCACGCAGGTAGTCGCTGCCCTCCTTGTCGGCAAAGCGCACCAGGTAGGCGCGGCGTTGCGGCGCGGCCGGATTGTTCAGCCAGTCGTCGGCATCGGGATGCAAGCGATAGGTTTCGTAGCGCACGATATCGCGCATCAGGCGGATAAAGACCAGGTTCACCGAGTGCTCGAACGCTTCGCGCACGGTCATGATCTTCATGTTTTCCCAGCGCTCGAAGTTGGTGAATGTCTGCAGCCCGCCCCCGGTAAAGAAGGCCTCTCCCGCGCTGCCGGAATAGCGGCGCAGCATGGCGGCTTCCAGCATGGCGCGGCGGCTCTTGTCGGGTGCGGCGAGCAGGTAGCTCAGTACCCACTGGGTCAGCGCATCCAGCTTGGCCGGCTTGATTTCGCGCAGCTCGGCGGCGGACATGCCGGCATATTTCTCGTGGAGCTCGGAGAGGATTTCCAGATAGGTCACCAGCGTGCGCAGCTTGGCGGTGGAGCCCAGGTTCAGCCGCGCGCCGCGGTTCAGGTCGAACGGCAGGTCCAGGTTGTCGGCTTGCACGCGCAGCAGGTTGGCGCCGTCGACCTTCTCGTAGAGCGTGAAGCTGATCGCCAGCTTGCCCGGGTCGTCGCCCTCGCGCAGCAGGTTGTGGCCGTACATCCCGAAACCATGCGCGCCGTCACGCGTGCCCGCCCGCAGCAGCGCCTCGGTGACCACCCGTTGCAGGCCCGTATTGATGGTGCTGTGGGCAGTCAGGTCGAGCCGGTCCAGCTCGTAGCTGCTGCCAAGGTCAAGATAGCGCAGCAAATCGGTGCGCACCCCGCTGATGGCCTTGCGCGAGATAAATGACACCTCCGGCCGGTCCAGCGCCGGGGCGCCCAGCGTCAAGGACTGGGCCAGCGAAGCGTCGCGCAGCCAGGGCGGAATGGCGCCGGCGGCCGAGAGCAAGCGGATATAGCTGTCGGTCAGTTCTACCAGCGTGGCTGTATCGCGCCGCAGGAAATGCGATGGCCCGCGCTGCGCAATGATCAGCGAGAGCGCTTGCTTGAACACCCGCGCCTGCCGCTGGCCGAGTTCGCCCTCGCCCTGTCCCGCGCCGGGTCCCGGCCCGGCGGCATTCGCCAGCAAGCGGTTGGCCTCGTCGAAGTCCTGCCCGTACCAGGCCCACAGGCCATCGCCCAGTCCGTTGACCTCGCCCAGGCCGGCCCGGGCCGAGAGTGGCACGGTGTTGAGGTAATCCAGCAGGATGCGCTCCCTGGCGGCCACGGTGTTCGGGCCGTCCAGGTAGGCGCGCATCGATGCGCTGGCCATCTGGCGCAGCTTTTCCTTGGGCGAACCGGTGCGGCCGGCGCGCGAATGCCGGTATTTCTCGATCTGGGTAGCGAGCGTGCTGCCGCCAGCGGCGTCGTGCTTATCGTTGAAGAAATGCACGCCCTGATCCAATGCGGCACGCGTGAAGCGCCGCACGTCCAGCGCGGGATTGCGCGTGGGAAATTCGGGATCGAGCAGATCGCGGTTCTCGATGAAGAGCAGCGCGTTCACGAGCAGGGCCGGAATGTCCTCGAAGCTGGCGTAGGTACGAGGCGGTGTGCGCCTGGCGCCAAATGGCAGGTCATTGCAGTCAAGCAGGTCCAGGCCGGCCTGGGTTTTCTCGTGATAGGGCGCGAACAGGCCGGAGTCCGTCAGTTCCAGCATGCGGTCGGACCACTGCGCCTGGCGTTCGCGCCGAAAGCCCCGCGCTTCCAGCAATTCGGTGAACTGCGGCATCCGGCTATAGCCGAAGCGCAGGTCATAGGGGCCGTCGTCCGGAAAGCGGATGCGTTCGCTCGGGCCGTCCTTTACCGCGAAGGCGACGTCTTTCGCCCGCCCGGCAAAGTAGCGCGCCTGCAACCGCGAGGTGGCAAGTTCCTCGGCAACGACGGCGCAAAGGAGGTAACCGCCCCCTACGAGCAGAGCCAATACCAGGAGCCTGGGCCAGACACGTCGACGCACGATTCAGGTCCATTTGCGAGGAAACCGGGGCTTTTCCAGGCGCGTCGGCCTATGCCGGGCGCCTGCTGGCAACGATGGCACTATTCCACCACTCTCGTCACAACGTATACCCTAGTCCAATGGGGCCTAACGCACAAAGTGCGCGTGCGCCATCCCGGCGTTTCCTGCTGTCTTCCCGCCATTTCCTGCCACGCGCCGCCGCTCCCGGCGCTCCCAGCGCTCCTGGTCCGCCTATACGCGGAACGCCGCGATAGCCTGGTTAAGCTGGCGCGCCTGGTCCTCCAGCGACGCGGCGGCAGCAGCAGCCTCCTCGACCAGCGCCGCGTTCTGCTGGGTGGACTGGTCCATCGACGCCACCGCCTGATTGACCTGCTCGATGCCGCTGCTCTGCTCGACTGAAGCCGCCGCAATCTCGCTCATGATGTCGGTCACCCGGCGGATCGCCGCAACCACCTCCTCCATGGTGCTGGCCGCGCGCCCGGCCTGGCCACTGCCCAAAGCCACATGCGCCAGCGACGTCTCGATCATGGACTTGATCTCGCGGGCCGCCCCGGCGCTGCGCTGGGCCAAGCCGCGCACTTCGCCCGCAACCACCGCGAACCCGCGCCCCTGCTCGCCGGCGCGGGCAGCTTCCACGGCGGCGTTGAGCGCCAGGATATTGGTCTGGAAGGCGATGCCGTCGACCACGCCGATGATCTCCGCGACCGTCCTGGCCGCCGTGCTGATATCGCCCATGGTGGCCAGCACATCGCCCACCACCGCGCCGCCCTGGCTAGCCACCTCGACCGCGCTGACAGCAAGCTGGCTGGCCTGGCGCGCGTTGTCTGCGTTCTGGCGCACGGTGGAGGTCATCTGCTCCATGCTAGAGGCGGTTTCCTCAAGCGAGGCAGCCTGCGCTTCCGTTCGGCTGGACAAATCCGAGTTGCCTGCGGCGATCTGCCGGGTGGCCGACGTGATCGCATCCGAGCCCCGGCGCACCCGCCCCACGGTCAGCGCAAGGCTGGCCTGCATGCGCGCGAGGCCCTCCAGCAAGCGGCCCATTTCATCGCGGCGGGTGACCTGCACCGGGTGGCTCAGATCGCCGGCCGCGATGCGGTCGAATTGTGTCAGCGCCTGCTCCAGCGGCCCAACGATGGCACGCAGCAGGAACACCGCGCAGGCGGCCGCGACCAGCAGTGCCAGCACGATCGCGGCAATCACGCCATGGCGGAAAACCCGGTACGCCACCTGCGACGCCTCGAAATTACCTGCCGCCATCTTGAGCTGGAACTGGCTCAGCTTCAGGCTGCTGTCGTTGGCGTCCCGAAACAGCCGGGACAGCTTGCCATCCATGATCTGGTCGGCCAGCGCGCGGTCCTTGGCGCGCAGCGCGGCGATGATGGCGGCGATGCCTTCGCGGTTGGCGGCCTCCCGCTTGGCCGACACGGCCACCGCGAGCTGGTCTTCCTCGCTGTCGCGCGGCAGGGCCATGAAACGCTTCCAGGCCTCGTCAGAGCGCCGCGTGAGCTCTTCGGTGCGCTCCAGCAGGCCCGGGGCTTCCGGGCTGTCCGGGTATAGCATGGCGCGGTCCAGCGCGGTACGCGCCCGGGTGAGGCTCAGGTCCGCCTCGCCCAGCGCCAGGGCAGAGGCAAGCTGGTTCGAGTAAGTAGACTCATGGGCGTCGTTGGCGGCGCGCAAGCCAAGCAAGCCGGCCACGCCCACACCAAGCGCAAGCAGGAACAGCAGGGAGACGGTGGCAATGAGGCGGGCGCGGATGGTAAGGCTGGCAAGCATGTGAAAGAGGCCCGGATAGTGAAAAGCTGAAATGGCGCGCTGGGCGGAAAACCTGTCTATCGGTGAGGTGCAACAACAACTTGAGGCCGCGCCATCGGTTGTGCGCAAGACGGCACCTGAAGGGCGAATTCAGACACCGCGATTGATTTTGCGCAAACTTTCATGCGTCCGCGCGCCGGCTTCGGTCAAGTCCGGCCAAAGCCGTCCGTTAGCCCAGTGATCTCAAACCCCTGTTCCAGACGATGATGAAAAACCTGAGCGTGCGCACTGCCCTGCTGGCAGTCCTGGTGACCTTTGCCTGCATGATCGTGTTCGGCGCGGGCGTTGGCGTGCTCGCGCTGCGCGCCGCGGACCAGGCGACCGGGCGCGTGGAGCAACTCTCCGCCAGCGCCCTGCTGCTCAACGACGCGTACAAGGACATGACCCGTGCGCGCTCGGCGCTCGCGCGCGCCTACGCTTCGGCCCGCGAGGGCAGCACTGAAGTCAACGCCAGCGCGCTCGATGCCGCCGGCAAATCGCTCAAGCACTCAGCCGAGGCGTTGCAGCGCTTCGAGGCCGCGCCCGCGCAGGAAGGCCAGGACGATGCCCAGCGCCGACAGGTCGCGGATGCCGCTCGCCGGCATGCCGGCACGGTCGAGCGAGCCCTGGCCGCCTTGCGCGCGGGAGACCCCGCCGCCTACGCGGCGATCAACGACCGCGACATCACCGCCTCCGGGGCCGAGTATTCGGTGGGCGTCGAGCGCTTCCAGGAGCAAGCGAGCCAGTTGGCGCGGCAGGAAACCGAGACCAGCAGCGCGCGCTACCAGTGGGTGGTGCGGCTCGTGGTGGTTGGCATCACCGCCGCGCTGGGCCTGATCGTGGCGGTGCACCTCGGACTGCGCGCGGCCATCGTGGCACCTCTGGCCACGGCCGCCGAGCACCTCGACCGTGTGGCGCAGGGCGACCTGAGCCATCCCGCCGCGGCCGCCGGCAACAACGAGGTGGGCCGCGTGCTCGCCGCCGTGGCGCGCATGCAGGTGGCGCTAACGCGCACTGTCAGCCAGGTACGATCCAGTTCGGACTCGGTCAACATCGGCGCACGCGAGATCGCCGCCGGTAATACCGACCTGTCCTCGCGCACCGAACAGCAATCCGCGTCGCTCGAGCAAACCGCCGCCAGCATGGAAGAACTCACCTCCACGGTGAGCAACAACACGGAAAGCGCGCGCCAGGCCAGCGCGCTGGCCGCCGAAGCGGCGCGGCTGGCTACGCGCGGCGGCGACGACGTGCGCGGCGTGGTGCAGACCATGGGCGACATCAGCAGCAGTTCGCAACGGATCGCCGACATCATCGGCGTGATCGACGGCATTGCCTTCCAGACCAATATCCTGGCGCTCAACGCCGCCGTGGAAGCGGCGCGCGCGGGCGAGGCGGGCCGCGGCTTTGCCGTGGTGGCGGGCGAGGTGCGCGCGCTGGCGCAGCGCAGCGCCAACGCGGCACGGGAGATCAAGTCGCTGATCGACGACTCGGCCAGCAAGGTGGGCGCCGGCAACGCGCTCGTCGCCCAGGCCGGCCAGACCATGAGCGAGACCGTGGATGCCGTGGGCCGCCTGGCGCGGATCATGGAAGACATCTCGTCGGCGTCGCTGGAACAAAGTGCCGGCATCGTGCAGGTCAGCCAGGCGGTGACGCAGATGGAAGCCGTCACCCAGCAGAACGCGGCGCTGGTTGAGCAGGCAGCCGCCGCGGCCGGATCGCTGGAAGCGCAGGCGCGCCAGCTTGCCGAGGCGGTAGGTGCCTTCCGGCTCGCGCCGGCAGCCTGAGGGACCGCGGCGCCCCCCCAAGGCCAAGCTCAAGCCAACCTCAAGCCACCTTCACACGGCCGTGATGCCGCGCTGCAAGGTGGTCTTGAGCATGGAAAACACCTGCCGCGCCACCGGGTTGGCCGCATTGGGCCGCGCCCACAAGTAGTACGTCACATCGGGCAAGCGCGGCAGCCCGTCCTTGTCGCCCAGCACCCGCATGTCGGCGCCCAGCAGGTCGATGCTGCGCGCCGTGATCCCCAGCCCGGCGCGGATCGCCGCCTTGATGCCGATCAGGCTCGGCGCGAAATACGCCGCGCGCCAGGGCACGCCAGCCTCCTTCAGTGCATCCAGCGCCAGCTTGCGAAACAGGCTCGGCTCGTCAGCCAGGATCAGCGGCACCGTGCTGCCGCTCTCATAGGCGAAATCCGCCGCGCAAACCCAGATCGTGGGTGAGGTGCGCAAGACCAGGCCGTCCAGGCTGGTGTCTTCCCGGGTGGAAACGGTCAGGTCGATCTCCCCCCGCCGCAACGATTCCATCAGGAAGGGGCTGCGCCCCACATGGATCTCCAGCCGCAGGGCGGGCGACGCACGCGCGATATGCGACAGTAGCGGCGGCAGGATCGTGTCGGCAACATCGTGCGGCGCCCCGATCCGCAGCGAGCCTGTCAGGTCGCCCTCGCGCAGCACGCGCAGCGCCTCGTCGTTCAGGTTCAGCAATTGCCGCGCGTATTCCACCAGCTTGTTGCCATGCCGCGTGAGCTGCTTGCCACGCCCCTGCCGCTCGAACAGCACCAGCGCCACCTGCTCCTCCAGCCGCTGCATCTGCTGGGTGACGGCGGACTGGGTGCGGTGCAACCGCTGCGCCGCGGCGCCGAAGGTACCGTGGTCGGCGATGGCCACCAACGTGCGCAAGAGGTCCAGATCGAGATTACGCATTCATTAGACTTGCTTAAGTATTTTCATGGGTGATTAAGTGGTTTCAGGTGCCGGGCTTCATTAAAGTGAAACCATGCAAGGTGATGTACCACCCCGTAAACCAAGAACCATCAAGACTCAGCAAGGATTCTAGAGACATGTCGATCGCACAACAACGCCAGGCCGCCGTCGGGGAGACGATTCAATCCATCAAGGAAATCGTGGCTAGCGGTGGCGTCACCCGCGAATCGCTGGCCAGCGTGCTGGGCCAGGTGGAGCAGCTCGCGGCCAAGCCGCACCTGTGGGCGCAGAGCGAATTCGCCCCGCCGGAGGAAGGCGAGCGCCAGGCCCGCTACCTGATCGCCGAAGACCCCGACCAGACCTTCGCGCTGTACCTCAACGTGATGCGCCCCGGCAAGCGCATCCCCCCGCACGACCACACCACCTGGGCCTGCGTGGCCGGCGTGGTGGGCACCGAGTACAACGACGTCTACCTGCGCACCGACGATGGCAGCGAGCCGGGCGTCGGCACGCTGAAGCACTCGCACACGGTGGAAGTGGGCCCGGGGTCGGGCATCGCGCTGCTGCCCGAGGACATCCACTCGGTGGAGATCCGCGGCGAATCCGTGATCCGCCACCTGCACATGTACGGCCGCGCGCTGGAAACCCTGACCGGGCGCACCGCCTACGACCTCGAGACCGGCCGCTGCCAGGCCATGAGCGTGGGCGTCAAGACGCGCCGCTAAACGGCACCCGGGAGGTGCGGCGCTAAGCAACCCCCACCTCCCGGCTTCAGCCGAAGCCCATATCCAACGCATTTCCAGTTGCCTCCCGCCCGCGTGCGGCCAGGAGGCCTGGCCCCCTTCTTGCCTGAACAAACGCATGCCCGCCATCCTGAACACGCCCGACACCCGCTACACCCAAGTCGACCCGGTCACCCTCAAGGCCTGGCTGCACGACCAGGACGAGATTGCCCTGTTCGATATCCGCGAGCATGGCCAGTACGGCGAGGGCCATCCGTTCTACGCAGTGCCGCTCCCCTTTAGCCGGCTGGAACTGGATATCGGCCGCCTGGCGCCCAACACCGCGGCGCGCATCGTGCTGGCGGACAACGCCGACGGCGTGGCAGCGCGCGCCGCGCAGGCCCTGTCCACCCTCGGCTACACCCGCCTGTTCGTGCTGGACGGCGGCGTGCCGGGCTGGCAGGCCGCCGGTTACGCCTTGTTCGCTGGCGTCAACGTGCCCTCCAAGACCTTCGGCGAGCTGGCCGAGCACCATTACGGCACGCCGCGCGTCTCGGCCGCGGAGCTGGCGGCCATGCAGGCAGGCGAGCAAGCTCCGGTGGTGCTTGATGGCCGGCCCGTGGCGGAATTCCGCAAGATGAATATTCCCGGTGCCATCTGCTGCCCCAACGGCGAGCTGGCTTACCGGCTGCGCGACCTGGTGCCGGATCCGGCCACGCCGATCGTGGTCAACTGCGCAGGCCGCACGCGCAGCATTATCGGCGCGCAAACCCTGATCAACTTCGGCGTGCCCAACCCTGTGTTCGCGCTGGAAAACGGCACTCAGGGCTGGTACCTGAACGACTACAAGCTGGAGCACGGCGGCACCCGGCGCTATCCCGACAGCGCCGCGCCTGCCGGGCTGGATGCCGCCCAGGCCGCGGCGCAGACAATGGCGGTGCGCTTTGCGGTGCCGCGCATCGATGCCGCCGAAGCGGGCGCGTGGCTGAACGACCGCTCGCGTACCACTTTCCTGTGCGACGTGCGCACGCCGGAGGAATACGGCGCCGGCTCAGTGCCCGGCGCCCAGAACGCGCCGGGCGGCCAGTTGATGCAGGCCACCGACCAATACGTGGGCGTGCGCCGCGCGCGCCTCGTGCTGATCGATGCCGATGGCGTGCGCGCCACGGTGGTGGCGAGCTGGCTGCGCCAGATGGGCCATGACGCCGTGGTGCTCGAAGGCGGGCTTGCGGCTGCGCTTGCCTGCGGCCTCGCCGCGCCCGCCGGCCCCGTGGCGCCCTCCCATGCCTTGCCGGGCATCGATGCCAGCTCGCTGGCGGCGGGCCTGGCCGGGCGGCAGCTGCTGGCGCTCGACGTGCGCGCCAGCATGGCGTATCGCGCCGGGCACGTGCCGGGCAGCCGCTGGTCGATCCGCCCGGTGTTTGCCCGCGACCTCGCTGGTGTGCCGCGCGACACGCCGATCGCGCTCATCGGCGATGACGATCAACCGGGTGTGGCCACGCTGGCCGCCGGCGAACTGGCCGCACTGGGCTACAGCGACATCAGGCTGCTCGCCGGTGGCACAGGCGCCTGGCAGGCGGCAGGCCATGCGCTGGCAAGCGATGCCGGAGATGGCGATGCAGCAAGCAGCCTGCCAGACGCGCGCTGCATCGATTTCCTGTTCTTCGTCCACGACCGTCACGACGGCAACAAGGAGGCCGCTCGCCGCTACCTGGCCTGGGAAACCAACCTGATCGGCCAGCTCGACGCCCAGGAACTGGCCACTTTCCGCTTCGCCTGATCCGCACAGCGTCCTTTCAACATGACCCGCCATCAGCGACCGAGCCCGTCACGCAGCCACCTCCCGCCTCTCGCGGCGGGCAACGGTACGCATGGCTGGCAAGGCGAGTCGCAAGGCATTGATTCCCATCCGGCTCGACGGTGCAGCGCCAAGGGGACGCCCCGGCACTCCGGGGACACAGGGCAAGAGGCAACAGCCGGTACGCCACAGCGGCCAGCGGGGCCAAAGAAGCCTGCCCAGCCGCCCTTCGCTCTGACATCTCTCTACATACACAGGGGTTTTTCATGTCACGCATCAAGCAAGTCCTGACCAGCACCTTTGCCACCGTCGCCACCGTCACCCTCGCCATGGCCGGCGCCTCCGCCAGCGCACAGCCGATGGCGCCGGTCGGCGGCTTTCCCTCGCAGCCGCTGCGCTTCGTCTCGCCGTTTCCCGCCGGCGGCGGCAACGATGCCGTCACGCGCATCGTCACCACGCGGCTCGGCGAAGTGCTGGGGCAGACCGCCGTCACTGACAACCGCGGCGGCGCCGGCGGCAATATCGGCACGCGCTTCGTCGCCGAGGCCAAGCCGGACGGCTACACCCTGCTGACCTCGCAGGTGTCGGTCATGGCCGTGAACCCGACGCTGTACAGCGCGCCTGGCTTCGACCCGATCAAGAACTTCATGCCGGTCACGCAAATCAATGCGGCGCCGCTGGCCATCGTGGTGGCAGCCAACGCGCCCTGGCAGACATTTGCCGAACTGGCCACGCAGGCCAAGGCCCAGCCGCAAAAGATCACCTTTGCCACGCCCGGCAACGGCACGCTCTCGCACCTGGTCGGCGTGGTGCTGGACAAGGATGGCGGCATCGCCTTGCAGCACGTGCCCTACAAAGGCGCCGGCCCGGCCATCAATGACCTGCTGGGCGGGCAGGTGAACGTGCTGATCACCTCGACCTCCTCGGTGGCGGGCTTTATCCAGGCCGGCCGCATGCGCGCGCTGGCGGTCACCAGCCCGCGCCGCCTGGGCGTGTTCGCCAAGGTGCCGACGCTGGAGGAGCTGGGCTACCGCAATGCCCGTTTCGAGGACTGGTACGGCGTATTCGCCCCCGCCGGCACCTCGCCCGAGCGCGTGGCCTACCTGAACCGCGCCATCCTGCAGGTACTGCAGATGCCAGAGGTGGTGAAGCTGATCAACGAAGGCGGCAGCGACGTGGTGGGCAGCAAGCCGGAGGCATTCGCCGCACAGCTCAAGGGCGACATCGCGCGCTGGTCGCAGATCGTCAAGCTTTCCGGCGCCCGCGTGGACTGATCCGGGCGCAGCCGGTGCAGGCGGCATGGCTCTTGCTGCTGCCTGCCACCACAAGTTGTCATACCAGCCGCGCCACCCTGGCGCGGCACCCCACCAGGCCAAGCCATGAAGCCCAGCATCCTTACCCACCTCGCTCACGCCGGCCGCGCCAGCGCCGTGGATGGCGGACAGCCCGTCAACCCGCCCGTGGTGCGCGCCAGCACCGTGTTGTTCGACTCGGTGGCACAGATGCGCGAGATGCGCTCGCGGCGCGGCAGCGAACGCCTGTTTACCTACGGCGCGCGCGGCAATCCCACGGCATTTGCGCTCGAAGACATGGTCACCGAGCTGGAAGGCGGCTACCGCACGCGCCTGTTTCCCAGCGGGCTGGCAGCCGCTGCGATGACGCTGCTGGCCTACCTGCGCCCCGGCCAGCACGTGCTGCTGCCCGATTGCGTGTACGAGCCGGTGCGCAAGCTGGCCGAAGGTTTCCTGGCGCAGCACGGCATCGCCGCCAGCATCTACGCGGCCGATGGCCACGACCTGCAAGCCAGGCTGCGGCGCGAAACCCGGCTGGTGTACGTGGAGGCGCCCGGATCGCTGGCCTATGAAATGTGCGACCTGCCGGCCATCGCCGACATCGCCCACCGGCACGGCGCGCTGGTGGCGGCTGACAACACCTGGGGCTCCGGCCTGCTGTACCAGCCCCTTGCGCTGGGCGCCGATATCTCCCTGATGGCCGCGACCAAATACCTGTCCGGGCATTCGGACGTGATGATGGGCACCGTCTGCACCCTGGAAGCCGCCTGGCCGGCACTCGCCGCAGTGGCCGACGCCTTCGGCATCAGCGTCAGCCCGGACGACGCCTACCTGGTCCAGCGCGGCATGCGCTCCCTCGGCGCGCGCCTGTCCCAGCACGAGCGCAGCGCGCTGGCGGTCGCACGCTGGCTGCGCACCCGTCCCGAAGTGGCGGAGGTCTTTTGCCCCGCCCTGCCCGGTGACCCCGGCCACGCACTATGGCAGCGCGATTGCCGCGGCACCAACGGCCTGCTGTCGTTCTCGCTGCGCGCAGCAGCACCGGACGCCGCCGAACGCTTTATCGACAGCCTTGCACTGTTCGGCATCGGCGCCTCCTGGGGAGGCTTCGAAAGCCTCGCCGTGATCGCCGACATGCGCGGCGCGCGCAGCGTCACCGACTGGTCCAGGCGCGGCCAGGTGGTCCGGCTGCATATCGGGCTGGAGGATGTGGATGACCTGCTGGTGGATCTGGCACGGGGGTTCGAGGTGATTGGCGCCGGCCGGGTTGCCGGGCCGGCGTTGGAGGCGCGCCTGGATATGGCGTAGTGAACCAATCTGCGCCCTGTGCTAGCATTGCATGCATTGCTAGCACAGGAGATTGACATGGCGACATTGACCATCCGAAATCTTGATGAGGAACTCAAGGCACGTTTGCGCATGGAGGCCGCGCAGCACGGCCACTCGATGGAAGAGGAAGTTCGCGCCATTCTGCGGCGTGCGCTGAACAAACCCCCTGGCCCCGGCGCATTTGGAAGTCGACTGCGCCAGCGCTTCGCAAGCCTGTCCGATCCAGGGCTCGAGCTTCCCCCGCGCGACGACCAACCGCGAGCCGCGGATTTACCCGAATGATCGTACTTGATACCAATGTGCTATCCGAATTCATGCGAGGCCAGCCAGAGCCAGCGGTAATACGTTGGCTCGACCTGCACTCACAACATGAATACGCGATTACGGCGGTGACTGTTGCTGAACTTCTATATGGCATTGCCCGTTTGCCCGAAGGGCAAAGGAAAAGCGGGCTCCAGGAAGCGGCACTCCAAATGATTGCAGACGAATTCGCGGGCATGGTGCTTCCATTCGACGAACATACGGCCCCCCATTACGCCGCAGTCGTAGCTCAGCGGGAGCGATCTGGACGGCCCGTCAGCATGGCAGATGCGCAGATTGCAGCTATTTGCCGTCACCACGGCGCCGTGCTTGCCACTCGCAACGGCAAGGACTTCGAAGGAATAGGCCTGAGCCTGGTGAATCCTTGGCTCGAGTAACATCAAGCGTGTCAGCGCAAAGACTCAGCGCTACGTCCTGACCGTGCCCTTCGCAAGCCCCCCTTGCGATCCGCCGCTTCGCACGGGCATACAATGCCGGCTTTTGCCCTTGCGCCCCGCGATGCCTGCACCCCTGACCGAAAGCTACTCCGCCGTTTTCTCGCCCGAGGAACAGGAGAGCTTCTACCGTCTCATCGCGTCGCGGCGCGACATGCGGCATTTCATTGCGGGCGCGTCGGTCGATGAGGCTGTCCTGATGCGCCTGCTGCGGGCCGCGCACAGTGCGCCCTCGGTGGGGCTGATGCAGCCGTGGCGCTTTATCCGCGTCGCCGATGCCGCCTTGCGGGAAGAGATCGCCGCGCTGGTCGAGGCCGAACGGCAAAAGACCGCCGTGGCACTGGGCGAGCGCGATGGCGAATTCCTGCGGCTGAAGGTGGAAGGCGTGCGCGAGTGCGCCGAGCTGTTGGTGGTGGCGATGGCACCGGATGACGGCACCGTGTTTGGCCGGCGCACCATGCCGCGCGAGATGGCGCTGTGCTCGGCGGCCTGCGCCATTGAAAACCTCTGGCTGGCGGCGCGCGTGGAGAACCTCGGGCTGGGCTGGGTCTCGATGTTCGCGCCCGACGCGCTGGCGGCGCTGTTGCGGTTGCCCCCGGGTGGCCAGCCTATCGCCATTCTCTGCCTCGGCCCCGTGCAGGCCTTCTATCCCGCGCCGATGCTGGAGTTGGAAGGCTGGCGCCAGGGCCGCCCGCTCGCGGACCTGATGTCCACGGACACCTGGGACCGGCCGGACGCCTGAAGCCCCATCTGGCCACTCAAGGCGCCACTGACGGCTCCCGCTTCATGCAGCGCAGCACGAAAGTGGAATGGCTGTGCCGCAAGCCCGGCAGCTTGTAGAGCTTGTGGCGCAGGAATTCCTCATACCCTTCCGTGCCCGCCACCGCTACCTTGATCAGGTAATCGTATTCACCGGTGAGCAGGTACGCCTCCATCACTTCCGGCAATTCGGCCAGCGCTTCGCCGAAGCGATCCAGCATGTCATCGTCGTGCCGGTCCAGCGTGACCTCGATCAGCACCGTATCGGGCAGGCCGAGCGCCTTCTGGTTCAGCAGGGCCGCATAGCCCTCGATTACACCGCTTTCTTCCAAAGCGCGCACGCGGTTCCAGCACGGCGTGGGCGACAAGCCAACCTGCTCGGCCAGCTTGAGGTTGGAGAGCCTGCCGTCGCGCCGCAGCGCACGCAGGATGCGGCGGTCGGTTTCGTCCAGTTTTGGGGAGGTTGCCATGTCTTCTGCCTACGATAAGGAAGGAATCACCATCAACTCTACCACTCACAGATAATTCATCTCCAAATTAATCAAAACAGGAGGCAATAAAGAAACCCATTCTGGGGTGGCGCTGGTAAATTTGTCGCATGCCTTCCCGGCCACAAACCCCACTAAAACTGCCGCCGATACCATGTCAACCTTAAACCTCGCCCTGCGGCTGGACCGCACTGACCTCTTCGGCGCCGTCGAATGGACGCTGGCCAACGCCCGCCGCACCGGCCTGCACCTGATCGACCTGTGCTTCGGGCAAGCAGCCGCGCCCTACCAGCTCACGCTGTCGGTCGGCGCGGAAGATGCGGACCGGCTGGACCTGTTCGTCAGGCGCCTGGAAAACGGCGTGGACGTGCTGGAGGTCTTCGAGATAGCAGCGCCGGGCGAGGGTGCCGCCGAGGCGCCGGCGCGCATCGAGGCACGGCGTGACGTGGCGGAACCTTCGCTGGCATTGGCCTAGGCCGTTGCCAAAGAACCGGTCCCGGTACGCAACCCGGCACCGCGCCCGCCTGATTCAGCGCTGCTCGAAGCTGCGCGTGAAGTAGACCAGGCCGGCCTGCTCGCGCAAGCGGTACAAGGAGGCCGGGCGGCGCCCGGTCTCCTTTTGCGCGCCCAGGTCTTCCAGCAAGTCCGCCGCGAGCATGCGGGTGCGGAAAGCCTTTTTTTCGAGAGGGCGGCCCAGCACGATCTCGTAGACATGCTGCAGTTCGCCTAACGTGAACGCGGCCGGCAGCAAATGCGCGGGCAGCGACGTGTACTCGGTCTTGCCCCGCACGCGCCCGAGCGCGGCGCTCAGCAGCGTGGCGTGATCAAAGGCCAGCGCCATCCCCACGCCATCGCCCTCCACCGGCGCCCAGCGCAAGTCGGCGGCGTTGCCGCCCTTCTGCAGAGCCAGCGTGTCATCCGCCAGCAAGGCAACGTAGACATGGGTGGTGGACCATCCGCGCGGATCGCGCGTGGCACTGCCCCAACTACCTACCTGTTCCAGGTAGGGACTATTGACCCCGGTCTTCTCTGCCAGCTTGCGCAACGCGCAGCCCTGCAGATCCTGGTCGCGTTCGATATCGACAAAGCCGCCCGGCAAGGCCCATTGGCCAGGAAATGGCTCGCCGGACTGTTGCGGCCGCTGCACGAGCAGGACCTGCAGCGCCCCCGCACGGATCGTCAGGATGACCACGTCGACGGTGGTCAGCGGGCGCGGGAATGCGGCAGTGGTGGGTTTCGTCATCGGGCGGGCGTTCCTGGAAGGAGGCGGTTCAAGCGGCTCAAGCGATTGAAGCGATTCACGCAGGATTATAGATTGACAAGTGTCTCAGTCACACTTATATTAGTGGCACAGACACACTTAATGCCAGGCGCCCGGCGCGGGCGAATCCAACACCACCACCGGAAAGGACCACCATGTTCGGCATCCGATTCATCAAGGCAGATCCCACCACCTATCTGATGCAGATGAAGAGCGGCAAGATCATCCGCGAAGGCAGCGGCCAGTCGTTCTACTACTACGCGCCCACCACATCCCTCGTTGCGGTGCCCGTGGGCAGCCAGATCCTGCCGTATATCTTCGAGCTGATCACGACCGACTTCCAGTCCGTCACCGTGCAAGGCAACCTCTCCTACCGCATCACCGAGCCGCGCAAGACGGCCGCCATGCTCAATTTCGCGCTCAAGCCGGACGGCCGCAACTACATCTCCGAGGATCCGCAGAACCTGCGCACCCGCGTGGAGGGCGTGGTGGAGGTACTGGTGCAGCAGGCCGTGAGCGCCGAAACACTGCGCTCCGCGCTGCAGGCGTCCGACCGCATGGCCCGCCAGGTCGAAGGCGCGCTCAAGGCGCATCCAGACGTGCTGGCCCTTGGCCTGGAAATCCTGTCGTTCTCGATGGTGGCCGTCAAGCCGCGCGCCGAAACCGCGCGGGCGCTCGAAGCCGAGGTCCGCGAACAGATCCTGAAGGCGGCCGACGACGCCATCTACGCGCGCCGCAACGCGGCAGTGGAAAACGAACGCGCCATCAAGGAAAGCGAGCTCGACACCGAAGTCGCGGTGGAACTCAAGCAGCGCACGATCCGAGAAACCCAGATGGAAGCCGAAGCCGCGGTGCAGAAGAAACAGGCGGAACTGGAGGCCAGCACCATGGAGGCACAGATCACGCTGGAGGCACGCCGCAAGGAGTTCGTGGGCCTGGAGGCCGACAACACGCGCACCACCGCCGAGGCCGAGGCACACCGTCTGGGCGCCGTGATGCAGGCCCTGCAGGGCGCCGACGCGCGCATCGTGCAGGCGCTGGCCGCATCGGGCATGGCGCCGGGCCAGTTGATCGCGCAGGCCTTCGGCGGGATTGCCGACAAGGCCGAGAAGATCGGGCAGCTGAATATGTCGCCGGAACTGCTTCAGTCGCTGCTGGCACCACAGAGCAGCGGCCGCGCAAAATAACCGAAGATCCGCGCAGCTTCAAGACGCTTTAAGACGCTTCAAGCGGGATTAAGCAGTTAAATGAAAAAGGAGCCAGAACAATGAGCGCAACCGCCGATCGCAAGGTAGTGCTGGTGACGCGCAAGACACGGCTGGAAGAGCTGCTGGCGCGCTACCACTCGCTGGCGCAGGCACGCTTCTACCTCGAACACCTGGGCGCGGACATTACCGATTACCAGCGTGAGCACGACACCTATCTTGCCGCGCGCGAACAGGTGGCAGCCGTGCTGTCGCGCTACCTGCGCCGGCAGGTGGTGGACCGCCAGTTCCTGCCCAACTTCCTGTTCGGCCCGGAAGACATCGTGGTGGCGCTGGGCCAGGACGGCCTGGTTGCCAACACCATGAAATACCTGAACGGCCAGCCGCTAATCGGCGTGAACCCGGATCCGGCGCGCCACGACGGTGTGCTGCTGCCATTCAAGGTGGGCGACCTGGCGCGCGTGCTGGCCGAAGCCATGCAGGACCGCCGCCCCGCGCGCCCGGTCACCATGGCGCGTGCCGAACTATCGGACCAGCAGGTACTGTACGCGGTCAACGACTTCTTTATCGGGCCGCGCAGCCACACCTCGGCGCGCTACGAGATCCAGCTCGGCGCGCGCAGCGAGGTGCAGTCGTCGAGCGGCGTCATTGTCTCCACGGGACTTGGGTCCACTGCCTGGCTCAAGAGCATCGTCACCGGCGCGCGCGCCATTGCGCAGCCAGACGGTGGCGCCGAAGCCGCGTATCAACCCTTGCCATGGGATACCGACCGGCTGGTGTTTGCGGTGCGTGAGCCCTTTCCGAGCCGCGCCAGCCAGGCCACGCTGGTCTACGGCAACGTGCCGCGCGGCGAGCAGATCGTGCTGCGCTCGCTGATGCCGGAAACCGGCGTGATCTTCAGCGACGGTATCGAAGCGGATTTCCTGCAATTCAACGCGGGCACCGAGGCCCGCATTGGCGTGGCCGAGCGTAGCGGGCAGCTCGTGCAGTAGGGCCGCCCCCTTATTCGCCCTCCGGCAGCAGTTCGATCCCATCCAGCTCGGCCGCGCAGGTATCGCGCACGATGGAGACAAAGTCGCGCACATAAGGGCGCTGCGCAAGCGGCGCCGGCGTGGTGGCATAGAGCTCGCTCCACAAACCCTTGGCGCCGATGCGCTTGGCCAGCACGTAATCGTGGTCGACGTAGTTCTTCACGCCCCAGTTGGGCAGCGCTGCCACGCCGCGGCGGCTGGCCACCAGCTGCAGCACGGCCACCGTCAGCTCCGCCGTGCGCCGCTGCAGCTTGATGCCGGCCGGCTCCAGCACTTCGCGGATCAGGTCGATGCGCTGCTCCGGCACCGGGTAGGTGATCAGCGTTTCGCCGTCCAGGTCGGCCGCCTCGATCCGGCGCTTGTTGCGCAGCCGGTGCTCGTTGGCGATCACCGCGAGGATCTCGAAGCGGAACAGCGGCGCCACCGCCAGGCCGCGCTTGGCCGGCGGCATCGAGCCGATCACCATGTCCGTGCGGCCCTCGGCCAACAGCGCCAGGGGATCGGCGTGGAAGCCCGCCACCAGGTCCACCTCTACCTCCGGCCAGCGCCGGCGGAATTCGTCCATCACGGGCATCAGCCAGTCAAAGCAGGTATGGCACTCCAGCACGATGCGCAACTCGCCGCGCGTGTCGCCCTTGAGCCGGGCCAGGTCACGCTCGGCCGTGCTGATGGCCGCCAGCGTCTCGCGCGCCAGCGCCAGCAGCCGGTCGCCGGCCGGCGTGAAACGCAGGCCCTGGCGGGTGCGGTCGAACAGCGGCAGGCCGTAGTGTGCCTCGATGCCTTTGATCTGATGGGACAGCGCCGATTGGCTGACGTGCACGCGCTCGGCGGCCGTGGCGAGCTTGCCGGATTCGGCAATCGCTACCAGCGAGCGCAGGTGCCTGACTTCGATCACGGCTTGCTCCTGGAATGTAAGGAATGGCGCCTGGATGGCAGGATATGAAATTGATTCATACGTTGATTAAATCTTATCGCTTGATTCATTTTACGCTGGATTCCACACTGTGCGCCATCGTCACATTCCCAATATCCCAATACGGAGCACTGCATGGCACGCACTCATATCGCTGGATTTCCGCGCATCGGCGCCCAGCGCGAACTGAAATTCGCCCAGGAGGCGTTCTGGCGCGGCGAAACGGACGAGGCCAGCCTGCGCCAGGTAGCAGCCGGCCTGCGCCAGCGCCACTGGCAGTCGCAGGCGCAAGCCGGGCTGGACAGCGTGGCGGTGGGCGACTTCGCCTACTACGACCAGGTGCTGGGCCTGAGCGCCTTGCTCGGCGCCCTGCCCGCGCGTTTCGGCTTCGACCCGAAGCAGCTGAGCCTGGCGCAGTATTTTGAGCTGGCCCGTGGCAACAAAGGCCAGCCGGCCATGGAAATGACCAAGTGGTTCGACACCAACTATCACTACCTGGTCCCGGAACTCGGCCCCGACACCCGTTTCGACGGCGGCGTGGACTGGTTCTTCGACGAAGTGGAAGAAGCGCTGGCGCTGGGCCTCAAGGCCAAGCCGGTGCTGATCGGGCCGGTCACCTACCTGTGGCTGTCCAAGACCCACGTGGACGGTTTCGACCGCCTGAGCCTGCTGCCCAGCCTGGTGGCCGCCTATGGCCGCATCCTGGCCCGCCTGCGCGAACGCGGCATCGAATGGGTACAGATCGACGAGCCCGCACTGTGCCTGGACCTGGAGCCGGCATGGCTCGATGCCTATGACGGCGCCTATGCCGAACTGGCCAAGTCCGGCGCCAAGCTGCTGCTGGCCACCTACTTCGACAGCGCCGCCGACCACGCCGCACGCGCCGCCGCCCTGCCGGTGCAAGGCTTCCACATCGACCTGGTGCGCGCACCGCAGCAGCTCGACGCCTGGCGCAAGGTGCTGCCGGCCGGCGCGGTGCTGTCCGCCGGCGTCATCGACGGCCGCAACATCTGGCGCACCGACCTGCGCCGCGCGCTGGCCGCGCTGGCACCGCTGCATGCCGAACTGGGCGAGCGCCTGTGGGTCGCGCCGTCTTGCTCGCTGCTGCACGTGCCGGTCTCGCTAGAGGCCGAGCGCAAGCTCGATGCGGAAATCAGGACCTGGCTGGCCTTCGCCACCGAGAAGCTGGCCGAGGTCAGCGTGCTGGCCCGCGCCTTGAACGAAGGCGAGGCGGCGGTCGCCCCCGAGCTGGCCGCCGCCGATGCCGCGCTGGCCTCGCGCCGCAGCTCGCGCCGCGTGGTCAACCAGCAGGTGCAGGCACGCGTCGCGGCAGTCACCGCTGCCATGGCCCAGCGCAAGAGCCCGTTCCAGACCCGCATCGAACGCCAGCGCGCCGCGCTGCAGCTGCCGGCACTGCCGACCACCACCATCGGCTCCTTCCCGCAAACGCCGGCAATCCGCCAGACCCGTGCCGCCTACCGCCGCGGCGAGATCGGCGCGCTGGAATACCTGCAGCGCATCCGCGGTGAAATCGAGACCGCCGTGCGCAAGCAAGAAGCGCTCGGCCTGGACGTGCTGGTGCATGGTGAAGCCGAGCGCAACGACATGGTCGAGTATTTCGGCGAGCAGCTGTGCGGCTACACCTTCACCGAAAACGGCTGGGTGCAAAGCTATGGCTCGCGCTGCGTCAAGCCGCCGGTGATCTACGGCGATGTGTATCGCCCCGAGCCGATGACGGTGGAAACCACGCGCTATGCGCAATCGCTCACCGAGCGTCCGATGAAGGGCATGCTCACCGGCCCCGTCACCATGCTGCAATGGTCCTTCGTGCGCGACGACCAGCCGCGCGCCACCACCACGCTGCAACTCGCGCTGGCGATCCGCGACGAGGTCTCGGACCTGGAACAAGCCGGCATCCGCATCATCCAGATCGACGAGCCCGCGCTGCGCGAAGGCTTGCCGCTGCGCAAGGGCGACTGGGCCGCGTACCTGGACTGGGCCGTGCATGCGTTCAAGATCTCGGCCGCCTCGGTGGCGGATGAAACGCAGATCCACACCCACATGTGCTACGCCGAGTTCAACGACATCCTGCCCGCCATTGCCGCGCTGGACGCCGACGTGATCACCATCGAAACCTCGCGCTCCGCCATGGAGCTGCTCGAAGGCTTCGGCGAGTTCGACTACCCCAACGAGATCGGACCGGGCGTATACGACATCCACTCGCCGCGCGTGCCTAGCGTGGAAGCCATCACGCACCTGCTGGAGCGCGCCTGCGAGGTGATTCCGCCGCAACGGCTGTGGGTCAATCCGGACTGCGGGCTGAAGACGCGCGCCTGGCCCGAAACCGAAGCCGCGCTGGCCAATATGGTCGCCGCCGCGCGCAGCCTGCGCGAGCAGATCGGCAAGGACAGCGCGACCAAGTGGCAGCGCGCCACCCGCCGCACCGGGCTGGGCGGGCACGCGGCACACCAGGGCGCCGCGCACGCAGCGGGTTGCGTCGATTGCGCTAACCAGGCAGCCTGATCCGCGCCCAGTCGGGTCCGATCAAGTCCTACCAAGCCAACGGGCCGGCATGCCTCGCATGCCGGCCCGTTGGCCGTCTTACTTTCTCTTGCACGCAAAGCGGCAAAACGCCGCACCGCGACGGACAGACTGCCCCGGGCGCACGTTGCGGCACTGTGTCACATAGCGCACACCAGGCTTCCCTCCGTATCGTACGCGGCTATCCAAGCACGGTTAAAAGGCGCGGCCCAAAGCAGGCTTGGCGCCACAAGGGAAATCATGAAACGAGCCAGACACTGGAAGCAGCGCGCCGCCCTGCCCGCCGCCGCCTTCACCACATTCACCACATTCACCACCGCCGCGCTCGCACAGGCCAGCGCGCCCGCCACACCCGATGCAGCTGTCACGTTACCTGCGGCGACCGTTACGGCCAAGGCCCCAGGCTCGCTCACCGCGCCGAACGTGCAGCAGCAACAACAGGCACTGGACCAGACGGCCGGCTCGGTCGGCTTTGTCGACGCCGCGTCCTACAGCGACACCTACGCCAGCAATCTGCGCGACGTGCTCAAGGATGCGCCCGGCGTGTATGTGCAGGAGCGCTACGGCCAGGAACTGCGCCTGTCGATCCGCGGCTCGGGCGTTGCGCGCGGCTATCACGCGCGTGGCCTGGATCTCCTGCAAGATGGCGTGCCCACCAGCTTTGCCGACGGCAGCGGCGACTACTACCAGATCGACCCGCTCGGCCTGAGCGCGGCCGAGATCTACAAGGGCGGCAACGGGCTGGCCTACGGTACCACCACGCTGGGAGGTGCGATCAACTTCACCACGCCCACCGCGCTCACCGCCGATGCGCCCAACCAGGTGCGCGTCGATGGCGGCAGCTTCGGCACGGCGCGCGCCAGCGGCCAGGTCTCGCGCCAGATCGGCGCCTTCGACTTTCTCGCCAACCTGAGCGTCAACCACTCGGACGGATTCCGTGCGCACGAGCGCGGCCAGTACGAGCAGTTCAACGCCAACTTCGGCTATCGGTTCAGCCCGGCGGTGGAAACCCGTTTCTACGTGGGCGCCTATATCGTCGACCAGCAATTGCCCGGCGCGCTGTCGCTCACCGATGCGCTGAACAATCCGAAGAAGGCCGCGCCGGCCGCGCTGTCCGGCGACCAGGCGCGCAACACCCGCACCGAGCGCGTGGCCAATGTCACCACCGTCAAGCTCGACAGCGGCCAGCTCGATGTCAGCACCTGGGTCATCCACAAGAGCCTGTACCACCCGATCTTCCAGGTCATCGACCAGGACTACTGGACCTATGGCTTCGCGCCGCGCTACACCGGCACCCAGACCATCGGCGGCCTGCGCAACCAGCTCATCGTCGGCGCGCGCTTCTTCGGCGGCAACAACGATGCGCGCCAGTACGTCAACAACGCCGGCAACCGCGGCGCGCAGACGCTTAACGCCGCGCAGGATGCGTACAACTACGAGGCCTATCTCGAAGACCGCCTTTACGTGACCCCCACCATCGCGCTGATGGCCGGTGCCAAGGCCTACCGCAATGTCCGCCGCTATCAGGACTACGGTGGCCTGTCGGCCAATCCCACGGCCAAGTCCGATAGCGCCACCTACAGCGGCGTGAACCCGAAATTCGGCGTGCTGTGGGAGCCGGTGCCTGACGTGCAGGCATTTGCCGACATCACGCGCAGCGCGGACGTACCCGACTTTACCGACCTGAGCCAGACCATGGCCACCACCACCCGCTTTGTGCCACTAAGCGCGCAGCGCGGCTGGACGCTTGAGCTGGGCACGCGGGGCACGCGCGAGCGGTTCTCCTGGGACGTGACGGCCTATCGCTCGCTGGTGCGCGACCAGTTGCTGCAATACACCACCAACCCGAACATCCCGGCCGCTACCTTCAACGCCAACCGCACCACGCTGCAAGGCGTGGAGCTCGGCGTCAGCGGCGACGTGCTGCAGAACCTGTTCGGCTCCGGCGACAAGCTCACGCTGTCGCAACTGTGGAACTACAGCGACTTGCGCTTCGACAATGATCCGCAGTACGGCAACAACCGCATCGCCGGCATACCCGAGCACGTGCTGCGCACTACCGTTGCCTACAGCCGCGCGGCCGGGCTGCGCGTTGCCGGCACCATCGACTGGGTGCCGGGCGGCGCCTATGTCGACTACGCCAACACGCTGCGTACGCCTGGCTACGTGCTGTTTGGCCTGCAGGCCAGCTACGAATTCCAGCGCGGCGTGACGGTGTTCCTGGATGCGCGCAATCTCGGCAACAAGCGCTATGTGAGCGACTTCAGCACCGTGGCCGATGCGCGGACAGCCAACACCGCGGTGTTCTATCCCGGTTCAGGCCGCGCGCTCTATGCCGGCGTCAAATACAAGTTCTGAGCCTGCGCCTTGTCATGAAAAAAACCCGCCTCGGCGGGTTTTTTTCATCTCAGCGCGCGGCTTGGGGCCCGCAATCACTCCACCCGCATCACCGGCGGCGCGCTCCAAGTGCCGTCCAGCATCACCTGCCGGGGCCAATACACCCGCATCATCAGGTTGAAGCCATCAGGCGGCGCCGGCAGCCAGTTGACCACCCGCTTGCCCGCTGGGCGCGCATTCTGAATATAGATATCGAGCGAGCCGTCACGGTTGTACCGCAGCCGGTCGCGGTCCCCAATGGCATAGCGGTTGAGCGGATTGGCGACAAACGCCTGCTTGTCGTTATAGAGCGTCAGTGACCAGAAGGCCATGCTCGGCGGCATCTGGCCCTTGTTGAAATGCATCACGTAGCGGTTTGCCCCGTTCAACGGCTTGCCGGCGGCGTCGACCCGCGTGCTGGGATACAGCGCGTCCGCCGGCAGGTTGGCGCCAAGCCCAACCCAGGCCACCAGCGCGCGCTTGCCGTAGGCCGTGCCGTAGTTGCCGAGATCCCGGTGCACGGTCCATTTGCCGTCCCCTTCGCCGCCACCGCGCTTGGCCATGGCCACGATACCCGCCAGGGCAGCGGTGGCGCCCTCCTGCACCGCGCGGGCCGTCGATGGCTCCAGCGCGGTCACGGAGAAGGGCATGCCCGAAACGATCCCGAACTGCTTGATCGATTCCACCATGGCCGCATCGGCCGCGGCCGGAGGATTGGCCGGCAGCAGTTCGGCGAAACGGGTGAAGAACGCCTGCGCGTCCATCGCCGCCACCTGCTCAACGGGCGGCGTTTCCACATCCACCGGAACCGCTTCGGGCAGCATCGCCTCGGCGGGCTTGGGCCGCGCCTTGCCGCTACGCTGCAAGGCGGAGAGCGGCGCCAGGCGATATTGGTCCTGCAGGCGGCGGACCGCTGCGTAATCCTGCTTGCCATTGGTTTGCGTACGGCCGATCAGCCACACCATCTCGGTCGGCGAGCGGATTTCAGTGACCCCTGGCGGCAAGGTGCCGTTCCACATCGGCCCCGTTACGGCGTAGACCGCTTTTTTGGTGCCCGCGGTGCGCTTGCCCGGCGACGCGAAGACGTTGGTCCAGGCGTCCATCAGCGGCATCAGGTAATAACGCCCGTGCGTGTCGGGCAGCGAGAGGATCACCGGGCCGCCGGACAAATCCAGCCATGCCGTCGAATAGAGCGTATCGGCATTCGGGCTGACCACGTCGGTGAAGGTGGCATCCGGGAAACTGCGCTTATGCGAGAAGGTATTGGCCGGCACGCGGGCACTCATGACCTCACGCGTGACATCCATCAGCACCAGCGGATAGGCGTAGACAAAAATCCGGGCAGATAAAGCCTTGATCGCCCCATCGGACGGCGGCGAAGCTGGCTGCGGCGCCGCGGAAGTTTGCGGGCCCGCGGCGCAGGCAGACAACAGCAGACCGAGCGCAAGCGCGCTCGCAATTCGGCGTAGCGAAATAATCATGACCCCGGTTCCTCGTCGGAATGGCTACCTTCCATGCAATTTTCGCCGACGAACGGGCGACATCGTTGCACAGAGGCGCGTCTATTTTCCCGAGCGATGATGTTCCCGGCAACCGGAGTTGTCAATTGAACAACGGTAAGCAGTGAGGGCAAACGCACCAACGCCCACCAACGCTGCCCCCAAGCAATGCATTTGACTGGAAAGCTGATGGTCCGGTGCAGCCTCTCATTACGGCTGCGCTTATCTTGGAAATTACCTTGGCGATTACCTTGATGATTATCTTACCGATAAGAGCCGTCTGATGAAATTAATATGACCAAGCCCCTGGAATCCATTATTTTCCCAACATATTCGGCCTGGATCGCTGCCCGGCAAAGCCGGAGCCTGAGCGCGTGGGGCTGCGGCGCGCACCCGTACGCGCAACATCCAGAAGTGCATGACAAAGCGCACAAGCGAAGCGACTCGGATTGTGTCGTCTGGCGGATCTGAAAGTAGTTTTGTCCGTTCGGTAACGCTCGGAAGCCGTAGATTCATAACACCGGACATGGGACCGCCCGCGTTTTCTTCCCTGGCAACGCCAATCGATGCCAGCGGCGGCCTGCGCAAGATCATCAGGAGGAAGGCCGGCAACGCGAGCCGCGCCTCGTCCGGTAGCGGCGGGCCATTTGTGGCCGGCCGCAACATATCGCCCCCTTCCCGGCCCTTGCACTGGCCGGAGTGGAGCGGGAAGCGGAGCAACATGCGATGCATGACTACGACATCGACGCGGAGCCGCCCGGGCTCCAGGTATTCGAAGGCGTCGTGACTCGACATCTGCTCGACGAGATCAATGCGGCAATCGACGCCAGCCGGGAAACGTGGCGGCCGGCGGATGGCCGCCGCGCCACGCAGGCAGCCGTGCAATTTGCAGACATGCTGCGGCAAAACGAAGGCTTTCAACTGGCGGAACGGCAGGCCTGCGAGATCTCAAGACGATGGGCACGCAAGGCCGGCTGGGAGCTCAACGGCGAGCCGCCACTGTGCGTGCTGCGCTGTGTCAATAGCGGCTTGCCCGCCCAGAGCCACCTGCGGCATTACGACTCCCATATCCTGACGCTGCTGATTCCGCTGCAAGAGGCGCAGGCCACCCAGGAAAACGGGGACCTGATCATCTACCGGCGCCAGCGCCATGCGGTGACGGCCATGTCGAATATCGTTGCGAAGATCCGCCTGATCCTGTTGCGTAACCTGCCGTTCGTCATCCGCCGCGCGCAGACCTTCCGCCATCTTGCCGAGCACCAGTGCGACCGCATCGCCTGTGTGCCGGGCAATGTCTATGCGTTCAACGGCTTCGTCACGCTGCATGCCAACCTGCATGCCGAGGCGGGCGAGCGCCGCTCATTGATCGTCCACTATTATGATCCCGGCCTGACCGCCGGGCTCAGCACGGTGCCGCGCGCGTGGCGCGCGTTGCGCGACCGGCTGCTTGACGCGTTCCAGCACACCAGGCCGCGGGCCTGAAGCCACGCCCTCCTGTCATCCCCCATCGGTTCCGCTTGGGCGCCCGGATCATTTCGCCGATACTGGGTAAGCGGGTCGTCGCCCCAGCGGCGCCAGACTGCGAATTGCATCTACGCGATCGATGGGACCGTCATGGCAACTGGCAGTGCGATGCTGGGCAAGCACCCTGACCTGTCGGCTGCGCAGGTTTATCTCTTCGCCTTTACCCTGGGCTGCACCACCGGCGTGGACTTCGTGGCGTCGTCCATGATGGGCGTCGCGGGCACCCATATCCGGGGTGGCATTCACGCCTCGCCTGAGGACTTTCTCTGGAGCCTCACCTCCTATGCCGCCGCGGCCACCGTTGCCAACCTGGTGCTGCGGCGCATCGCGCGGGACATCAGCTATCGCGGATTTACCCTGCTCGGCCTGCTCATCGCCACCGTGGGCGCCGCGCTTTGCGCCGTCTGCAATACACCGCTCGAACTGAGCCTGGCGCGCGCGGTGCAGGGTCTTGGCGCGGGTGGCCTGTTCACCGCGTCGCGCATCATCATCCAGCTGGCAGCCGCCCGTGAAGAGCGCCGGCCCCTCTTCCTGGGCTTCAACGCCGGCGGCATGGATTGGGTGACCGTCATATTGCTGGGCATGGGCGTGGCGCTGATCGCCGTGGCGCAGCGCGCGCTGCGCTAAGCCGCTTCAAAGAAGGTGGCGGGAGGGGGCGGAGGACTCAGCGGCGCACGGAATTGCGACGTAAGTATGGATGCCGGACCGGCAAAAATCCCCCGAAGTGGCGGGATTGTGAGCGAACGAATGGGTTCTACAATGCGGCTGCGCGGGGCATACGCTTCGCCAGGCGAGCCGCACAGGAAGCACAACCATGACGCTTTATCTACTCGGATTCCTATTCTTCGAAGCCTTGTGGTTCTTCCCGTTCAGGAAGGTATTCAAGGCTGCCCATTTTGGTCCCCTCTACGCGTATCTGGCGCTGCTGCCGTTCATCGGGCCGCTGCTGTGCATCTGGATTCTCGCCTCACGCCCCTGGCCCCTGAAATCCAAGCTGGTCCGCTCGTTCTCGCAGGCGTAGCGCGTGCGGCGGGCCGCGTGACCCAATCAGAAATCGTGGTCCCCCAGCATGACGGGGTTAATAGACGGGTCCGCAGACCACTTCTGCAAGGCCACTTCCTGGATGCGGTCGAGATTACGCTCGAAAATATCCAGGTGGCTGCCAATCTGGCCCTGAGCCAGTTCATCCAGCGCCGAGCGCGAAACAAAGCCGCTGCTGTCCACGCCGTTTGCCACAATGGAAAAACCGATTTGCTCGCCATCGTCGGACGGGGCCGGATTGAGTATCAGGAAGGCTGTCGACATCGTTAGCTCACGTTGATTCGGAGGCTGGATCGTAGCATGAGCGACTCCGCGCGATCGAGATGCACAATCGGCGTCCATGCACGCCGTCATGGGAAGGGTATCGCCCGATTCCATGACCATCCCCTCTTCCATGAGTATCTTCCTTGCGCACTAAAGAGCACATGAATGTGCATCACCGCCAGGAGACAGAAGCATGGATCGTCGTCATTTCCTTACCACCGCGGTTGCAGCCGCCGCGCTCGGCGCAGCCCCCGCCTTTGCCAATGGCTGGCCAAGCCGCCCACTGCGCCTGGTCGTGGCCTACCCTGCTGGCGGCGGCACCGATGTGGTCGCGCGGCTGTTCGCGGACTTCCTTGGCAAGGCCCTTGGCCAATCGGTCGTGGTCGAGAACAAGCCGGGCGGCGCGACGATTCCCGCGACGCTCGACGTGATCCGCGCCAAGCCGGACGGCCACACGCTGCTGATGACGCTCGGCTCCTCGGCCACTTCGGGTGCCCATATCAACAAGGTTCCCTACGACCCGCTCACCGACCTGACCGCGCTGGCCGAAGCCGCACGGGCACCCGTCCTACTGGTCGCCACCAGGAACGCGCCCTTCTCCACGCTGGCGGAGATGATCACCTACTCCAAGAGCGCGAAGTCGCCGCTGCATTCGGCCTCGTATGGTCCGGGCACATCGTCGCACTTTGGCCCGCTGCTGCTGAACAAGCTATCTGGCAGCCGGCTCGAGCCGGTGTTGTACAAGGGTTCGGCTCCTGCCACGCAAGACCTGGTGGGTGGCGTGGTGCCGGTAATGATCGACGGGCTGACCACCGCCGTGCCGCTCTATCAGTCGGGCAAGACCAAGGCGCTGGCCATCACCACGCCCGAACGCTCCGACATGGCGCCGGGCGTCGCCTCGTTCCGTGAACTGGGGTTTCCGGGCATGGAGCAATTGAGCGGCTACTTCGCGCTGTTCGGCCCCAAGGCCATGCCGGCGGACGTGGTTGGCGCGGTCTCGGCGGCGATCCAGAAGGTGCTCGCCGACCCGGCCTATCACAAGCGGCTGTTCGCGGTCGGCGTGCTGCCGCCGCAGGCCATCACGCCGCCCGCCTTCGCCGCGCAGGTCAAGGCGGACTACCTGCGCTGGGGCGAGTTCATCAAGGAGATCGGATTCACCATCGACGCTTGACCGGCAGCGCGGCGACTGCCGTGCGCCCCGTCGGTGCCGCGTCAGAGCCGCGCGGCAGCCGCCGTGAGCCAGGCCGCGGTCTGGTCGGGAAATGTGACCGGCAACATATGGCCGCCAGGGACAAGTTCGAGATCCAGCGCCGGCAGCTTGTCCTTCATCGCCTTGCCCTGCGCCTGCCAGTCGAGCACGGCATCCCCGGTCCCGTACAGGATGCTGATCGGCAAGGCCAGCGAGGCATAGCGCTGCGCCATGGATGGCAGGTCCTCCTCCACGCTGACCATATCCGTCGATGTGGCATAGAAGCTGCGCGGCCTCAGGCTGAGAAGGCCGCCGCCTACGGTGCCGAAATCCTGCGGCGGCCGGTCGGGGCTGAAGACCAGTTCAACCATGGTCTTGCCGCGCAAGATAGATCGTGGGATCGCCCACGTCCACGCGATCACACGGCGCATGGTGGCTGAGGAAATCGACAGCGTACGGAACATGGGCGGCACGCCCTCCACCGGATGCGTCAGCGGTGCAATCAACGCCAGTCCGCCGACCGTGCCGGGATGATCGAGCGCGACGCCAAGCGCCACCGCGCCACCCAGGGAGTGCCCGACCAACAGCGGATTCTGCAGGTCTAGCGCACGGATGAACTTGGCCACGACGGTGCTCTGCACGCTCAGGCGGGCCGACATCGCCGATGGCCGGGTCGAATGGCCCGAGCCGGGCCGGTCGACCAGGATCACACGGAACCGGCCGGTCAGTTTTTCAAGCAGTGCGTAGGAAAAATTGCCGGTCTGCCCCCCCAGCCCGTGAACCATCACGATGGCCGGGCCCTCGCCCTTGTCGATGTAATGGAGGCGGGCGCCATCGATCTCGATGAACTTCCCCTTGGGCGGCAGCGCATTTTCCACCTTGCGCGCAATCAGGCCGGAGAATGCCACCAACCCAAGCAGAACGACGGCGCCCACGGCGACGCAGGCAATCAATATGGTCATTGTGTATGTACCTTCACCCTTGAAATTCAACCTTGACGTTCAACCTTGACGTTCAAGCATTATCCATTAGCCATCCACCGAGGCAGCCGTGCCCGCGCGGCCGAAGGCCATCTCGCTGTCTTCCACCTTGCCGAACTTCAGGGCCATCAGGTCGAACAGGTAGTTTTGATGCACCTTCCACGGCCGCCTGGAGCCCTGCTTGGGCAAGATGTTGCTGGCCCGCTGGACATAGCCGGAGCTCAGCGAGAGCGAAGGCTCCTCATCGGATGCCGGATCTGTGCGGCGCGGCGCGCACCAGGCATGGCCCTTCGCGTCCATATGATTGATCAGGCGGCACACGTAGGTCGACGAGAGCTCGGCCTTCAGCGTCCAGGAAGCGTTGACATAGCCCATGGCTACCGCCAGGTTCGGCATGTCGCTATACATCATGCCCTTGTACATGAAGGCCTGCGCCGGGTTCATCGGGGTGCCGTCCACCTCGATCTTCATCCCCCCGGCCACCTTCAACTGAAGCCCGGTAGCCGTGATGATGACATCCGCGTCGAGCCGCTCGCCGGAGCGCAGCAGCAGGCCAGCCTCGGTGAACGACTCGATCTGGTCTGTGACCACCGAAGCCTTGCCTGAGCGGATGGACTTGAACAGATCCGAGTCGGGCACCAGGCAGAGCCGCTGATCCCATGGCTTGTAAGACGGCGTGAAATGCTTGTCGATATCGTAGTCCGGACCAAGTTGCGCGCGCACCCCCTTGAGGATCTTGCTCTTGACCAGGTCCGGCTTCTTGCGCGAGAGATTGTAGAAATACATGCCCAGGAGCACGTTCTTCCAGCGCGTGGCCCGATGCGCCATGGACGCCGGCAGCCGCCGCTGCAACCATGCGGAGACAGCGTCGCTGGACGGGCGCGCCACGATGTACGTTGGCGAGCGCTGCAGCATGGTCACGTGGGCCGCCCGCTCGGCCATCGCCGGCAGCAGCGTGACGGCCGTGGCGCCGCTGCCGATCACGACCACCCGCTTGCCGTCGTACGCCAGGTCCGCCGGCCAGTGCTGGGGGTGCACCATACGGCCATTGAAGCGCTCCATGCCCGGCCACCCGGGCATATAGCCGTCCGCATAGTCGTAGTAGCCGCTGCACAGGTAGAGAAAACTGCAGGTAAAACGGGCAGGCGTGCCTTGCGGGCCTACCGTGGCATCGACCGTCCACCTTGCGGTCTCGGACGACCACGACGCACGCGATACGCGATGGCCAAAGCGGATGTGCCGCTCGATGCCGAATTCCTTCGCCGTGCCGCGGATGTATTCGAGGATCGAGTCACCATCGGCAATGGATTTTTCGCTTCGCCATGGGCGAAAGCTGAAGCCCAGGGTGTACATGTCCGAATCGGACCGTACGCCGGGGTAGCGAAACAGGTCCCATGTCCCGCCGATGGCGTCGCGCCCTTCCAGGATCGCGTAAGTCTTGCCCGGGCAACTGGTCTGCAGATGGTAGCCAGCGCAGATGCCGGAAAGCCCCGCCCCGACTACCAGCACATCGATGTGCTGCGCCGCGGCCTGCCCCGGCGCCTGCTCGTCCTGGCGCTCCGGCGCCGCTGTGCCGTCGTGAACGTCGGGATGCGGGTGCTTCGCATTGCCTGAAAGCATTGATCGTCTCCTGTTGGCCAAACCGAGCCGGCGCTTGTCGCGTCGAATTCTCACGGTGCATCCGTGCTGTATTCAGACTAGACTAGGGTGTTCACCCTAATTAATCAACCGAGATTGCCAAAACTAGGGCTTACCCCTAACCATCTGTCGTGCAAACATGCAGATAACGGAATATGCAGGGAGTTACCAGCCATGACGGTGCAAATCGCGCCAGCCCGGCGCCCCAAAACGCGCGAGCGCATCCTTGACGCTTGCCTGAGCCTGTTCAACGAGCGCGGGCCAGTCGTCGTAACCACCGCGGAGATCGCCTCGGCTGTCGGCATACAGGAAGGGAATCTCTACTATCACTTTCACCGCAAGGAACAGATCCTCGATGCCCTGTTCGACAACTTCGAGAGGGCGCTGCGCGACACCTCGGTTGCGGATCTGGCACAAGGCGATGCCCCCAACCGTTTCGCGGGCTACCTGAGCGGCTGGTTCAACCTGATGTGGGAGTGGCGCTTCTTCTATCGCGATGCGGCGTCCATCCGCGGCCTGGCGCCAACGCTGAGGTTGCGCACCGAAGCGCTGGCCAACGACGGACAGCACCATGTCCGTCGGGTGTTCGGCGCCATGCAAGCGCAAGGATTGCTGCGCGCCACGCCCGAGCAACTTGACCAGTTAGTCGTCAACACGTGGATCGTATCGACCTACTGGATCGACTACCTGCGGTCACGCCATGGCATCGATGCCATCAAGCGCGAACACATCAATTGGGGCGCGTCGCAGGTCATGAGCCTGTTCTCGCCATTCCTCACGCAGGCCGGCACCGGCTTGCTGAATATCCAGCCAAGCGAAGGCTGACGCAGCGCGCCGCGACCTTGAGAGGCAATTCTCCACCGCCCTCTAATTGCCAACGCCAGCATGGCATGCCATTAAAGGCACACAGAAGTCAATAAGGCAATTCTCAATTTTTCTAAAAAAAGCCACTAAAGTCATTTTTGCTGTTTTTCTACAGTAGAATCCCGGCCTTGCGAGCGCGCGAGTCCTAAGACATTTCGGATTGAGTCCTAAGACATTTCCGAATACCCGCCAATGTTCATAGGCCAGCGCGTTCGCTTGAATGCGCGGCACCTTGCATCTCTCGCTGCCCTCCCTTCATTTTTGACTCTGCCCATGCAAGCTTTCCGACTTGTCGTTTTGCTGTTTACTGCCCTCGCGGCGACCCAGGCAGCCGCTGCCGACAGCGTCGCCTTTGCTGGCTTTGCCTATGCCGGCGACGCTCAGCAGATCGCGGCCCGCTTCCCGGTTACGCGACAGGTCGAGGCCGAGCTGACCGCCTCCGGCAGCGCGCCGAACAAGGCCATCAGCCGGTCCCTGGCCGCGCGCCCGCCCGCCAATTTCACGCTGTCCAGCGACGGCATGGCCAGCCTGAAGAATAGCGACCAGGCTCTCGCCACCGCACTGGTGGTAACCAGCGAGACTATCTCGTCCGAGCGCTTCGGCCGCCTGTACAAAGTGCTGGCCAACGTGCGTGGCCAAGCCCTGGAGTTCGACTTCAAGGCCATGACGGTGCTGCGCGCCTACCCGATCAACGTGACCTACCTCGACGTGCTCGACCATCAGCCCAGCGAGCGTGAGAAGCGCGACCGCGTCAAGCGCCTGCTGCTCGGCGGCGACAAGCCGGGCCTGTTCGATCGTTACGCTCAGGTCCTGTCGGGCGCGAAGCTGCCGTCGTCGGGCACCCGCTACCTGCAAGTGTCGCAAGTCAACGTGGCGCCCGAAGCGCTGGCCCAGTTGCCCGAAGGCCTGAAGTCGGGCTCCGGCGTGGCCGAAGGCTGGCTCGCCGACATGTTCGGCGAAGCCCTGCTGGATAAGGCTGGCGTACCGATCCTGCCGTTCACCAAAGGCTATGCCATTGGCAATGCGATGGCGATGCGCTTTGCCGACGGCGAGGTCTTCAACCTCAAGCTGCCTGAGCCCGACTACACCATCCAGGTGGACCTGAAGGGCTTCAAGCGGGTCGAGTACGGCAGCTCCGCGGCCGGCACCAGCTACATCTACGCGGTGTACAGCCACGTCAAGCTGGGCGAGCCGATGTCCGGCAAGCAGTACCTCGACGCCGATTTCAAGAACGGCGAAGTGAAAGCCGTCCCCGTCACGCAATCAGAGATCGACGATTTCCCGGCATACGCGGATTCCCTGCGAGGCCTGTTCACCAAGCTGTCCAGTTCGCTGGGCGGCCAGGACAGCGACTGGCTGGCTGCGGCATCGTCGGGCGATAACGTTGGTAAACAAGTAGATGTCACAAGAGGAGTGGTCAAGTCATGCAAGTAATCCGTCAGCTCTGTTGGCTGTTTTTGTTCGCGTGCAGCCTGGCGTCGGCACAGGTGGTGTCATCCAAGGGCATGGCAAACGTGAAGTACGACAGCTCGGTGTTCTCGAGCAAGGCCAGCGCCGAGGACAAGGACCGCGCCTTCAAGACCGCGCAGGTCAACGCCATCGAACGCTACTACGCCGAGAGCGGTGAGTCGCAAGCCGAGAATTTCGACAGCATCCGCGACAAGGTCGCGGCCAACCTCGACAAGTTCGTGCTGGGCGCGACCATCATCAGCGAGGAAGACAAGAAGGACGCCAGCCAGTATTCGGTGGTGGTCCGCGTCGACATCAACGTCGCCAAGCTGCGCAACGCGGTCAAGGGCGGCGCGGCTGTGGCCACCGCCTCGGACGCGCAGAAATCCCCGCTGACCTTCCTGTTCGTGGCGCGCCAGCAGGACTCCGTCAAGTCCTTCGATACGCGCGTCTACAAGCGCGCGGACATGAAGGAAAACGTCAACGAGAAGTCGACCCGCAACAGCTATTCGGCCAATGCCTCCGTCTCCGTCGAAACTGGCGGCAGCCGCACCCGCAAAGCGGATGACGTGAGCTGGCGCCTGGTGCCGTCGGGCAACCTGAACTCGGTGTTCACCGGCGTGTTCGCGCAGTCGGGCTTCCAGGTGGTGGAAGCCGCCTATGTCGAGCCCTCCTCGGGTGGGCACCTGCGCATCAGCGCGCTGGAAAACGACTACAAGAGCGGCAACGACCTGCAACCCGCCACCATGCGAGAGGCCGTGCTGGGCCTGCAGACCGCCCAGGTCCCTTACCTGGCGCTCGGCACGCTCGACATCGGCATGCAGGACAGCGACCCGGTCACCGGCCTGACCCGCGTGTACGTGACGGTAACGGCCAAGCTGCTTGACGTGACCACGCGTTTCCCGCGCACGGTGTCGTCGGTCGGCCCGGTCCAGTACGCCGGCACCGGCCCGGACGCCAGCGTGGCACAGACCAACGCGCTCAAGCGCGCGGCCGATTCTGCGGCACGCGAACTGGCGGCGCAACTGAACAACGCCAAGGTCCGCTAATTGCTCCCAGGCCGGCGCAAGCGCGTCACGGTGCCGTAGGGCCGGCCTTCCTACCCCTTTGCTTTCCCTGGAGAACAAACATGTTGAAGAAAGTCATCTCGGTCGCTGCACTGTCCCTGCTGGCCGCTGGCCAGGCCCACGCCCTGCCTTCGCTGGGCAGCCTGACGGGTGGTTCGTCCTCGTCCAGCAGCGGCGCCACCGCCGACGCAAGCGGCGCGCAAGATCAGTTGTCCAAGGCCTACGTCGCTGCCGGCCGCGAAGTGCTGGTGGCCCAGTCCCACCTGGCGGACGCGGTTGGCCTGAAGGAACTGTCGGCCAAGGCAAAGGCAACGGCTGACGCGTTGACCGACGGCGCCACCAAGGGCAACCTGGAAGACTCCGACAAGCTGCAGAGCGAAGCCTCGGCCGCCATCGAAGCCAAGCTGAAAGACTCGAACACCAAGATCGACGCCGCCGGCAAGCAATCGTACGTCGAAGGCATGAAGCACCTTGGCCTGGGCGTGCTGCGCTATGTGGGCCTGCGTCCCAGCCTGATCGCCTTCAAGGATGCCGCACAGTCGCAACTCACCAGCGCATCGGTGATGGAAAAGCTGACGCTGACCAACAAGCTGTCGACGGGCACCTACATCGCTAGCGAAGCACCGGGCCACGTGACCCGCCTGGGCAGCACGCTGCAGGCTGCCACGGCCTACGCGAAGAGCAACGAAATCCCCGTGCCGAAGGATGCCACTGCGGCACTCTCGGCCAAGTTCTAAGCCTGTTGCCATCGTGAACCAGAGCGGAACACTCCCCATGAAATGGCATCGTGCGCTGGCCGTCTGCGGCCTCGCATTGACGGTGTCGGTGGCTGGCTGCAAAGGCCGTGACGCAGAGCCGCCACCTGCCGCCGCATCCGCCGGCGCTTCCGCGCCGGCGGCAAGCGGCAGTGGCGCACCCGACGTGGGCCAGGTCGAAAAGGTGCGGGTCACCACCACCGGTCTTGGCCATACGCCGGCCGAAGCCATCGACCAGGCACTGCGCCAGGCCGTCATGCAGGTCAATGGCATGACCATCGAGCAGTCGTCGACGCAGTTCAAGTCGGTGCTGGGCCTGGCCGTGGGACGCGATCCGCTCACGCTGAGCTCGGCCGGCTTCGCGGAGCTGGTGAGCCAGAGCAGCCGTGGCGCCATCAGCAACTTCAAGGTGATCGAGATCAGCGAGCCCGGCCTGACCGAGCGCATGATCAAGGCCACCATCGAAGCCAATGTGGCCAAGTACAAGGCGCCGGCGGACCAAGGCAAGCTGCGCATCGCCATCGCCCCGCTGCGCGTGGACAGCCGCGCCGGCGGCGACACCGTGCGCATCGCCGCCGAGCTGCGCCAGCGCATTATGGACGCGCTGACGCAGAGCGGACGCTTCACCGTGCTGGAGCGCGATGTTGCGCCGGAGCTCGGTGACGAAATGGATCGCATCTCGAACGGCCAGACCTCGGCGGACCAGTTCGCCAAGCTCGGCCAGGGACTCGGCGCGGACCTGATCTGGTTTGGCCGCGTCAATGCCTTCGAGCCGGGACGCCGCGCCAATGCAGATGGCGAGGGCAGCGTGCCAGGGCACTGGTCGGTCTCGCAGAAGTTCGTCAACGTGACCACCAGCGAAGTCCTGTTCAGCAATACCGCCAAGGGCGACGCCGGCCGCGCGGCAGGCGAGCGCGTGGAAGCCATGGAAGGCGCCGTCGTCTCCAAGGTGGTAGCCGACATCCTGGTGCGCCTCTACCCGGTCAGCGTAGCCTCCCGCGATGGCCACAACGTGGTGCTGAGCCAGGGTGGCCAGTCGGTGAGCAGCGGCACAGCCTATCAGGTCGTCATGCTGGGCAACGAGCTGCGCGATCCGCAGACCGGCCGCTCGCTCGGACGTACCGAGCAGGAATGCTGCACCGTGGTGGTGGACCGGGTCACGCCCTCCTTGTCGTACGGGCATCTGGAAGACGTCAAGGTAAAGCTTGACGATGTTCCAGCTGGCTCCCTGCAGTTGCGCGCGGAAATTCCGCCTGTGCCGGCGGCTGATACCAAGCCCAAGAAGAAGGCAGCACCGCGCAAGGAAGAGTCCCTGGGCCCGCCCAAGAGCGACTCGAACTGGTGATCGGGTGATCGGGTGATCGGGTGATCTGTTGAAGCCTTAGCGCCAGCCGGGCTGAAGAACGGCTCGCACTACAAAGCCGCACGCCATCCTGGCGTGCGGCTTTGTCCATTCTGGGCGCCGCCTGCGCATGCCATCGCCATCGCCATTGACGACAGGCAAGCACGCGAAATGGTCCTAAGGTAAGAGTTGGCCCCCTCCTGCGCGACTGGCAGTTGGGGTTCTTTGAGTCACTTACCGGAGAGGAACATGTCAGTGACGCTCAGGTATTGGTCAGAAGACGGCGATGAGGAAACCGTCAATGTATCGTCCGCTCAACTCCTGTCTCAAATTGCGCCCCAACCCCTTTCGCGATCGCAGAAGCCGCCACCGGCCACTGAAGAAAAGCCGATCAAGTGGACCATCCCGGACGACCCGCCGGGTGATTTCGCCTAGCGCACAACGGCAAGGCGACAATGCAAAAAGCCCGTGCGGCTTGAACCGGACGGGCTTTTGGAATTTGGTTGCGGGGGCAGGACTTGAACCTGCGACCTTCGGGTTATGAGCCCGACGAGCTGCCAACTGCTCCACCCCGCGAATGAGAATATACGCGGATTGGCGGCATCTGGATAGCCTTAATACAAAAAGAACTGAAAAGTGCTAGCGCCCATTCTTTTTGGCGTGCGGCGGCGGCCGCTCCATGTACGCTCGCGAGTGCACGCAGCCGCGCCAGCGCCACTCAGCTATTTCCATCTATCCACTGCTTCGCCCACTCGTAAGCCGCGATTTTTGCGTCGGCTGCGGTGGCGTGATTGCGGCCGATGGATTTGGAATCCTGCACTACCGCCCCGTCCTCCCAGATCGCGCATGACGCGATGTGCAAACCGTCCTTGATCGTCTTGCAGAAGACGTGGACTACGTACCCTTTGTACTCTGTCATGCCGCTTTCCATCGGTGTCCTGGCTCCCCTGCATGCTTCTCGTCGAAATCTCGCTGGATCCTAGCACGCGCAGGGTTTTTCATTCACATCAGCACCGGCGTATCCCCGACACGAAATGCCAATTGTCATTTTTTGCAAAATTGCCGAATCACCCCACCGCCGGGGGGGGTGCCTTTGACGTCTCTTCCTGTAATCTGCATGCGCAGCGTGGTCAGGGACTCGAAAACCCGCTGTATCTACAGATAATAAGGAAAGGAAAATCCAATGAGTATTAGAGGGAAATCCAGGTCGGGGATGAATCGCCGCACCCTGCTGACGCCCGCAGTGGCAGCGATCACGCTTGCCGTATTGAGCGCGTGTGGCGGAGGTGGAGACGGCGGCACGGCGACGACCCCGGCTGCCAAGGTAACGCTGCAAGGCACGGCAGCCAGCGGCGCCTTTATGGCCAATGCCCTGGTCACCGTCTATGACGCTGACGGAAAAGTCGTGGGCAGCAACACGGCAGATGGCAGTGGCCATTTTGAATTCGATGTCACCGCCTTCCGTGCACCGTTTGCGGTTGTCGCAACGGGCAGCAGCGGCGGCGACCAGCTGACCTATGTCTCGGTGCTGGCGACCAAGCCAACAAATGGCTCTGCAACCGTCAATGTCACGCCACTGACGACTGCCGTTGCTGCGCTCTTGGTTGGTGGCAACCCCCTGGACCTGACGAAGCCGTCGGTGCTTGGCAGCAAAGCAAGCAGCGCCCAGGTGCAGCAATTCGTCAGCTTGCTGCGCTCCGTGCTTGCCAATGTCACGAGCGATGCGGGACTGGACCCCGCCGCGTTTGATCCGATTTCCACGCCACTCAGCAAACAGGGGGAAGGTGCCGATAGCGTTCTCGACGTCATCCGGGTCACGCTGACAACGAGTGGCGCAAAGCTGACAAGTACCGGCTCCGTGATCGCCGGCAACAATGCCGCACACGAAGTCATCCTGACAGCGGACTCGCTGACATCGCCTCCGCCCGCGTTGCCCAAGCCTGAAGTCAAAACCAATGCCGCGACGTTTGAAGGCATCCGTGCTGCCCTGCAGGCTTGTTTTGCGCTGGATCCCACGGCCCGCGCGGATGGCACCAGCGTGCTTGGCGCTTGCAGCACCGCATTCTCGAGCGATTACCTGAACAACAGCTATACCGCTCGCGACGACATGTTCACCCTGCTGGCAGCGAGCGACATGAAGGGCGCGAAGTTCGAGGCGCCAGTTGTCCTGTTCAATTCGACCAATGCCCAGAACCAGGCAACCGCGCTGGTACGCCTGCCCTTCGTTCGCGCCGACAAATCCACCGACCACATCACACGCATTGTCACCAACCGTGCGCCCGCCGGCTGGCAGTTGACGGGCAACCAGCGCAGCTACGAAGCTGCGGTCACGCGGCGAATCAGCAAGGTCACTGAGTTAAATCCGCTATCGGCGCAGGGGATCGTATCGCGCTATGAGAGTTCGCTGCGTTTTCTGTTCAACCCCGCCCGGGGCGCAGGTATGAATGTGCAACTGGTACGGGTGACGGGCCCGGGATTGCCGGCTGTGGGCATTATCCTCTCGCGCTCTCGCGTTTGCGGCAGCTACAGCAATCTGGTGGTACAAAATCTGGCCGGATCGCTGACCTACGCCACAGACGATCCTGTGATGCCCAACCAGATCATCGGCGACAGCGGGCAATCGAGCAGCACCGTGGTCCTGGCGGCCACGGCAATCGATAGCAACCAGGCAGTAAAGTGGGGCGGGCTATCCACCGGCGGCAACACGTACCTGCCTGCAGCCCTGTCGGACTCCGCCATCGAGAGCCTTCCGGCCTATGGCCGCTACAAGTTCGAGGTGTGGAACCGCAACCTCAACTCCAGCTACAAAACCAGCCTGGCAGCGGCTGACGATACGTTCTACGTGACTACGTCGGGCAGCGTGCTCACGCCGTCGGTACTGGCGCGGCAGACCTGGAACAGCATCGACGAAGGCAGCCTGGACTTTGTCACCACGGGGGGCAGCAAAACTGCGGCGCAGTCCGGCACGCAGATCAGCTGGACGCAAAACGCGGAGACGGTCGACCGCGCCCTGGCGTTTGGCTCCCTGCAGAGTGCGCTGCCACTGCCAAAGCGCGTGCTGATTCAGGGATTGCCTGTCGCGCGGTCCGCTCGCAGCGATACGGTCAGTGCAACCAATTCGGCATCGAGCGCGCAGCTGACGCCCTGCAACACCGCGGTATTCCCGGCATTCGGCCTGGCGGGCGACCAGCGCACTGTCGAAATCCGATCCACGACCGCGGACGACACGCAGAAGTTCGTGCGTATTGTTGGTACGGTGCGGTAACTGAGATGCTATCGCCGCTGACAATGGTCAGCGGCGATTACGCATGGAAAAAGGCCGGCGCTTGCCGGCCTTTTTCATCACGAATGATCTGGAATGATCTGGATATCTCCATCTCGGCAATTCATCGCGATTTCCGTCACACTTTCCGTCACACTTTCGATCGCGCAAAAGCAAAACCCCCCAGTACTTTCGTACTGGGGGGTTTCAAGGGAGAGCCTGGCGATTACC